>NZ_JBIDFM010000001.1:682498-711272 GCF_046635805.1 Gilliamella sp. CG13
TTATTCGGCACATCGTGTGCCTCACCCCTTCGGGGGCCAACACTTCGTGTTGTTCAAATTCGTTCCAGACGAATTTGTCGAACGCTTGCGTTCTCATCGCTTAGGTTTACTTAAATTTATCTTGTTAATTATGTTGAAAAACGAGGAAAGAAAGTGGTGGGTCGTGAGCGATTCGAACGCTCGACAAACGGATTAAAAGTCCGCTGCTCTACCGACTGAGCTAACAACCCATAGAAAATTACTAAAAGTGGTGGGTGATACCGGGTTCGAACCAGTGACCCCCTCCTTGTAAGGGAGGTGCTCTCCCAACTGAGCTAATCACCCCAAATGTTTTATTGCTAAAACGTCACGGTAAAGATTGGTGGGTGATACCGGGTTCGAACCAGTGACCCCCTCCTTGTAAGGGAGGTGCTCTCCCAACTGAGCTAATCACCCTTACCGTGTGGATGTGCATTATAAGGCACGTCTTATTTCAGTCAACCTTTTTTTTCATAATTTCGCAAAATTAACTTTGTTCGATTTAATTTTAATCTTATTTTGCGTAATACTTCGCAAAAATCCCTTTTTTTCATTTTTATTTAATCAATCCTTATTATGCTTGGTCATAAGGTAATTTAAAATCATAAGTACACAATCGATCATGTTTATCCGAAAATGTCGTATTAAAATATATATTGAACCCCAATGGTTACGGTATCAAATTATCTATTTGGTTAACACTCAAACAGCAAAACAAAATGAGACTACCGTTAACTACCCTTATCAAAACTTGAGTGATGTTGAACAACTGATTCTTGAGCTGAAGAACCGTATTCCAACACAATCGGTTTTTGAACTTTATCTTAATGAAAATGATTTCCAAACCAAACAACTCAAACTTCCACCACTTAATTTAGCCTTAGGCGAACTAGCTTTATATGTTGAAGCATCGATTTATCAATTATTTGAACTCACCGCTACAAACGTTTGTTATGATTTTATTTATTCTGCTGGCAAACCTTATCTTAATGTAACAATATGTAAACGTGATTATGTCAATGAGTGGCTGGATTTATTTAAAAAACACAATTTAAGATTACACTGTATTGGTGGAGTAATTAATGAAGAGATAATCAATTTTTTACCCTGGCGACAAGAAAAACAGAAAAGGCAGAAATTTTCGTTACTTGTTACTATGGTGTGCATAATGGGTATTGCTTGCTGTTCTATGGGTTATTCATGGCATCAAACGCAACTTAAACTCAGTCATTACACCCTATTAAATGTCGAACAACAACATAACGAAAAACGGTTAACTCAACAATTAGCAACTTTTATTCCTAAGCTGTCGGTTAGCCAACAACAAATTTATCACGTTTTAACACTACTTTCAGAACAATTACCACCTGTTATATGGTTAGAATCATTTCATTATCAACCGCAACAAGTGATGATTTCTGGTTATAGCTTTCGTCATATTGAGATTATCAATTTTAATCAAACGTTATTACGGCAGGATAACATCATAAAAAGTCAGATTCATGACATAACCAGACAAGAACACAATTTGTCATTTAAAATGGAAATCACATTTAATGAAGAGTGATTTTTTTAATCGCCCACTTTGGCAGCAATATACTATCGGTTTTGTTACTATCATCACAATGATCATCATTAGCTATCTATTTTTTATTGAAGATATTGCTAATCAAGCCAAACAGCAATTTAAACAGCATCAAATTCAGAGTGAAAAAATAAAACAGCTACAAACCCAAATTGACCGATATCAAACCCAAATGAATAGATCATTCGTTTTACTTTCAGAAAAAGATTTGGCTCATGCGATTACACAAAACCAGTTAACTTTACATACATTCAGATACTATCGAACGGATAACAAAACGATGTGGGATATTGAGCTCTATGGACAATTTACTAATTTTCTAAACTTATTATCGACCTTTAACCACAATAGCTATTATCTTGATTTATCTAATTTTAGGATTCTTCGACAAAATACTTATCTAATCATATCGTTTACATTATCTTTCGATAAGGAAACAACATGAATCATTATTTATTCTCTAGCTTAATTTTTATCATGATGATTTGCTTTAATGCTGATGCAAATCACCGTTTGGCACGCGATCCATTCAATCTGACTGATTTGATATCGTGTACCGAACAAACTAACCAATTATTAGCACAGATACAAAGCTGGCAACTTAGCGGAATCATACAATCACAGCACAATAATTATTATCAAATCTGGTTAACGTCAACACAGCAATGGTTAGCAATAATCAATAGTGAGATTCCTCCAATGTTATTGCCTTGGCAAATCAAAACGCTTACGAATGATAACGTTGTTTGGCAAGCAAATCTGGCTCAATATTGTCAAGATAGTATTGTCTGGATGATGCCATTAAACAAGTGATATGAGGGAATTAACGTATGGCTAACATCCGATATCTTTTATTAAAACACCTCAAAAAATGGCAAATTATTAGCACTGTTTTATTCCTTGCTCAAGTCAATACTAGTTTAGCAACTAACAATCAATTATCTAAAATAAACCATTCGGAACTTATCACGTTAAATTTTAATCAAACTGATATTGGTATTATTTTGCAAGCATTAGCTGACAGTAAACAACTTAATTTGATTATGACTGAAGACATAGCACAAAAACAGACTATTAAGCTTCGAAATGTCGATTGGCATAAAGCTTTAATGATTATAATCAATAGCGCTAACTTACAAGCTAAAATTGAGGACAATATCTTATTTATTTCAAAAGCGGAAGATCCCGACCAGATTAATCAAAAACAACGATTAGATAAATTATCACTTGAACAGCGTTTACCCTTAGATACTTTACCTATACGTATTGAGCATGCCGATCTGAACACATTATTGGATATCATCCATAAGCAAGCGCTATTGTCAGAACGTGGTAAAGTGATTGTTGATAAACGGACTAACTCGCTAATCATCACTGATATTCCCCCTAAATTGACAGCGATTAAAAGTCTTATCACATTGTTGGACAAAGCAATACCACAAGTCCATATTGCCGCTCATATTGTCAATATGAGTGATGAAAGTATGTCAGAACTGGGGATTAAATGGGGTTATGTGGGGCAGCCTTCGCAGTTAATCAATAAGTTCGATGTAAAATTGGGCGCTGCCAGTTCAACGGCTAATCTGGGCTTTAATCTTGCGAAAATGTCTGGCAGTTTACTCAATTTAGAGTTATCTGCACTACAGGCGGAAAATCAACTTGAAATTATTGCCAGTCCTAACTTACTGACCGCCAATCAAAATATGGCTTCAATTAAACAAGGCACTGAAATTCCTTACGAAGTATCGAGCGGTAGCAGTGGCTCGACTTCCATTGAGTTCAAACAAGCCGTTTTAGGATTAGAAGTGACGCCTAAAATCATTGGAGAGGAGAAGATGATTTTAGATCTCCATATCACTCAAAACACCGCTGGGCAAGCGATTAAACGCAGTGATGGCGGTGAAGCCCTCGCTATAGATACGCAAGAAATCAAAACCCAAGTCAAGGTAAAAAGTGGCGAAACAATTGTACTTGGCGGTATTTTTCATCAAATAAATAGCAAAAACGATCATAATGTACCTTATGTTAGCCAAGTCCCTATTATCGGTAGTTTATTTAAGTACAAAAATAAAAAGCAACAAAAGCGAGAATTAGTCATTTTTATTACACCGCAATTAGTTGAGTAAATGTGTACAGAGTTGTATCATACCCTATATTTTATATTTTTACTTTGAGGTCAATAAAGGATTCAAAGTATTGTTTTTTAGATCATTGTGATTTTCACTTTTTACACTAGTAGAGAATATTATGTTTCATGTTGTCGCTTCGGATTTAGATGGCACCTTATTAACGCCTGAACACAGTCTTTCACCTTATACCAAACAAGTTTTGCAAGCATTACGTCAAAAAGGCATTCATTTTATTTTTGCTACAGGGCGACATCATATTGATGTTGCGCAAATGCGTGAAAATATGGAAATTGATGCATTTATGATAACGTCAAATGGCGCCCGAGTTCATGATAGTCATGGAAACTTAATTTTTAGCCAAAATGTCGAACCGACGCTCGCCAGTCAAATCGCCCAAGAGTGCACTGACGATCCATTAGTGTTTACCCACATTTACCGAGGTGATCAGTGGTTAATTAACAAAGAAGATGCCTATTCTCTTAGCTTTCATCAAGAAAGCCGCTTTACTTATGAGTTTTTTAATCCTTTTGACTTTGAAACAGATGACATTGCTAAAATCTATTTCACAACAAGTGATGATGCCCTTCATCCACATTTAGTCAAATTAAAAAATCGGCTTGATGAAAAGTATGGTGATCAAGTCAGTATTGCCTTTTCATCATTAAATTGCCTTGAAATTATGGGCGCTAATGTTTCCAAAGGCAGTGCGTTAAAAAAAGTGGTCGATAAATTAGGATTAGCATTAAACGATAGTATTGCATTCGGTGATGGCATGAATGATTATGAAATGTTAAAAATGGTTGGAAAAGGGTGTATAATGCAAAACGCCACACCAGATTTACGACAAAAATTACCTGAATTAGAAGTGATTGGTTCAAATGCTGATGATGCCGTACCGCATTATCTTGATAAACTTTTTTCAATTAATCCCTAACCAAATTATTGATAAAAATGAAAGCAGACAAAGAACTTAACACAATTGGATTACGCTGTCCTGAACCCATAATGATGGTTCGCAAAACGATGAGAGAGCTTGCTGTTGGGCAAGTTCTTCTTGTGATTGCTGATGATTTGGCAACAACTCGTGATATTCCCAGCTTTTGCCGGCATATGGATCATGAACTATTAAGTTCACAAATTGAATGCCCACCTTTCTATTACTGGATAAAAAAAACGCATTAAATGCAGGTCAACATGTCGCTAAAGATAGATATGTTTATCAATTAAAATCAAGTTGATATAGATAATATCGAAGTGTTCGCCAATCGCGAGTTGTCAAATTATCGCTCATCAAAAAAAGGGTACAGTGTTGCCCTGTTCGCCTTGATTTCAAATTCAAAAATAGACTATAACGAAGTATTAAGGGTTTTCGCATTAAATGCCAACGCTGATTGTGCCAATAAATCTGATTGATGTGATGAAATAAAGCTAATTCACCAGTTATTGTTTGAAAATAGCTAAGACTGCGCCACCACTCAACTATCAATAAAATGATCACCACAAATGTATAGGCGTTAAATGAGGTATCGGCAAATAAAAAGAGGCTAGCCATTATTAACAATAAATAAAAACTTGATGAAATGATGATTTGCAAGTAAGATTGCTTAAGTTTTGTACTCCACATAATGATCACCCAAAAATAATAACGTCTAACTTTCTCATACTTTGCTAGAAATATTTTAGAATTTATCAATAATTGTGAAACAACACGCACATAGAATCGTATACGATAAATCGTTATTTATTTAATATGGTTAACTTCAAAATTACGATAGATACACTAAAATCAAATTTTTAAGGTGCAATTGAAAGATGATTGAATGATTTTTAGAAAGAGTATTTTATTGTGTTGTTCGATTAAATTGAGTGCTAAGTATTGAAAACGAACAAAGGGACTTATCACTTTTTGTTTTATGCAATTTACTATAATTAGTATATACTCATCGACCTAAAAAAAGTTAAAAACCTTACAGGAAATAGAGTTTTTTTAATTATTTCCAAATTTACCTTAAATCAATTAGGTAGGAATGATTAGTGATGTTAGTTAGAGTAATAAAGTTTTTTCTCAAATTTTTTGCTGGTTGCTTACTGTGTGGCTTAGTCATCGGTATAGCTGGTTACGCCTATTATTCAAAGGATCTACCAGATGTTGCTACACTAAAAGATGTGCAATTACAAACACCGTTACAAGTACTCAGTAAAGATGGTGAGTTAATTGCTATTTTTGGTGAACGTCGACGTACGCCTCTTAAATATGATGAAATACCTAAAACGGTTATTAATGCGGTTATTGCCACCGAAGATTCCCGATTTTATGAACACTTTGGTATCGATCCAATCGGAATTATTCGCGCAATGTATATTGGATTAAAACAAAAAGGATTTTCACAAGGTGGAAGTACTATTACTCAACAAGTTGCTAAAAACTTCTTTTTAACTTCTGAAAAAAGTATTTCTCGAAAAGTAAAAGAAATGATCTTAGCGATCCGCATGGAAAAAGAGCTGTCCAAAGATGAGATCATGGCACTTTACTTAAACATGATTAACTTTGGTTCACGAGCTTATGGTGTTGCCGCAGCTTCCTATACTTTTTTTGGTAAAACACCTGATCAATTAACTTTAGATGAAGCCGCTTTATTGGCTGGTCTTCCGAATGCGCCTTCTGCATATAATCCAATTTCGCATCCTAATAAAGCATTAACAAGACGTAACTGGGTATTGGGACGAATGTTAGATCAATCCTACATTACGCAAGCGGAATATAATGAAGCCATAAAAAAACCTTTAAATGTCAGTTACCATTCTCCACAGATCGCCTTTTCTGCTCCTTATATTGCTGAAATGGCACGGCAATTTATGTTTGAAAAATTTGGCGAAAAAGCCTATACCGACGGTTATAAAGTTTATACCACTATCTCAAAACAAGACCAAATTGCCGCAACAGAATCAATACAAAAATCGATCATTGATTACGACAAACGACATGGTTATCGTGGTGCTAATAAAATTTTATGGAAAGAAAATGAAACCGCTTGGGATGACGCAAAAATCCTCGAAACATTAAATAAATACACCTGTTATAGTGGAATCTGCCCAGCCGTTGTGCTGAAGTCTACGGATAAACAAGCATCAATTGTTTTAACTGATAATAGTCATGTTGAGATTTTGTTCGATGGCATGAAATGGGCAAGACCATTCATCAATGATAATAAACAAGGCGCTTATCCACATAAAGTATCAGATGTGCTAAAAGTAGGTCAGCTTATCTGGGTGAGAAAAGTTAACGACTTATGGGAACTGTCTCAGCTACCCACTGTCAATGCGGCATTGGTTTCATTGGATTCTGAAAATGGTGCGATAAAAGCGATTGTCGGTGGTTTTGATTTCAATCTCAGTAAATTTAACCGTGCGACGCAAGCACTTCGTCAATTAGGCTCTAACATAAAGCCATTTATCTATACTGCAACGTTAGAACATGGCTTAACAATGGCAACACTCCTTAATGATGCACCGATTGTTCGAACAACAGGCAGCACGACCTGGAAACCCAAAAACTCACCACCGCAATACGCAGGTCCTTTACGTCTACGCATTGGTTTAGGTATGTCTAAAAATGTCATGATGGTACGAGCCTTACGTGCAGTTGGAATCGACTATGCAGCCACTTATTTAGAACGATTTGGCTTTCCTAAAGAAAATATTTCGCATAACGAATCGCTTGCTTTAGGTTCTGCATCATTTACGCCTTTACAAGTAGCAAGAGCGTATTCTGTTATCGTTAATGGCGGCTATTTGATTACCCCTTACCTAATTGAAAAGATTGAATACACAAGTGACAAAAGTATTATCTATCAACATCAACCTGTTATCGCTTGTCACGACTGTCAAGATGATCTCATTATTACTGACTCAACACCTCAAACTAATAACGATGTGGAAAATGCTACCAATGAATCTGGCAGTGAAGAGCCTGAACAAGCGAATCTCAAAGCGGATGATAATATCATTATTCCTGACATTGAAATTAATCATGAAAATAATAATAAGCCTATCACACCAATTTATGCACCACATACATTAAGTAGTGATATTGCCTTCATTATGAAAGATGGGTTACGTTCAACGGTATTTGGAGGTTCAGATTGGCAAGGAACAGCATGGCGTGTTAAAGCTTTAGGTCGACGAGATGTAGGCGGTAAAACGGGGACAACCAATGCATCTAAAGATGTTTGGTTTTCTGGATTTGGTGCCAATATTGTCACAACTGTATGGATGGGTTTTGACGATCATCGTCGTGAATTAGGAAAAACCTTCCGCGCTGAAGGCGGGGCCAATACGGCCAATCCAATATGGGTTGACTATATGAAAGAAGCTTTAAAAGATGTGCCTGTTGTTACAGATGTTCAACCGGAAAACGTAATTAGTGTTACAATCGACCAAAAAACAGGATTATTACCACAATCTGGTGCAAACACCATGACAGAATATTTTATTAAAGGCACTGAGCCTACCCGTTATGCAACTAAAGAAGTCGGTACCGAAACAACAGATTCGGACGGTAACATTTCTGAACTATTCTAATTGAGGTATGATAATGAATGGTTCAATCAGAATAATTGGCGGAAAATGGCGAGGACGTAAATTAGCTGTACTTGACAAGCAAGGGTTGCGTCCGACCACAGATCGCATTAAAGAAACACTGTTTAACTGGCTAATGCCAGTTATTCATGACAGCACCTGTCTGGATTGTTTTTCAGGTAGTGGTTCATTGGGATTCGAAGCCGCTTCACGCGGGGCTAAAAGCGTGACGTTACTTGAAAAAGACAAGCAAGTCGCGAGCCAACTCAACAAAAATAAACAGCTCATAGCAAGTCATGCTATCGATATCTACCATACAGACACTTTAAATTGGTTGAATAAACCCGCCCAAAAAAAGTTTGATATCGTGTTCATCGATCCCCCCTTTCATCAAGGTTTAGTTGCCGATACGGTAAACTACCTTGAGAAAAATAACTGGCTAAACGCCTCATGCTACCTCTACATTGAGACAGAAATCGATCACAATGTATTGAGTTACATTCCGAATAACTGGCATTTACATCGCGAAAAAACCGCCGGTCAAGTTCATAGTTATCTATTTATACGAGAAGAAATTTGATGTTCATATTATTTGGTAAGATTTTTTATTCTATAGTTTGGCTATTTTTATTCGTCAATTTAATCCACCCCTACCCAACACCAGCCAATGTTGTTGCCTATGTAGGTTTACTCATTTTTACGCTTTTGCACGGTTTACAAGCTTGGATTCTTTACTCAACGATGACCAATCAAGAAAAGCGAGAGGATAAATTTAAACCACTTAGACTATTTATTTTTGGTTTTTTTGAATCACTTAGCTGGAAATATAAAAAATAGTTAAAAAAAAATCTTGCGACCTCAAAAATTTTTTGTATAATGCTCACCACTTCTTACGAAGAATTCCAAAAAGCGGGAATAGCTCAGTTGGTAGAGCGCAACCTTGCCAAGGTTGAGGTCGCGAGTTCGAACCTCGTTTCCCGCTCCAATTTCATCCTTATAAAAACTCTATACATACCCGTTTGTTATATTATTTAATTGTGTTAATAATTATTACCCATTATATTGTCTGTGTAATTCCCTTTTGATAATCGTAGATGTTTTACTTATTAGTAAAGTGAAATGTACTTTGTCTTTTCTCAAAAGACAAACAAAAATAAAGCAAAATAAAAACTCAATTTATTTTGCCCTATATATCGTCGTATGCCTGCAATGCCAAGCGTTTGCTTTACTAATATTATTTTGTTTGCTAAACAACTAAAAACTATTTGTTGTTTTAAAACCACCTCCACCAGATGAGGAACTCGATCTAAATCCACTACTTCTTGAAGAAGAACTCCTTGACGAAGAACGGCTAGAAGATGAACTACTTACTGACCAACCTGAAGAATGCGTTTCTTGTCTGACTACTCTATAGGCTAACAGTGTTTGAATGATGCTTTCAGGAAAAACACGACTATTGAATAAGTTATTCAATAAATCATCAAGTTTTGATGATGATAGATTAAATTCATAAAGAGAACTCGGAATATTATTTTCTTTAAATATATAAAGTGCTTGTTCAAAGCGATGATAAGTATTCTCCAGTTCTCTAATCGTTTTTAGTAACGTGATAAGATAGGCTTCCGTATCCTTAATTTGTTGGTTTAGCTCTAAAATTCTTTCTAACAAAGCATCATCTTCTTTCGATTGAGTCTGCAAAGTTAAATCCGTTAACTTATTAAAAGTTTGTTCTTGGAACAATTTAGCAAGTTGATTTGAAATTGTCCTAAACTGAAAACTTTCGCCTTTTCGAACTTCTTCTAAGGTATTTTCAGTCTCCAGTTTTTGTTTTTTATAATCTGCTAAATCTTGCTCAGTTTGAGCTAATTCCATTTTTGTCTCGGGTAATTTTAAGCTTTTTTCAACTTCATATTCTTTTTGTTCTTTCTGTTTCGAAATTTGTTCGTAGACGTTTTTTTTATTTTCAAAACGCAATTTAGACTCTTTTATTAACGCCTCAAGTATTATCTGATTTTTGTAGTTTTCAGAAAAATTGACAAATCTGGCTACCCAAGCATCTAACTTACGAAATATCCCAAAAGCTTTATAATTACTTTCGCCAAATCGGCGATTAACCAAATAGTTGTAATAACGATTCTTATGATATTGTGCTAATTTGGTTAAAAATTCTTGTTTAGATGCATTATAGTTTTTTGTTTCGTTGGTTAACGCTAATTTAGCTTCGTTATAATGATTAAAAATCGAGACATAATCAGCATCACTTTCAAGTTGCATAATCTTCTTTGTTGTTAGCTCATCTAATCGCAACAGCACTTCTGCCATTTTTTGATTATAGTCTTCAATGACATGATCTAATTGACCCGATTTATCTTCTAAATTACGGCATAACTCTTGTAATTGTCGGATGAACTTTTGAATCTGAACATCATCATTTTTAGGCGATTCTAATAAATAAATCGTTGCTATCTTCTGATATTTTTCGACCTGTTCATTTTTCATATCCACAATTTTTTGACGAGAATCTTGCAACTCTTTTTTCGCTTTTGTTAATGAAACATTTACACCCGAAAGTTTATCCTCAATATTTCTTTCAATCTTTTTAGGTTGCATTTTTTACCACTCCAAAATCCGTCCTGACTTAACCGAATTTGGGCAAATAAACATTAAACGTCCTTTCGGTTTATTGCATAATTGGTTATTATCAATATGCCCATCATCAATTTTATCTGCTCTGACACTATTATAGGCTTTTTCAGTTACCTGTTGACCAAACATATCCACAAATTCTGTTTCGCCCGTTTCAATACTTTTTACCCATAACGAAGTGGTATCTCCATTAGGCAATGTTGGAGTAACAATAATGTACCAAGATTTTCCATTCGTGTTTTCATGTGTCCGCTCAACACCCGATTTATAATACGGGTTATCAACAATCGTTAACGTCAAATTAGTTTGAGCAAGCTTAAGATAATAAGCTATCATTTTTTGATAGTTTTCTACATTATCAAAACTGAGATTTTTTAAATCTGCTTGTAACACATCTTGTAATGCAAGCACAGGCCCCATATCCGAATCAGGCACATTAAGTGCTAAAAATTGATTATTATCAGCTTGGATTTTATTTGCTATCGCCTTTGCCCTATCGATAGAATTGTAGAGCATTTCAATTTGACTAAAATCGACAACCTGTTGTCCTTGATTCAGATTGTCAATAACTGAATCAACCGCATGTTGTAATACAGGATACTGCTTACTTTCCTTGATAAATTGGTCACTTTTAATTAATTCTGCTAATCGTCTATCATCTTCAAGCAATGTATTTAATGTTTTCATTTGCAAACGTATTTCAGATAATTTATCACTTACGGTAAGACTGGCTTGCTTAAATTTATTATATGTTTCTTGTTCACTTTCGGTAATAAAAGAACCAGCAACCGTTGGTTTAACCAACGTCGGAATTAAATCTTGATTAAGCAGACTTGCAATAGAAGCTTTTAATTTTTTGGCGGGAATCTGTGCATAATGAATAGGATAATTATCAATTTTGGTAAACTGATTTTTTAACTCAGTTAAGGTGTTTTTAGACATTAAAATCTGACTATAATAGTTATCGATGTTGGCTTTGATATCTTTTGTCACACTTAATTTACTGTAAACCACTATGACAGATAAAAACAAAATAACACCGACAACTATTGATATCGCCTTTCTTTTAATATAACAGCGTACCAACAAATGCTGAAACCAAGAACGCTTAGGAGCATTAAAACGTAACCGATGATCAAACCATCGATTAATGCCTTCTTCAATGATTTGATTATCGACAATTTGCCCTTTAGCTTGATAGTAGGATTTAATACTTTCTTTTAAATTACTCCGTAATTTATCGCGATCCAAATGCTCAAGTAACAGTTGCTGTTTTTGGTAAAGCTCATCAATTATTGCCATTGCACCTAATTGATCACTCAGTTTAATATCCTGCATCAACCCTCAACCTTCAAAATGATATTATTAAAGCGTTGTTTTCCTTCTTCAACAATCCGATCTATTTCTTTGGCGTTATCAATCGACTCATTTCTGAGTTCTGCAATTAATTGTTGGCTTGATTCTTGGTAATTTACAATTGATTCGACCAAAGCTCGCAATGAATCCGCTTTAATGGTTGAGCCATAACCTGCTTTTAAACCTTCTTCTAGTTGTTTATTACCAGAAGTCGCAATGCTTTCAATACCTTTACTCATACCTTCTTTCATTGCCTCTAAGGTTTTCGTACTTTCACTTAATCCTGTTAATGAAGTAATTGAAGCACTTAAAGCAGTAAATACAATTTCGTTGGTTGAAAAAAAGCTAACACTTTGTTGATAAACACGTTCTTTCACAGAAGTGGTTTGCTGTAATCGGGCAAAGACTGCTTCGGCAGAATTATAAGAAACAGTTAAATTATTGGCGAGATCTAACACAATTTGATAACGACTATCTTCTTGTTGAACATTACGTAATGCTTCATCTCGTAAAAGTTCTAGACGAGCACGTGCGACAGGATCATCAACATTAAAATTATCAACTTCAGCAATAGCCTCTGTTAATTTTTGTTTGCAGTCATCAAGGCGAGCAGTAGCAATTTGCAATACTTCTTGCGCAACAATTTGAGCTTGTTTTAAGCCAAAACGGAAATCTTGATAAGCATTTAAAATAACATGTTCACGTTGAACCTGATTGCCAGTTTCTTTCGAAACCTCTAAATAGGTTTTCTTAATCAAGTTAAATCGATCTGGAATAGAACCGCGTTGAAAGGTCATCCAACCCATTTTGATTTTTTCGATAAAATCTAATTTACCGTCATCTAGCCAACCCAACATTTTTTCCATATCCGTACGAATACTGTCAAAATGGCTGACAATTTTGGTATAGCGATCTGAAACGTGTACACCGTCTATTTGCTCCCGAACCACTTCATTAAATGCACTTTGCTGTTGAAGTGTTCGCGCAATGGCAATAATACGATTTTTATCAATTTCAGCAATATTATCTAATAGTTTTAAAATCGGCGCATCGGCTTGAGGTTTAATCATAATTCCGATTTTATTTAACAATTGTACAGCTCTATCTACATATGAAACAACCTGACTAGACATCCTTTTTATTCCTTTAACCATTTTATCTTTAATATTAATCGCTTAAGCGAGCTGATTGAATTATATCTTAATAAAAAACTAATCACAATTTGAGATTAGTTTTAATTAAAGGTTAATAATTCAAATTTAATAATAAAAACGCACCCCCCGTTTTTGGCATAATATTCCCAATATATTTCAACAATATGAGCAAAGATGTAATTTCTGTTTTGACATATCGCCATTTTGAGAATGGGAGTAATTGGCTATCGCTGACAATAAGGTTGCAGTTAATTTTTTTATAAAAAAATGACTAAGAAAATGGATTCAATCTATTGGATAAAAAAATAAACTATTTAAATGAATATCAAAAGTAAACAATTTAACTCATCATGATTGCTTATTTTTTGATTGCCAATTTTATTGCTATATGGTAAAAAAAGCTTAGTTACTTCTTTTTTAGTTTTATTTTTTTAAGTAAAAAAACAAACAAATTACAATTTTACACTTTCCCATTTTTAGTAATATAAACTGTTTTCATATTTAGCATTAACAATATTCTGTTGCTAGTCAAAAAAATCGTTTCCAATTATTAGTTATATAAGTAGGTATATGTTCAAAAAATTAAGCTCTACTTTGTTTTTTAACATAATTGCCAGATTCACGTAATGAGTTCTCAGCTGTCATTTTCAACTATTTGCTCTGTCGATTCAGAGTTCTGTTTAATCGTTAATATAAATGAGAGATTACCATGAATAAAATATATAAGTTGGTATGGAATGCACAGCGTCAAGCTTTTATCGTAACTTCAGAAAAAGCACAATCTAAGAGTAAATTATTTTTCACCAATTTACTGTCAATAACAACATTAACGTTAGCCTCGATTTCCATAAGCTATGCACAATGTATTGATAATCTTTCAGACAGTAATACGAATTGCCAGCAGCAGAGTGATCAACAACCATACGACAATCATCAAGTTAGCCAGCAAACTCCAAAATATTTTCAATATCCTTACTCAATAACTAACTTAAACAATTCGGTGGAAATCACACTGCCAAATCATATTGAATCGAATGACGATGGTTATGATTACTCAAGTAGTTCTGATGTCGATAATTTAACTGTGAATCAGCCAGCGGGTGAAATCATTGGCGGTAAATATGGCATTAACATCAATCATAATGGTAAAGGCTCTACAAATCTTACCATTTCTGGCAGTGTTATTGGAAAGACAAATGCGGGGATACAAGTCACACATGCAATTGATGCCCAAGATTTAAATATTACAGAATTAGTTGGTGCTAATATTCATGGACAAGAATTTGGTATCCAGGCAATAAATAACGGGCGTGGGGTAACAACAATTACCACCTCAGAATCCGTGATCGCTGATAAGGGGATTGCTATTAATGTGGAAAATAACGTTGATACTAAAGGTTTAAATATCACGCAATCGGCTGGCGTCATTCATGGTATATTAGCGATTAGAGCTATGCATAATGGTAAAGGTTCATTGAACATCTCAACATCGGGAGAAGTCATTTCTGACTCAGGAGATGGAGTCTACGGAATCAACAATTCAAACGCAAGTGATATTACTATTGGTCAATATGGCGGTTCAATCAAAGGTGCTCTAAATGGGATTTTTGCTAATAATGCAGGCAACGGTTCAACTACAATCACAACGGCTGGAAACATAACAGCACAAACACAATATGGCATATTCGCTCATAATGATTACAATACTCATGATTTAACAGTTACCCAGTCTAATGGACATATCACTAGTCAATCCCACGGTATGAAATTGGAAAACTATGGTAATGGTTCAACAGTCGTAACCACGTCAGGGGATATTATTAGTCAGGAAGGAGATGGGATATTAATCGATAATTTAAACAATACCAAAAAACTTACATTTAACCAATTAAAAGGCAGTATAACTGGCTATCATCAAGGTATTAATTTAATCCACACTGGTAATGATGCTATGTCAATTACAGCCAATGGGGATATTATTGGTCAACAATCAAATGGTATAGCCGCTTTTGGCGCTGCAAATACTCAAGAATTAACTATCAATCAATTGAAAGGCAATATTATTGGTTACACTATTGGTATTTTTGCTCAAAATCGCGGCACAAATTCAACACTGATAACCACTTCTGGTAACGTAACAGGACAAAATTTAAGCGGAATATCTGTTCAGAATGATACTAATACGCATGATATCACCATAAACCAAGCATCCGGTACAATCCATGGGAATTTAAATGGGATTGAAACTTTCAATATGGGTAATGGCACAACGCTAATTACAACTGCAGGTGAAATAACCTCAAGCTCATCAAGTGGTATCCATTCGATAAATTATAACAATGCGAAAGATATTAATTTGATTCAGTCACTTGGAAACATTTCTGGAAAAAACTATGGTGTTTATCTTGATAATAACGGTAATGGTTCAAGCTCTATCACTGTAGCTGGCAACGTTACTGGCGGTAGTAAAGATGGTTTATTTGTTAATAATCATACTAATACTAAAAATCTAACCGCTAAACAATCTTCGGGTATGATTCAAGGAAAAGAGAATGGTATCAATTATAACAATTCTGGTAATGGCTCAACCTATATAACAACTTCAGGCAGTGTAAGTGGTGAAGAAAATGATGGTATATATGCAATTAACGATATTCATACACATGATTTGAATGTTATGCAAACGAAAGGTAGCATTAATGGATATCTAAATGGAATCAATATACAAAATAAAGGCAGTGGCTCAACATCAATAATTTCATCGGGTGATGTGGTTGGTAGCCAAAAAAATGGTATTCATGCATTAAATGATCAATCAAGTACTAACTTCGTTGTTTCGCAAACATCGGGATTGATTAAAGGGTTAATTTATGGCGTTTACATTGAAAATAATGGAACAGGATCAACATCAATTAATACATCTGGAGATATTGTTGGCGGTCAAGAAGACGGCCTTTATGCAGTAGGAAATGATAATACACAAGAAATAAAAATTGGTCAATTAGACGGCAATATCACAGGATCAAATCATGGCATTAATATTTTAAATAATGGTCAAAATTCCAGTACCATTACCACATTAGGTAAGGTTAATGGATTAGAAGGTCATGGTATTAATGCTATCAATAATTCTCATGCTAAAGATCTGACCGTGATTCAATCATCTGGCGAAATTAATGGTAAATTAAATGGCATTAAAATGCTCAACAATGGAACACGTTCAACCCTAGTCAGTATAGCCAGTAACGTTACCGGTAACTCGCTTGATGGAGTAGAAGTTATAGGACAGTCTTCAACCAATAATTTGATATTTGGACAGATAAAAAACAGTGAAATTAAGGGATATATTAACGGCGTTAATTTATTAAATAATGGACAAGGTTCAACAGGATTAAAAGTGGCAGGGAAAATAAATAGCCAAACCCGAGATGCTGTCCTTGTGGTTAATGATACCAACACGAACAATCTTTCGTTTAAACAAGAGAAAGAAGGCAATATAGAAGGCGCTTTAAATGGTGTTTACCTCACCAATCAGGGACGTGGATTTACGCACATTGTTAATGAAGGTTCAATTCTTTCTAATGGTGGTAATGGTATTTTCGTGGTAAATAAAAATTTGACACAAAGCCTCAAAATTGAATCGTCTGGTAATATTAAAAGTTTTGATAATGGTATTAATGCCTTAAATGAAGGAAAAGGCTTTACTTCATTATTATCTTCATCAAATATTACAGCTAATATGGGTTCAGGAATTCTTTTAATTAATGGAGGAACAGCAACCGATATGACCATTAATCAATTAAATGGTGTAATCTCGGGTTTTGATAGTGGTATTAAAGCGATAAATAATGGTACAGGCTTCACGCAAATTGATATATCGGGCAAAGTGATTAGCCAAGATAATGTATCTGGGAATGGTATTTATACTTCAGGTAAAGAAAACGCGAAAACCTATATTAATCTTAATCAAGGTGCTGATGTTTCATCAGCAAATAATATAGCGATAAGAAATGAATCAACCGATTCCATCGTCTCACTAAATAATGGTTCTAAAGTAAGTGGAGAAATCAGATTAGGTTCGGGCAATGATACCTTGATCATGAATCAAGGTGCCGATATTTCTGCACTTACTATCATTGATGGTAGCGAGAAAAAAAATCAAATCAGACGCGCATCTGAACTTGATACGCTCATACTGAATTTACATCTTACAGGTTCTTCAACCTCTGATGGTGCCATTAATAATGTTGCTATTTATAATTGGGAAGATATCACACTTAAAAATACAGGTAGATTAACATTAACCGGTGATCTTAACACCAACAAGCTAACGCTTGAATCTGGTGCTGTAGTTGACCTGCACCCTTCTCTTCATCAAGTTAAAGTTAATGGTAACGTCTACAATGGTGGAACAATCACTTTAAGCAACACTTTTGCCGGCGATAACATGACAATAAGTGGTGATTACATAGGTAATAATGGTAAATTAATACTCGACACCGTTGTTCAAGACAGTGATAGTCCAACAGATAAATTGATTGTAAACGGTAACACATCGGGCAATACATTTATCAGCATCAATAATATTAATGGATTAGGTGCGGATACAGGTAATACCAATGGCATTGAAGTCGTTCATGTTGATGGTACGAGCACGAATGATGCATTTAGCATTGAAAATCAACATATCGATGTGGGTGCTTACGAATATATCCTATATAAAGGCGATATTAATAAACAAAATAATAATTGGTATTTACGATCATTTTTGATTAAAGATCCAGAGCAACCAATCAATCCGGACAACCCAACCAACCCCGAAAATCCGACTAATCCAACTAATCCGGATAACCCGAACAATCCAGATAACCATACAGAACCTACCGACCCGATTATCGACCCTGACCCGCAAGATCCTAATGTAACCCCTGGAACAATAACATACCGAAAAGAAGTCCCAATGTTTGCTGCCATTCCCGCCCTATTACGTCGAGCTGATAATATTATGCAAGGCAATATGCACCAACGTATCGGCAATACGCCATTTTTAGATTCACCGATGACTTGGGGCCGATTCATTAATAAACGGATCAATTTACAACAGAGCGGTATAGCTAACGCGCATAGCAAAGGGAATTATACAGGCTTACAGTTAGGTAGTGATATTTTGCAGAATAAAGAATGGCGTATGGGGGCTTATTTTGGTTATTTGCGTGGAGATTTAAGTGTTGATGGCTTTGCGAGTGGCAAAAATGGTCGAGTGGGAAGTAACAAAATCGATTCATACTTTTTAGGTGCATATGGTACCTATATGCAAGACAATGGCACATATGTGGATATTGTTTTACAAGGTGCGCATTATCATACCGATGTAAAACCGAATGGAAATAAAAACAGCAAACAAAAAGGATACGGTTTCAGTGCATCGATCGAAACAGGCAAACCCTTTAACTTATCGGATAGTGGCTGGAAGTTAGAACCACAAGCTCAAATCATTCACCAATGGTTAAATTTGGATGATAGTCATGTGAGTGGAAACACTAAAATTAAACAAAGTCATATCAATAAATGGTTATTCCGTGTTGGTGGTCGATTTGAAGGTCTATTCCAAACCGAAACCGGTATTTTACGTCCCTATGCAAGGGCGAATTTATTCTATTCACCTAATGGTGCCGATCGTATTAACTTTGCCAGCCAGAGTGCATCAACAAAATTCAGTAATGGCGCAAAATACCTCAGCTCAGAAATTGCACTCGGTGGCAGTTATGAATTAAACAATCAAATGAGTATTTACACTGAAGTTGGGCATACGTGGACTAATGGCGGAAAAGCGAGAGTTAAAGCGCCATTCAGTAGTTCAATAGGTATTAAAGCCAACTGGTAATATTACTGAGCATCCTAATTTAAAAACAGATAAAACCGATAACATTGTTGCTATCGGTTTTATCTTGAAATTTGTTTACTACTTTTATAATTTAGCCTCAATCATTCATCCAATCACGCTTACAAATCGATAAAAACTAAAAATACATTTTTAGACTTTGTGATATTAATTATCATCTTCTAGCAACGATTTAAATCGCTTTCACATCACTGCGTAATTAATCTTAATAATTATCTCAAACGCTATATAAAAAAACATTATGATAATGATTATTTTCTATAAAGATACTAATGAATTATGGTACTGTTTCGGCTTGTTATACAGATTTTGTTTCAAAATAGGAAAACAATTATGAGTCAATCATCCAATCCATTAGTTCGTTTCTATCTGAAAGTGGGATTAATACCACAGATACTATTAGGATTAATTTTAGGCATTATTTTGGCTGCCGTCTCAAAAGAAACCGCCTTAGATATGTCTTTGATTGGAGAACTATTTATCAATGCGCTTAAATCCGTTGCGCCAATATTAGTTTTGATTCTCGTTATTGCCTCAATTGCCAATCACCAACAAGGCAAGCAAGCAAACATGAAACCCTTAATTGCACTTTATTTGACTGGAATGATGTTAGCAGCATTATTAGCCACGGTTGCCAGCTTTCTATTTCCATCGCAAATCTCATTTGGTGATACACTTGAAAATTTAACCTTTACTCCACCTAATGGCATTTCTGCGGTATTAAAAACTTTATTAGAAAAGATGATCGATAATCCAGTTAGTGCCCTTATCAACGCCAACTATATTGGCTTAATTATATGGGGTGTGGGCATTGGTTTAGCCTTAAGGCACTCAAGTGAAACAACCAAAACCATGATGAGCGATTTATCTTATGCTATCTCATTTATTGTGAGAATTATCATCCGTTTTGCGCCCTTAGGTGTATTTGGACTTGTAGCATCAACACTGGCAAAAACAGGCTTTGGCGAATTATTAAAATATGCGCATTTACTGATTGTATTAGTTGCTTGTATGCTAATTGTTGCATTAGTGATTAATCCCCTACTCGCATTTCTGGTTATGCGTAAAAACCCTTATCCATTAGTATTTACATCTTTAAAAGAAAGTGCGATCCCCGCCTTTTTTACCCGTAGCTCTGCCGCCAATATTCCTGTTAATATTGAAATTTGTAAAAAATATAAAATGGATGAAGATACCTATTCGGTTGCTGTGCCACTTGGTGCTGCGATTAATATGTCTGGGGCGGCAATCACCATAACCGTTTTGACACTTGCCACTGTCAACTCAATGCCAGCAAGTGCTAATATCCATGTCGATATCTACTCCGCACTTTTACTCTGTATTATTACTTCTATATGTGCTTGTGGTGCATCAGGTATTGCCGGTGGCTCACTGCTTCTTATTCCGGTTGCCTGTAGTATGTTTGGCATACCGAATGAAATTTCAGCAAATGTAATTGGTATTGGCATTGCAATAGGTGTCATTCAAGACTCCGTTGAAACCGCATTAAATTCCTCCAGCGATGTGGTGTTTATCGGTGCTGTATCATCAGCAGCGCAAAAGAAACAATCGGCATTAAATTAACATCTTATTTTTTAATGAAGGATTATTTAAACAATCAGTTAATCAAACAAAATACTTCACTGCTTAAATACCTCCCAAAAGCATGATAATCTAACCATTATCATGCGAAGCGTTGAAAGTCACATTTTAACAATGTTATGTGACACCATTCATAATGGTGTCTATAACCCACATGCACAATAAGATTGCTTTTATTAAAACGACTCATTATTATGAGAATCTTTTTAACAATTTGACAACCTCCTATAAATCACTATGTCAACACAGTCATTCTCAAAAAAAGGTAACGACACTAAAGCAGCATTGATCCGTAGTGGCATGGCGTTAATGACAACTTATGGCTACCTATCCTCAAATCTAGAAAGCATATTGAAACAGGTTGGTGTACCCAAAGGGTCATTTTATTACTACTTCAAAAGTAAAGAAGATTTTGGGCGAGCCATTATCGCGTCTTATGATAGCTTTTTTAGTCATAAATTAGATAAACATCTAACCGACAGCTTGATATCATCACCACTCGCTAGAATCAAAGCTTTTTATGAAGATGCTAAACAAGGCATGGCAAAATATGATTTTAATCGTGGTTGCTTAATTGGCGAACTAATCCAAGAAGAATCGTTATTACCGGAAGGGTATGCACAACTACTTGAACAGATTTTACAAAATTGGCAGACCAAACTAGAACACTGTTTATTACAGGCACAACAATGCGGAGAACTGAGTTCAGCGGTAAACTGTAAAGCCCTTGCAGAATTTTTTTGGATTGGTTGGGAAGGCGCCGTAACTCGTAGTAAATTAATAAAAAAATCGGCACCTTTAGATCTGTTTATTCAACTTTTTTTAGATAAAATAATTCAATAATACCAATGGTTAATTTTGATTTATTCCTTCCTAACCAATTCATGTTACGCACGCTTAAATAACCTTTAAAAGACAATTTATATTATTTTGATTGCCTATCACTAGGCAATATGATACAAATAATAGCGAATTATCGTACTATCTTTTCAAGCAAAAAATAATCGATAAATTCAATATACAATCTTTCCACCTTGTACTTCGTTTCATCATTTTATTTGTAAATAACGCAATTTTATTTTTATTCATAAATATCTTTACATAATGCATTAAATTTTCATAAGTTTTTTGTATCTCGTTACATTAAAAACAAAATATTCGTTGGTTAATTTTCTATCAGCATTTTCATTTAAATTAAAAGCTATATTTTACATAAATATAAATATCTCTGATTAAGTGAGAGGAAATAATGAACAAAATTTATAGGCTTATTTGGGATGCAGTACGTCAAAGTTATGTACCAACTTCGGAAAATACCCAATCAAAAGGTAAAAGTTTTTCGGTCAAATTGCTTACTGTTGTCAGTTTGAGTTTTGTATTAACACATTACAGTTATGCAAGTGACACGGCAAACGATTTAAATAATGCAATTGCTTCACAAAAACATAATATTAATCAATCATTAAATTTGCCATACAGCGGTAATCCTCTACAGAATTTTATTAATCACAGCGCTGGCATAAGTATTTTTGCCACCTCAAAAAACATCACTATATCAAACGATATTACCAACTCGAATGATGGATACGATTACACAACCGACAGTAACACCAGTGATTTTACTTTTAACCAAGCGGCTGGCTCCATAACTGGTGAAGCCAGTGGAGTGAATATTACTCACGGCGGTATTGGTTCAAGTAACATCATGCTATCAGGCGTGATTACAGGAAAAGCTCAGAATGGGCTCGCGGTAAACAATACCGAAACCACAAAAGATTTAAAAGTATCACAAATGGGTAACAGTAGCATTCAGGGTAAAAAAAATGGGATCAAAGTCGAGAATAAAGGTAACGGAACCACAACACTAACCACTTCTGGACGCGTTGTTGGTGAAGCAGCCAACGGAATACAAGCTGATAATGCGACAAGTGCAAAGGATCTTAAGGTTATCCAACTGATAGGAAGTATATCGGGCAGAACAAATGGTATTTATGCAAACAATAGCGGAACGGGCTCGACAACGGTCACTACCTCTGGCGAAGTCATTGGTAGCCAACATGAAGGAATTTACATATTTAATGATACCACAGCCAAAGACATCACCGTTACACAAATGAATGGCAGTAGTATTAAAGGCCACGCAAATGGTGTCAATATTATAAACAGCGGTATAGGATCGACGTTGATTAATGCATCAGGAAGTGTTGAAGGTCAAACAGCAAATGGCATGTTTGTCGTCAACAAAGAAAATACAGAAGATCTCACCGTTAACCAATTAGAAGGCACGATTCATGGTAGTACAAATGGTATTAACATGACAAATAATGGTAACGGTTCAACACTGGTCACGACTTCAGGTGATGTCATTGGTGATCAAAATGACGGGTTATTCAATGCTAATCATGCCAATGCCCATGACCTCACACTTAATCAGTTATCCGGCAAGATTCAAGGTAAGCAAAACGGAATCAATATGGCGAATAATGGTAAAGGCTCAACCTTTATCACCACCTTAGGTAATATTATTGGTACTGAAAATGATGGGCTATACTCCTATAACGGTAACAATACGCATGACCTTACTGTGCATCAATCTGGGGGCACTATAAATGGCAAGCTTAATGGCATCAATCTTGCCAACCAAGGAAACGGATCAACCACCATTAACTCAGTGGGTGATGTCATAGGCGAAAATAATGATGGCATGTATGTGGCGAATGATGTCAACACGCAAGATCTGACGATTAAACAAAACGGTGGCAAAATCAGCGGCAATACGAACGGAATTAATCTTGCTAATAAAGGAAAGGGATCCACATTCATAACAACACAAGGAAAAGTGTTAGGCAACCAAAATGATGGTATGTTTGCCCTTAATGATACTACCACTCAGCATCTCACCGTCGAACAATCAGACGGAAGTATTCAAGGTAATAAAAATGGCATAAACATGGCGAATAAAGGCAATGGCTCGACCCAAATTACCACATCGGGTGAAGTCATTGGGAAAAATAATGATGGTATGTATGCCTTTAATGATATCAACACACAAAACATCACCGTCAACCAAAAAGGTGGAAAAATTTCCGGTAATTTAAATGGCATAAACATGGCCAATAGCGGTAAAGGTTCAACCACTATTACCACCTCAGGCGAAGTATTAGGCAATAATAACGACGGTTTATATGCGGCGAATCAATCAAACACTCAAAATTTATCTATTACACAATCGGCAGGCATCATTAACGGGAATGCCAATGGAATCAACATTGCCAATCATGGTAATGGATCGACTTCTATTTCAACATCAGGCGTGATAAAAGGACAGAAAAATGACGGTATGTACGCCTTAAATGGCGCCAATTCACATGATCTAACCGTTAAGCAATCAACAGGAAATATTTATGGTGCATTAAACGGTATCAATATGGCAAACAGTGGTCTTGGTGAAACCAACATTACCACGTCGGGAGATGTAATCGGTGCAAAATACGATGGGTTATATGCTGTTAACGATGTCCATACAACAGATATGAAGATAAATCATATACAAGGTAACATTACAGGCCAAAAAAACGGTATTAATATTACCAACAAAGGTGAAGGGTCATCTTATATAACATTAACCGGTAATGTAACCGGTTCAACTTATGATGCAATCGTTGCTTCAAATGATTCAACCGCTAATGATTTATCAGTAATACTTGATAATAATGCCACCATTACAGGACAACTCAATGGCATCAATTTAGTAAATAAAGGTCGTGGTTCAACCTCTATTAACATTAATGGATCTGTCCTAAGCCATTCTTTAGATGCAATCATTGTGGCTAATGATGTTACAACAAAAGATCTGATCTTTTCGCTCCAAAATCAGGCACATATTCAAGGAAGTAAAAATGGGATCAATCTGACTAACCAAGGATTAGGATCGACAAGCATTACTGTCGAAGGTAACATTCAAGCAGGGCGTGGAGATGCGATCTCAGCGTCCAATAAAAATAAAGCTCAACATTTATATATTGAACAAAAGGCAACCAGTAGCGTAACCAGTTCAGATAATGGTATCAATGTGAGTAATTTAGGAACAGGGATTTCATCTATTACTGTATCAGGAAATATTAATGGTGATAACGGTTCGGGAATACTAGTTAAAAACGGCAATACATCAAGCGATCTCATCTTATCCCAAAAGGCTGGTAGCATAATTGGACTAAATAGTGGGATTAATGTCACCAATAACGGGACAGGCATAACTAAAATTGATATCGCAGGCACGGTAGTTGGTAAGGGGCAAAATCAACTTAACCTTCCTGGTGCTGGCATTTACTCATCAGGTAATGTTGGGACAAAAACCTATATCAATCTTAATGCAGGATCGGATGTTTCAGCCCTAATAGGCGCATCAATTAAAAATGAAATTAGTGATGCGATAATTACTCTTAATGATGGTTCAAAAATCAGTGGACAAATCCTACTTGGAACGGGTAATGATACCCTCACCATTCATAAAAATGCGAATATTACCGACCTCACGATTATTGATGGTGGTAGTGATACAATGCGCAGTTCACAATCATCGTCAACCGATACACTGAATCTTTACCAAGATATGACAGGATCATCAACAAGTACGGGGCGTAGTGGCGATGTATCTGTGCTAAATTGGGAAAATATCAATGTAGGGCAAGCGATAACATTTACATTAACAGGCGATTTAGATACTCAAAACCTTACCTTAAACGCTGATTCTGTTTTGAAATTACAAACATCATTAAATCAAGCTACGGTAAACGGTACCATCAATAACGCAGGTACCATAACGCTGAGTAATTCAAAGGCTGGCGAAAATTTAATAATTAACGGTGACTATGTCGGCAACAATGGTAAATTAATACTGGATACCGTGGTACAAGGTAGTGAAAGTGATACCGATAGATTACATGTGAATGGTCATGTAACTGGACAAACACAATTACAGATAAATAATGTCAATGGAATTGGGGCGGACACCACAAATACAAATGGCATTAAAGTGGTAAATGTGACCGGTAGTAGTACCAATGACGCATTCAATCTTCAAGGTGGACATTTAGATGTCGGCGCTTTCGAATATTATCTTTATAAAGGTGATCTCAATCATCAAAATGATAATTGGTATTTACGCTCCTATTTGGACAACCTATATGAAGATCAAAATACCGACAAGAATAATACTCATTCAAAGAATGAAGAAAATAATCCGGGAACAACTGATTCTAACAATGATGAAAATAATCACGATTTGAACCCTATTATTGATTCAAATCATCAGAAAGAAGAAAAGCATAATACCAACAACAAACGCTTAACTTACCGAAAAGAAGCCCCACTTTATTCAGCGGTGAGTGAGCAATTACGTCAAGCGGATATTATCATGCTCAGCAATCTACACCAACGCATAGGTAATACGCCAAGCAACGATGTCACTAACACATGGGGTAGATTCATTGCAGCACGTAACGATATCAAACAAAACGGCGTATTAAATACTCACAGCAAAGGAAATTACACCGGTTTACAATTAGGTAGTGATATCTGGCAAGATAATGATTGGCGTATAGGCGCTTATTTTGGTTACCTATACGGTGACTTAAAAGTTAACGGGTTTGCTAGTGGTATAAATGGACATGTTGGAAAAAATACGACTGACACGTATTTTATTGGTGTTTATGGGACTTACACGCATGATGACGGCAGTTATCTGGATTTAGTGGTGCAAGCTGCACGACATAAAGTCAATATCAAACCAAACAGTAACACCAACAGCAAACAAAAAGGCTATGGCGCCACCGCTTCAATCGAATTAGGTAAACCGTTTACATTCAGTGATATGGGTTGGAAGCTAGAGCCTCAAGTACAGATTATACACCAATGGCTCGATTTAGATAAAAGCCATATAAAAGGTAACACAACCGTCAAACATAGTAATAATAATGCTTGGCTATTCCGTATTGGGGGTAGAATCGAAAACGATTTTGCTATGGATTTTGGCATGTTACGACCCTATGCGCGAGTAAACCTGTTCTATTCGCCAAATGGTGCTGATCGTACCCACTTTGCTACACCAAGTTACACCAAGACAATCCGTAGTGGTGCGTCACATACCAGTACTGAATTAGCGATTGGTGGAAGCGTTGACATCAACACGCAATTTACCGCCTACGGTGAATTGGGTCACACTTGGTCAAATGGTGGCAATGCCAGAGTCAAAGCCCCAATAAATGGGTCAATAGGCCTCAAAGCCAACTGGTAAATTAATATAACAACCCCATTAAAACCGATATTGGTGATCAAACAAATATCGGTTTTTTTATATTTAAACCGTTATACAAGTTTAGGCTGACTAAAATAAGCGTAAAATTAACCCCATTAGTTAATACGATTGATGGCAATTTTAACGCATCAATAGCTTGGTTAATATCTGTTGCAATAGACTAGACAATCGGTCTATAATTTTTAGACCGACTGTCTAGCAACATTAAATCAGCCTGTTCACTGACTATCTGTTCTACCAATTCAGTGAGTAAACATACCTTAGATTGCCAAATGTAATAAGGAATAACCATGTCATTCAAAGCTATTGTGTTAGAAAAAGATGAAAACCACGGTTTTACAAGTTCTATAAAAACCGTCCCCCAACAACAATTACTTGCTCAGCAAGGTGACACATTAATCGAAGTTCACTACTCAAGTATTAACTATAAAGATGCATTAGCACTCACTAACAAAAGCCCCGTTGTCCGGCAATGGCCAATGATACCGGGCATTGATGGTGTGGGTTGTGTCGTTGAGTGTGCAAATGGTCACTATCAAAAAGGGGATATGGTCATCTTAAACGGTTGGGGATGTGGTGAAACCCACTGGGGGTGTTTAGGACAATATGCCTATTTAAAATCAGAATGGTTAATTCCATTACCGCAAAATATCACACCTTATCAATCAATGGTTTTGGGTACTGCGGGCTATACCGCCGCCTTATGTGTAAAACGACTGCTTGATTTCGGCATCAAACCGCAAAATGGTGCTATTCTTGTAACGGGTGCAAGTGGTGGCGTGGGTTCCGTTGCCGTTGCCCTGCTAAGCAAATTAGGTTATAGCGTAACAGCCTCGACCAGCAAAATGGATGATCAAGACTACCTACGCAAACTTGGTGCAACCAATATCATTGACAGCCAACCATTAAAACAAGCAGGCAAACCACTCCAAAAAGAACAATGGGCTGCCGTTGTCGATGTCGTTGGGTCACACACACTTGCAAATGCGTGTGCACAAACACAATATGGTGGCATAGTAGCTTGCTGTGGATTGGCACAAGGTATGGACTTACCTGCAACGGTTGCACCATTTATTTTGCGTGGTGTAACATTAGCCGGTGTTGATAGTGTAATGGCAACTTATCAACATCGTTTAGCGGCATGGCAGTTATTATCCCAACATCTTGATGCATCAATGCTATCCCATATTGGCAAGACCATAACTTTAAACGACTGCAATGATATCGCCACTAAAATGATAGCAGGACAAATAAAAGGTCGATATGTGGTTGATGTTAATAAATGAATTTAAGATTTATAAACATTATACGAGTATAATTTTCCTAAACGTTGGGTTTTTAGTATTTTGTTAAAAACGAAATTTTTTATTCACTCAGTTTTTAATAAAAATAGCAATTTAAACTTTTGAACTTTTGAACTTTTGAACTTTTGAACTTTTGAACTTTTGAACTTTTGAACTTTTGAACTTTTGAACTTTTGAACTTTTG
>NZ_JBIDFM010000001.1:711368-862051 GCF_046635805.1 Gilliamella sp. CG13
TTTACAAGACAGCATTCATTAGATTTTATAGCGAGAAAACTATTATCTAGTCAATTAAAGATATCTTCAGTAAAAAAGAAAAAATTTTCTACTTCCTTTTTATTAACAATTATATCTTTATTATTTCATTTCATCATGTTAGTTTAATTATGCAACTCATCCAAAAATGTAAAAATTTCTAGTACTTTTTATGCTTGTTTTTTGCCAGAAAAATGGCTACAGTCAAAATCGAGTCAATTGTTTTGAAAAAGTAATACACGATGACCAATTAAAGTTTTCAGCCTTGCATGAATAATTTAAAAGAGGAAATGTGATATGCCATACAAAACACGCAATGATTTACCTGAATCCGTACGTCATGTACTGCCAGAACATGCTCAAGATATATTTAAAGAGGCATTTAATAGTGCGATTAAGGAATACCAAGATCCGAAAAAACGCCGAGACAATAGTCCGCCTGAGCAAGTTGCCTTTCGTGTTGCTTGGTCGGCAGTTGAAAAGCTCTATCATAAAGATGAAAACGGCAAATGGGTCGCTAAATAGTCACTTTAATGTTGTATATTTATTTTAACAAACCATAATGCTGTATAATTGATGTTCAATTAAAAATAGTATAATCCAAGCCAACATGTATGGTTGGCTTATTTATATTTAAACTAAGAGATTAAAATGTTTATTTTTTCAATTACCTACCTAAAGCCTATTAATGAAGTAGAAAAATACTTACCGCAACATATCGATTATTTAGAAAATCATTATCAATCAGGACATTTTATTGCTTCTGGCCGTAAAGTCCCTCGTATTGGCGGTATTATTGTTTGTCGTGCGGAAAGTCGTGAACAAGCAGTAGCAATAATGCAAAAAGATCCATTTTATATTTATCAAATTGCACAATATGAACTCATAGAATTTATACCTACAAAGTTTGCTAAGGAGTTTGAAGTGTTTATCTAATGATAGTCCATTATTTTAAAAATTTTTTAATCCTTATTTATAACCTAGCGGTTATTTCGGACAAAATTGATTCTCAATTTTACCATTCAGCTTTTTAATAGGTTACTATTCTGATTTTTTGATCCTCAATTTATTACGTTATCTAAATGTAAATTCCTATTTCTTTATTATTTTTTCACTCTTCTTTTTCCTTATCAATACGGAAAATGTTGGTTAGTAATTCTTTATTTTTCCTTTTATACTAAATTTGAATCGTCAACAAACATAGGTGCTTGATTATGAATAATAGAGGTTTACCAAAAGATTTTTTATGGGGAGGAGCGGTTGCGGCTCATCAATTAGAAGGGGCTTGGCAAGCGGGTGGAAAAGGAATAAGTGTTGCCGATGTCATGACCGTTGGTTCGCCAAAAAGTTATCGTAAAATTACCGAAGGAATTATTGAAGGTAAGTATTATCCTAATCATGAAGCCATCGACTTTTATCATCATTATAAAGACGACATTAAACTTTTTGCCGAAATGGGCTTTAAATGTTTTAGAACGTCGATTGCTTGGACACGGATCTTTCCTAAAGGGGATGAGCTTGCCCCTAACGAAGCCGGTTTAAAATTTTATGATGATCTGTTTGATGAGTGTCTAAAATACAATATTGAGCCCGTTGTCACCCTTTCTCATTTTGAATTGCCTTATTATTTAGTCACCGAATATGGTGGATTTCGTAATCGAAAATTAATCGATTTTTTCGTTCGTTTTGCCGAAGTGTGTTTTGATCGTTATAAAGATAAAGTCAAATATTGGATGACGTTTAATGAAATTAATAATCAAGCCAACTTTGATGAGGATTTTGCGCCATTTACCAATTCAGGGATTTATTATCAAGCAGGCGATAATCGTGAAGAAATTATGTATCAAGCGGCTCATTATGAGTTAGTTGCCAGTGCTAAAGCCGTGCAAATTGGTCATGCGATCAATCCCGATTTTCAAATCGGTTGTATGATTGCTTTTGTACCTATCTACCCCGAAACCTGTAAGCCGAGTGATATATTAATGGCGCAAAAAGTCATGGAACGTAAATACTTTTTTGCCGATGTGCATGTTCATGGTCAATATCCAAATCATATTATCAAATATTGGCAACATAAAGGCTTTAAGTTAGATGTAACCAGCCAAGACTTAGAGGTACTGGCAAACGGCACCGTCGATTATAGTGGCTTTAGTTATTATATGTCCAATGCGATCAGACATAAAGCAGGCAACGATCGTTATGAATTTAATGAAAAAACCGATTTGATCGGTAATCAATACGTCAAAAAATCGGATTGGGGTTGGCAAATCGATCCTGAAGGATTGCGATACGCATTAAATTGGTTTACAGATATGTATCATTTGCCGTTATTTATCGTGGAAAATGGTTTTGGTGCTTATGACAAAGTCGAGGCTAATGGTGCAGTACATGATCATTATCGTATTGAATATTTGCGTGAACACATCAAGCAAATGAAGTTGGCTGTTTTGCAAGACGGTGTTGACTTAATGGGCTATACCCCTTGGGGCTGTATCGATTTAGTTTCGGCAGGCACGGGCGAAATGGAAAAACGTTATGGTTTTATTTATGTCGATAAGGACAACAAAGGGAATGGCACGTTAAAACGTAGTCGCAAAGATTCATTTGCATGGTACAAAAAAGTGATAGAGTCAAATGGTGAAGTTTTATAAAAATTTTGATTTATAACCCATTTTATGGATAACAACTTTTTAGGAGAAGCTATGAAAAAAGCGTTAATTATTTGTGCTGCGGGTATGTCTTCATCGTTAATGGCAAAAAAAGCAACCGAATATTTTACCAATAAAAATAAGGCGATTTCAGTTGATGCTGTTTCAGCAACCGAAGGCAGTAATATGATTAAAAATAGTGATTTTTCCCTGTTTTTAATTAGTCCACAAACGATGATGATGTTAGATAAATTCAAAAAATTGGGCGATGAAGTCGGTAAGCCTGTTGTCAGTATTCCTTTTCAAGCTTATATCCCTACCCCTTCGGGTATTGAACAATTAGCGAAATTGATTGAGGAAAATATCCAATAGTTTTAGATCATTGCTGTTTTCAGTATTGGGCGCCGTTTATGACCGTTTTAGGGTCGGCGCCCGGCGATGTTGCTTAAAGTGTGTCTGATTAGCAAACTAAAGCAACCACACTATTCTTTATCTTTTTAGCTGTTATAGGTGTGGATGATAATGATTAAAAATAAACAACGCAATCTTATTAGCCTATTAGTCGGCTCAAAAAATCAGTTTAAAAGCAGTGCGTTGCTGGCAACTGAGTTATCATTATCCGATAGAACTGTTCGTACTTATCTTAACGATTTAAAAGCATTGATTGAATGTAATGGCGCCAAAATTGTCAGTAAACAAGGCTATGGTTATCAATTGCAAATCTTGGATAGAACGGCGTTTAATTCGTTTTTGATTGAACATCATTTATTAGATCGGCATGAAGAACAAGCCAATATACGAGAAGTCTGTCACCGCAAACACTACATTCTTAATCTGCTATTACTGGAATGTCAAAAAATCGATATTGAAGCATTATCCGAACAGTTATTTATTAGTTCATCACAACTCAATAAAGATATGCTGGAAATAAAAACTCAGCTTCAACCTTTTGAACTGACTTTAAAGAAAAATAAACGGCTGTTTTATGTGGACGGTGCAGAAAAAGCCAAACGTCATTTTATTATGAGCTATTTTTTTCATGAAGAATCCATCAACTTTTTGCAGCGTTTAACTTATTTAAATAAGTTTAGTGATGCAATCAGTTTTGACACGTTAACCATTATTATTTTAGATGAGTGTCGTGAAGCAAACATAAAATTGTCCGATGTGATGATGCAAAATATTGTGTTGCATCTTTCTTTAAGCATTAAACGTTTACAATCTGGTCTGACCATTCAAAATTTGGATATGCCAGAAACAACTAAAAGTTCCTTGGAATTTCACGTTGCGAAAAAAATAATTGATCGCATTGAGACAGTAATTGGTTTTGCTTTTCCAAAAGAAGAACAGATGTATTTAACCTTGCATTTGATGAGTAAATCTAACTTTATCCAACAAGATTTAGATGCGCAACTGAGCTTAATGTTAACCGATTTATTACTTAAGATTCAGCTTGAAACAGGCTATCAATTTTTGAAAGATGAGCAATTAAAAAATGGCTTGGTTCAACATTTAAAACCGATGTTAGTAAGGTTAGCGCAAAATATCAAACTTGAAAATCCATTACTGAATGAGATCAAAACCTGCTCGCCCGAATTATTTGACTTAGTTAAGCACTATTTTAAACAACTCCCTAATTTAACTAAGTTAACTGTTTCTGATGATGAATGGGGTTATTTAGCCCTGCACTTTTTAGCTTCCGTTGAAAAACTGAAAAATGCGCAAAAAATGAGAGTATTAATTATTTGTGCAACCGGATTGGGTAGCGCTCAGCTTTTAAAAAATCGGGTCGAGTGTGAATTTGATGAGCGTATTAAAATTATTGATACCCGAGGCTATTATGAAATTGAACCCGACATGTTAAACGAAGTCGATTTTATTATCTCTTCAGTCGATCTTTCTGCCAAAGTCTTTAAAATTCCGGTTTTTCATGTTTCTGTCTTTTTTACTGAAGAAGATGTGCAAAAAATTCGGCGTTATCTTTCTTCACGTCATGTCATAACTTCATCCAATCTGAACACGATGTCATCGACTCATATGGTCAATGAAAAAAGCCATTTGTCCTATCTTGAGCAAGTCGTTGAAGAGCTAACTGCTGATTATTTTTATTATTGTCAATGTCCATTTACGAAAGACGATATTTTAGATCTTTTATTGGAGCGTTTAGCGGTCAATGAAGCCTGTTGTTATAAATCAAAGATGATTAAACAAATGGCTAAACGAATGGCGTTAGGAGATATCTTTTTTAGTCCTAACATTGTAGTACCGCATCCTGCTGTTCCTGTCGGAAGATTATCTAAAATGGGGATTGCGCTGATTCCTCATGGTGTCTATTGGGATAAATATCACCCTGATATTCGCTTTATTTTTCTTATTTCACCGTCTGTTTATCAAAATCCTTCTTTAGCAATGATGACAAAAGCAATCGTTAATTTGATTGATGATTCAGCGATGCAAAACCAATTATTACAATGCCAAACTTTTTCCGAATTTAAATCACTCTTTATTAAACTTATAGAAAAGGGAGCGTAACAATGATTTCAAAAATGAGCTCAGAAGATATTCAACTAGTCGCTTTTAATATTATTTTGCATAGCGGCAATGCCAAAACCAAAATCCATGAAGCCTTTCAGGCAATGCGAGCAGCCAAGTTTGACCTGGCTAATCAACTTCTTGAAGAGGCTAATCATGAAATTTTAGCAGCCCATCAATCTCAAACCGAATTACTGCAATCTTATGCCAATGGTATGCAAATCGAAATGGAAATTATTATGGTGCATGCTCAAGACCATTTAATGACAACCATGACAATGCGTGAAATTGCAATTGAGATGTCATTTTTATATCAAAAATGTGATCAGCTATCGACTAAGTAAAGAGGTTAAGCAATGATGATAAACGCCCAATTTGATAAGTCTAAAAAATTGAGTTTAACTAATCTTTATTTTAATCGTTTTTTAGCGATTCGCTACTCGACTGCTTTTTTGCTATTTTTGAATCTTTACTGGGCTGTTTTTTTGCTTGGCTCAAAGTCCTACACCGCTATTTTGCCTATTACGCTTTTTACTTTGGGTGCATTAACCGCTTTTGAACAAGTAAAGCTTTATCGCAATCATGATAACTTTCTACCATTTGCTAAGTTATTTTTTCAAATGATGCTTTTAATGTGTGGCGTGTTAGTTATCACCCTTTATACATCTTTATTTCATCTCTTTTTTCCATTTTTAAAAGATTCGCAATCTGTTTTAAATACGATCATGGGGCTACTAATTGGGAGCGGTGTAATGGCTTTTTTAATGCTTAAAAGATTGGCAAAAATTCAACGTAACGAGGATAAACATTTTAAACGAATCCAAGCTTATGAAGAAATTATTAATTAGATGAGGAAAACAAAATGAATACCGGATTTGCGTTTTTACAAAAGTATTTAATGACACCAATGGCAAAAATATCACAATTTAAAATTGTGCGCGCGGTAATGGCTGCCGGTATGGCATCAGTACCTTTCTCAATTGTTGGCTCTATGTTTTTAGTTTTTAATACCTTGCCAATGACATTCACGGGTTTAGAAGGTTTTTTTGAAAATACGTTTTTTCGGGTCAGTGATCTGTACATGATTGCCAATACCGCTACAATCGGTATTTTAGCGCTCTATTTTAATTTTGTTGTGGGCTATGAATTAACCAAAATTGAAGCGGAAGAGACAGGTTTGAAAGTGAATGCCCTTAACGGTGCAATGTTATCGGCTTTTGCATTTTTTATGACTTTACCGGAATTAGTCATGCAAAATGGGGTGATTACATTATTCAGTGATCAAAGTAACCTTGTGTTTAATGGTCTACGTTTAACGCCTTTTGTGTTTCGCTTAGGCACATCGGGGATCTTTATTGCTATTGTCATGGCAATAGTCGCCACGCATCTTTATTTTTTATGTGTCAGACGAAATTGGGTTGTTAAAATGCCCGAAACCGTACCATTAGGTGTTTCACGCTCCTTTACGGCGTTGATTCCAACGTTTGTTATTGCTTTTTGTATCATTATTTTAAATGGCTTTTTAGTGTTTATGGGGACAGATATCTTTGATATTGTCAGTATTCCGTTTACGTTTGTGACTAACTTAACCAAAAGTTGGTTAGGGATTATGGTTATTCTTTTTTTAATCCATGCATTATGGGTTGTAGGTATTCACGGGGCAAGCATTATTGGGGCATTTATTACGCCAATTATGTTAGCCAATATGACCGAAAATACCGCAGGTGCACATATTCCATTCGCGGGTGAATTTAATAATTCATTAGTCATTTTAGGTGGCTCAGGTTCGACACTGTTAATGACGTTTTTTATTGCTTTTTTTGCTAAATCAAGCCAGTTAAAAATTTTAGGTCGTGCGTCCGCTGTTCCTGCCATATTTAATATTAATGAGCCGATTATTTTTGGTATGCCGATTGTTTATAATCCCTATTTAGCTTTACCTTTCTTTTTAGCGCCAATGGCATGTGGAACATTAGGTTACTTTGCTATTAGTTCGGGTATTATGAATCCAATCATTGCTTTAGTTCCTTGGCCGTCACCAATGGGATTAGGCGCCTTTATCGGGACAGGTGGAGATTATAAGGCGGCCATTGTTGCGATACTGTCTGCTATTTTAGCTCTGTTTATTTATCTTCCGTTTGTTAAACTTTATGACAATAAATTATTTAAAGAAGAGCAAGGCAAACCAGTTGATGATGTTCAAGAAGTTGGCGAAGCCGATTAAAAATAAACAAGTATAACCGTTTTATCAATTTATAAGTGTTAATTTAAGTCACGATTAATCATTCATTAATCGTGATTTTTTTTGATGAGTTATTGCAAACTAAAAATTGTGTTGAATTATCAATACGTCCATTAACAATCACTGAACATAATTTACTCAATGCATGAATCTTCTATGCTATATTCATCTATTCCTCCACTTCAATTTTTGACTCGCTTTTCACATTAATAATAACGATGCCTAGCGACAAAAGTGGGGGAAGTTATCATGTATTTAGCAGGAGGTGTTGTATGTCCTATTTGAAAAATCTGTTCATTAAGTATTGCTGTTTTGCTTTGTTTTTATTGGTATCTCAGCAAGTGCTTGCTGTTGAAACTCATCAACTAAAATTAGAAGCAGGTGCAGTTGCTTCACCGGATAATTATGGTGCTATGGCAGCGAAGGAAATACTTGAAAAAGGTGGAAATGCAGCCGATGCCGCCGTGGCTACTGCATTTACCCTTGCCGTGACCTATCCTGAGGCTGGCAATATTGGCGGTGGTGGATTTATGACACTTTGGATGGATGGAAAACCTTATTTTATCGATTATCGTGAAGTTGCCCCCCATAATGCCTATAAAACCATGTTTTTAGATAGTAATAATGAAGTGAGCCCTGGTTTAAGTCTTTATTCTCATCAAGCTTCTGGTGTACCGGGTACGGTTGCCGGTATGTGGGCTGTTCATCAACGCTTTGGTCAATTAACCTGGCAAGAAGTGATGGCGCCAGCAATCCGCCTTGCTAATGAGGGTTTTATTGTCCCACCGCAACTTATTGAACGTTATCAAGAAGCGGTTGTGACTGCGCCAAACAACGGTTATTTTAAGCAATATTTTGGTAATATGAAAACCAATAAACTATTTAAACAACCTGAATTAGGTAACGTCTTAAATAAAATAGCGCAGTTTGGTCGTGACGGATTTTATAAAGGGGAAACAGCCAAACTGATCGCCCAACAAATGAAAAACAATAATGGTTTTATTACTGAATGTGATTTAGCAAATTATCAGATTAAATGGCGTGATCCTTTGATTGCCAATTGGCATGATATGCAAATCATAACCGCTCCTCCACCAAGTTCAGGTGGTATTGGATTAATCCAACTATTATTAATGAAGCAAACATTAGCAGACAAGTTTAAAGATGTGAAACCCAATTCTGCGCAATATATCCATTTATTAGCAGAAATTGAAAAACGTGTTTTTGCTGATCGCGCCGAATACATGGGCGATCCTGATTTTATCAGTGTCCCCGTTGCAAAACTTATCGATCAACAATATTTAGTTGAACGTGCCAAACAAGTTAATCCTATTGCGATTTCGAAAACTGAGCAAGTGAAACCGGGTTTAGACTGGCAACATGAAAAGTTACAAACAACTCATTTTTCAATTGTTGATAAGTGGGGAAATGCAGTATCAAATACTTATACGTTAAATGGTTGGTTTGGTTCGGCTATTGTTGTCAAGGGTACAGGTATTTTACTTAATAATGAAATGGATGATTTTAGTAGCAAGCCCGGTATTGCCAATCAATTCGGTGTGGTCGGTAATGATGCAAATGCCATCGAACCCAATAAACGTCCATTGTCATCCATGTCTCCAACCCTATTTATCAAAAATAATAATGTAGAAATGGTGATAGGTACCCCTGGTGGTTCGCGCATCTTTACCTCTATTTTTCAAGTCGTGGCTAATGTTTATGATAATAAGATGTCATTAAAAGATGCAGTGGATGCGGTACGTTATCACCACCAATTATTGCCGAACAATGTGATTTTTGTTGAGCGGTTTCAAACAACTGTACCGAATTTGTTTAAAAAAGAGTTAGAAAACATGGGGTATCGCTTCGTGCAACAAGATTTTAGCGGAGATATTCAAGTGATTAAAATTCATAATAATAAACCAGAAGCCGTGTCAGATATTCGTGGTAGAGGTCAAGCGATTATCGTCAATTAAAGGATAAATTTAAGATTACATAAAGAATCAATGTGTTGGGTAAATTGTGCTATCAATAATTAGGATTACACCTAGATTTTTTCTAGATAAGTATGGTAAACAGTAAATAAAAAACCCGTCTCATTGACGGGCTTTTTATCGCGATTTGAAGATAATTATTCTGCAATAATTTCAACAATAACTTTAGCAAAAGCTTCGCTGTGTACTTGGAATAACACTTCAAACTCACCTGTGTTACGTAATACACCATTTGGTAAGCGAACTTCGCTTTTTGATACTTCAATACCACGAGCTTTAACCGCATCAGCGATATCACGTGTACCGATAGAACCAAATAAACGACCTTCATCACCAGCTTTAGAAGTAATAGTCACTTTACCAAGTGCATTAATTTCAGCAACACGCTCTTCAGCGGCTTTTAATGTCTCAGCAAGTTTTGCTTCTAATTCAGCACGACGCGCTTCAAAGAATTCGATATTCTTTTTAGTCGCAGGTACTGCTTTACCTTGTGGAATCAAAAAGTTACGCGCATAACCCGCTTTAACATTAACTTGATCACCTAAGCTGCCTAAATTAGCAACTTTATCGAGTAGAATAATTTGCATTATATGTTCCCTCTGTTGCTAATTACTGATGGTTGTCAGTATATGGTAATAATGCCAAGTAACGAGCGCGTTTGATAGCGCGAGCTAATTGACGTTGATATTTTGCACTAGTACCAGTAATACGACTTGGTACGATTTTACCACTTTCAGTGATATAGCTTTTTAATAAAGAAACATCTTTATAATCAATTTCTTTAACGCCTTCTGCAGTAAAACGGCAGAATTTGCGACGACGGAAATAACGTGCCATTTGGCTATTCTCCTAATAGTTTAATTTGGTCAGCATGTAACACAAGTTGACTTGTTTGATTACGTTTAGTGTGTGTACTAATAAAGCCACTCACTAATACTTTGCTGCCTTTTTTTATGTAACTTAACTCTTGTTGTCCGCTGGCAATAACGGGCATTATACACCATGCTTGCCTTGTGAGTTCTGCTTCAATTTGTTCAGAAACATGTTCTAAATAAAATTGGCAGTGTGACACTCCACTTGGACTGATTTTTCTTATCGGGGTCTTGGTAACAATACCCGATAACACCAAACGATTATTCTTCGGAATCATCGTCCATGTTTACTTCGCTAAAATCTTCTTCAGCGTTACGACGCTCATCTTTAGCTTTTAACATTGGTGAAGTTTCAGTTACAGCATGTTTAGTACGCATAATTAAACTGCGAATGACTGCATCATTGAAACGGAAGTTATCTTCAAGCTCGTTAACAGCTTCTTGAGTCGCTTCAACATTCATTAACACATAATGTGCTTTGTGCAGTTTTTCGATAGGATAGGCTAATTGACGACGACCCCAATCTTCTAAACGATGAATTTTTCCACCGTCAGTCGTTAATGTACCAGTATAACGTTCGATCATACCCGGTACTTGTTCACTTTGATCTGGGTGAACCATAAAAACAATTTCGTAATGACGCATTATCGCTCCCTACGGATTAATCAGCTTTCTGTCGGGGCAACCGCAACCCATTGAAAGCAAGGAACATGAAAATTTGGCGGTTGAAATCGACGGGGCATTATATATCAACTGACCATAATTGACAAATGAATATGTTAAGTTTAATAAATTTTTGTGCCAGACTAATACTGATGATAATTGTTTGATAACAATAAATTTAAGGAATACTTCACGCAAATTCTTAAATAATTCTTGATAAGTCTAATCATATTTTCATTCTCGGCTTTCTTTACCAATTAAAAAGGTCACCCTTTGGTGACCTGAATATAGCAAAACATTTATTGTTTATCTTTATGTTGTAATCTTATTTTGCCGCTTTTACGGCTAAGCCTAACTGCCATACTGCCATTGCATAATAACTACTGTGATTATAACGGGTAATGACATAAAAATTAGGTAATCCATACCAGTATTGATAACGATCGCCCATATCAAGCCTTAACAAGCTAACCTGTTTATTGCCATCTAATGTGCTTTGTGGTTTCAATCCTGCTTTGGCCAATCTTTCAATCGAATATTTGGTACTAAACCCTGTTTCAAGCGATAATGCCTGTCCATCGGCTTTTACAGCCACTTTTTTTCCTTTTTGCCAACCATAGGCTTTAAAATAGTTGGCAACGCTGCCAATCGCATCTACCGGATCCCACAAATCAACATGACCGTCATGATTAAAATCAACCGCATGATTTCTAAATGCTGATGGCATAAATTGACCGTACCCCATTGCCCCAGCAAATGATCCATTTAAATCAAAAGGATCAACACCTTCATCTCGACACATAATTAAGTAATCTTCTAACTCTTTAGCAAAATAGGCCGAGCGTCTTGGGTAATAAAAAGCAAGTGTCGAGAGTGCGTCAATAATTTTTGTTTTTCCCATGACTCTACCCCACCCTGTTTCAACACCAATAATACCGACAATAATTTCAGGTGGAACACCATACTCTTTATAAGCTTGCGCTAACTCTTTTTCATATTTATGCCAGAACTCTACTCCTCTTGGCAAATTGCTAGGCGTGATAAATTTATTTTTATAGCGGATCCAAGCACCATTAGGGCCAGTCGAAGGCCCCGACTGTGGTGCTTGTTTGTCCATTAAATTTATAACCCAATCAAGTTTTGTGGTTTGTGCTAGTACTTCTCGAAGTTGTTCCCGATCAAAGCCATGTTTATTGACCATTTTATCGATAAACTTTTCTTGTTCAATAGCCAATGGCGCATCGTTGACAATGACAAGATCATGCTCTTTTTCAAGATAAACACCACCCGCTACATTTGATTGACCTCGATGTTGTTGCATCGGCGATGTTGTCGAGTTGTTACTTTGGCAAGCAACAAGTAACCATACCATACTGAATAAAATGACAATACGTTGCATAACCCATCCACATTTAAAGAGTTAAATAATAAACAGCATAATAATGTATTTCATGCTATTCAACAATGTTTTGACAAGGTTGCCCTTGAGAAATCTGCTTGATATTGGTTAATGTGGTTTCGGAGATATTCAATAAGGCTTCTTGCGTTAGAAAAGCTTGATGCCCTGTAAAAATCACATTATGACACGATGATAATCGACGGAACACGTCATCTAAAATAACATCATTCGATTTATCTTCAAAAAAGAGGTCTCGTTCATTTTCATAAACATCCATTCCTAATGCGCCAATTTTGGTTTGCTTTAAGGCATCGATTGCGGCTGTCGCATCAAGTAATCCACCACGACTGGTGTTAATAATCATGACGCCATTTTTCATTTTTTTAAATGAATCTTTATTAAGTAGATGATAGTTTTCAGGGCTCATTGGACAGTGAAGCGTAATCACATCGGATTTTGCATAGAGTTCATCAAGTTGGACATATTGCGCACCTAATTCGACTGCAATATCATTTGGAAAAGGATCATAAGCTAAAATATTCATACCAAAACCTTTTAGGATTCGGATCACTGCTTGTCCAATTTTTCCGGTACCAATCACACCTGCGGTACGATTATGCATATTGAATCCAGTTAAGCCATCAAGGGCAAAATTCGCATCGCGAGTCCGTTGGTAGGCTTTGTGAGTACGTCGATTAAGCGTCATCATGAGTGCAACGGCATGTTCGGCTACTGCTTCAGGTGAGTAAGCTGGTACACGAACAACCGTAATGCCTAATTTTTTGGCTTCAGCAATGTCAACATTATCAAATCCGGCACACCGTAACGCTAAGATTTTTACCCCACAATGCGCAAGTTTTTGTAAAACGGTTTTATCAACTTCATCATTAACAAATACACAAACGGCATCATAACCTTGTGCTGTGACTGCTGTTTTATGACTGAGTTTATGATCATAGTATTCGATATTAAAACCAAATTTTTTATTGGCAATCTCTAAATGTTCTTTGTCGTAGTGTTTGCTACTGAAAACTGCAATTTTGATTGAATGTTTCATTTTGTTGCACCTCTGTTCATGGTGATTAACGCATGTTTAGTTGTCTCTGTTTTTTATAGTTTTATTAAAACTATACAGACATTGTAAACCTAAATAAAATAATTTCAGCTCAATGCCATTATGAATGAATTGTTTGCTTTGACCTTAGTGATTATTTTGACAATGATATGTTATGATAGCACTTTGCTAAAAAACTAACCAATAATGTTAAATAATGAATAAGAAATTAACTGGTACATTTTTAAATAGAAAAATGTTGCTTTGTGTTTATACAGGCTTTTGTTCTGGATTACCATTTTTCTTTATAATTCAATTAATTCCGGCTTGGTTAAAAGTTGGTGGTGTCGATATTAAAACAATTGGCGCTTTTACACTAACACAAATACCGTATTTATTAAAATTTCTTTGGGCACCATTATTAGATCGTATTTCACCTTTTTCGCTTGGATATCGCAAAGGATGGTTGCTTTTAACACAATTAAGCTTATTGTTCATCATACCTATTTACGGTTTTCTGACACCGAAAAACAATATTGATATCATTGTGTTCCTTAGTTTACTGACTGCATTTATTTCAGCAACACAAGATGTTGCTATCGATGCATATCGAAGAGAAATTTTAAGTGATAATGAACTTGGTAACGGAAATAGCATACATATTAACGTTTATCGAATTGCTGGATTTATTCCTGGTGGTTTATCTCTAATTCTTGCTGATTATTTATCTTGGATTGAAGTTTTTGCTTTCACTGCAGCTTTCATTGTTCCAATGCTAGTTATTACAATGATGTTAAAGGAACCAATGCATAATAATTACATTCCATCGGATAAATCCGTTTTCGTGCAATCCATAATTGAATTTATTAAGCGTATATCGTTCCCAAAAGTTTTATTTGTATTATCTTTTGTGGCTCTGTACAAACTCGGGGACAGTCTTGCAACATCTTTAGCGACACCTTTCTATTTGGATATGAAGTTTGAAATGAGGCATATTGGTACTATAGCTAAAAATGCTGTCGTATGGCCTAGCCTTTTGGGGGCATTAATTGGTGGTGTATTTATATCAAAATTTGGATTGAATCGTTCGTTATGGATATCTGGTTTTGTTCAGATGTTTTCAATTTTAGGTTTTGTTTATTTATCTTGTGAAGGACCTTTTCAATCAATAACCTATAAACAATTAATTATGTTGGGGATTGTAATCAGTTGCGAATCAATAGGAGTGGGTATGGGTGCAACAGCATTGGTTACCTATATTTCTAAAAATACAAGCCCACTATTCACAGCAACCCAATTTGCTTTATTAACAGGTTTTTCAGCTATACCGAGAACATTAATCAATTCTATGTCTGGCTTTTTAACCTCTTATTTAGGCTGGACTAATTTTTTTTGGTTGTGCTTTTTTCTTGCTATACCAGGAATGTTATTACTTTTTGTAGTTGCGCCATGGAATAAAAAAACTTAGGAGAGAATATGGATCAATTAACTCAAGCATTGAATTTTCGGCATGCATGTAAAAAGTTTGATGACACGAAAAAAATCGCTCAGGCCGATATGGAATACATTTTAGAAGCGGGTCGATTATCACCGTCTTCTTTTGGTATTGAGCCTTGGCATTTTGTCGTGGTGGATGATGATAAAATCAAAACGGAATTACGTGCTGCTTGTTACAATCAAGAACAGGTAACTAGTTGTTCACATTTTGTCATTGTGCTTTATCGTAAAGCCAATAATTTTACATTACAAAGTGAATATTTGCGTCGTACTGTCGCCCGTGGATTACCGAATGCTAATGATCAAACTGCAATCGATACGGCATGTCAATATTTCATCAATTTTTATGAGCATGGTTTAGCAAATGGATTAACCGTTAATCATTGGTCAGAAATGCAAGATTATCTTGCTTGTGCCAATATGCTAACAGCGGCAGCGTATCGAAGTATTGATTCGTGTGCTATTGGGGGATTTGAATACGACAAAATTGTGCAAATACTTGAAAAATACATGCCGCAATTTAGTGCTGAATCTTATGGTATTGGACTTGGTTTAGCGTTTGGTTATCGATTAAAAGAGCCAACAGCAAAAATTCGCTGGCCACTAAAAGATCTTACAACGTATTTATAAAATTAAAAAAAACTTCCGTGCCTAATGGCGACGGAAGGAACAAAATGAAAAAAACAACACCGAATTTATTTAACCGATTGGTATAAGGTTTCGGCATCTGTTGATGCCGAATCCATAATAAACACCACGCCAGATAAAATATTGCCAATTTGTGGATCGGTAATATTTTGTTGTAATGACGTTAATATTTCTTGCGCCCAATTGATTTTTCGTAGTACGGCTTCTACGTTTTCTTTTGAAGGATTATTCACTTTCATTTCCCTCCATCTTGCTAGGATTTCATCTTTAAAAATAATGAATAATAGTTATCAAAATAAGTAACAGGTTTTGAATAAGAAAAAAACACATTTTAAAGGCAAAAAAGATAAAAATAAAACAAATGTTGTTTTAAAAAACTTAAATTCAATTAAAAAAACCGAAAAGAAAAAGATAATCGCATTTTAACCAATTAAATAAATATATTGTGTCTACCTATCGCTACAATAATCAATTTTTTTGCCAGAATGAGATCGATAATGATAGACTTGTGAGCCAGAAATATCGTTAATATCAATTGGTAGACTGTTTGTTGGCTGTCAGTAATTAAAAAATTTTCTGCACGAAAATTGACAATAAGATGCCAGAACAAAAATGAGTAAGGATTTTAAAGATGAAGACTAAACATGTACGTTTGTTAATACTGGGTTCTGGTCCAGCTGGATATACCGCAGCGGTTTATGCCGCACGTGCTAACCTTTCCCCTACCTTAATTACCGGATTACAGCAAGGCGGACAGCTTACCACTACAACAGAACTCGAAAATTGGCCAGCAGGTGCACCTGATTTAACAGGCCCTGAATTAATGGTCAAAATGCGAGAACATGCCGAACGATTTAATACAGAGATTATTTTCGATCAAATTGATCGTGTCGATTTTAGCAGTAAGCCTTATAAGCTTTATGGCAGTGAAACAGAATATCATTGTGATGCATTGATTATTGCAACGGGTGCGTCTGCCCAATATCTAGGCTTGCCTTCTGAAGAAGCTTTTAAAAGTAAAGGGGTATCAGCTTGTGCGACTTGTGATGGATTTTTCTATCGTAATCAGAAAGTGGCTGTCGTCGGTGGCGGTAATACAGCTGTCGAAGAAGCACTTTACTTAGCTAACATTGCAAGTGAAGTTCACTTAATTCATCGTCGTGATACCTTTAGAGCAGAAAAAATATTAATGAATAGATTGCACGAAAAGGTACAACAGGGAAAAGTGATTTTACATACTCATCGCATTGTTGATGAAATTTTGGGCGACAATATGGGCGTAACGAGTGTCAGGTTACTAAGTACTCAAGATCCCAATATCAGTGAAGAAGTCGCTGTTATGGGCGTTTTTATCGCCATAGGTCATAAACCAAATACCGAGATTTTCGAAGGACAACTTGAGTTAAAAAATGGTTATATCAAAGTCAAATCCGGTACTGAAGGGCGAGCAACACAAACCAGTGTCGAAGGAATTTTTGCAGCAGGCGATGTGATGGATCACATTTATCGGCAAGCCATTACTTCGGCAGGTACGGGTTGTATGGCGGCATTGGATGCAGAGCACTATTTAGATAATTTAAAATAGAAAAATATTGATATTCATGTCATTAGATAAACAACGTCAGACTTATTTATTAAATTGGCTAAAGCAGCATGCAAAAGGATATAAATCTGACTTGCGTGCCTCGACTTTAACCGGGTTTTTGTTAACCATTTTTGTGATCTTTCAAGCGGCTTTGTTGGCAACGATCTTACAAAAGTTAATTATTGAGCAACACAGATTTTTTGACATTTTGCCTTATTTTGGTTGTTTGGTTATTGTGTTTCTTGTCCGCGCTGGTTTACTTTATTTACGAGAGAAAATTAATTTTATTTTAGGCAAAAAAGTTAGAAAACAGATTCGTCATCAATTAATCAATCAGCTTGAAAAATTGGGCCCTGCCTATCTAAATCGAAGCACCACCGGTGCATGGAGTACATTAATTATTGAACAAGTTGATAATCTCCAAGATTTTTTTGCCCGCTATTTACCGCAAATGCGTTTAGTGAGTATGGTACCTATTTTAATCTGTATCGCAATTTTCCCTTTTAATTGGGCAGCAGCACTTATTTTACTCGCTACAGCCCCATTAATTCCGATTTTTATGATTTTAGTGGGTATGGGTGCTGCGGATATTAATCGTCGCCACTTTAAAGCATTGAGTTATCTAAGCGGTCATTTTTTAGATCGATTAAAAGGTCTAAATACCATTCGGCTGTTTAATCAAGGCGAAAAACAAGCTCAAGAGATTAAGCGTGCATCCGAAGATTTTCGCGTTAAAACGATGCAAGTTTTAAAAGTCGCTTTTTTGTCTTCTGCCGTTTTAGAGTTTTTTACCTCGATTTCAATCGCCATTGTGGCGGTATATTTTGGATTTTCTTATTTAGGCGAGTTTGATTTTGGTTCTTATAATGGCACAGTCACGCTTTTCGCTGGTTTTTTTGCGTTAATTTTGGCGCCAGAATTTTTTCAGCCTTTACGTGATTTAGGCACTTACTATCATGCGAAAGCCGAAGCTATTGCTGCCGCTGATAATATTGAATCTTTTTTAAATGATGAAAATTCATCAATAAATGCTGAACATCAAGTAAAATCGATTCCCTTTAATGAGCCATTAAAATCTATTGAAGCAGATAACTTAATCGTGTTATCTAATGAGCGACACCCTATTGTTGGCCCTTTATCATTTTCGCTAAAGGCGCCTTTTAAATTAGCATTAATAGGAACCAGTGGCGAGGGGAAAAGTTCGTTAATGCAAGTTTTACTTGGTTTTTTGCCTTATCAAGGTTCATTAAAAATCAATGGGATTGAGTTTAATCAGTTAAATATCACTGATTGGCAAAAACAAGTCAGTTGGATTGGTCAACATCCCTATCTTTTAAATAGTTCTGTACGAGATAATATTTTACTTGGTAATCCGCTTGCCAGTAATGAAGAACTTCAAGCTGTCATTTGTAAAGCACAGCTTATTGACGTTGTAGCTAAACTGCCTGAAGGATTAGATACCCTTATTGGCGAAGATGCTATCCGGTTATCGATTGGACAAGCACAGCGCGTGGCTTTAGCCAGAGCGATGCTAAAGCCTTGCCAATTATTGATTTTAGATGAACCTACAGCAAGCTTAGATCAAGAAACAATTAATCATTTAGAACGACATAATATTGCCCCTAATACGATTACAATTACCCATCAGTCGGACGATATGCAGTACGCAGATCAAGTTTGGCAACTGGCTCATGGTCAATTAAATTGTAACGTTAAGGAGATCACATGCTAGCAATTTTGCGTCCATACATTGCTCTGTATAAACACTATTTTTGGCAAATCTTAATTGGATTATCTTTATCGATTCTCACCCTGTTTGCAAGTGTGTTTTTGCTCTCTTTATCTGGCTGGTTTTTAGCGTCAACCGCTTTTGTGGGGGTAGCTGGTTTGTATTCTTTCAATTATATGCTTCCTGCTGCTGGGGTTCGGGCAGCAGCGATTACCCGAACGGCAGCACGCTATATGGAGCGTTTAGTTGATCATAATACAACCTTCAAAATTCTTGCTTACTTAAGGACATTAGCTTTTCGCAAACTATTACCATTAAGTGCCAATCAATTAGCACAATATCAAAAAGCGGATCTGCTTAATCGATTTATTGTCGATATTGATGCGCTTGATCACCTTTATTTAAAACTTTTTTCACCCATTGTAACTGCATTGATAATGATCGCAATTTTATTTATCGGATTAAGTTACATTAATCTACCTATTGCGCTCATCATTACCATTATTCTCACGCTGACTTTGCTTACTGTACCTGTAATTTTTTATTATGCCGGTAAACAATTAGGCGAGACATTGGCAAAACAGCAAAGCGATTATCGTTCACAACTGATTAGCTATTTACAAGGACAAGCTGAACTCACTTTATTTAATGCCCAAGCAAAGTATCGTGATAAACTTGATGAACTTGAATCACAGTGGCTTAGTAATCAACAACGTCAATCAACGTTAATGGCGCTATCGAGTGCATTAATTTTATTAATCTCAGGTTTTTTAACACTGCTGGTATTATGGCTGATCACTCAATATACACTTTCGCCATTAGTTGCCTTATTTGTATTTGTTTGTCTTGCCAGTGCAGAAATTTTAATGCCCATTCCTAATGCCTTTATATTTTTAGGGCAAGTCATCGCATCGGCATCCCGTATAACGGCTATTTTTAGTCAAACTCCTGAAATTACCTTTGTGAAAGAAGGTAAAACACTTGATTTGACAATGGCTAAATTACACTTTGATAAAGTTAATTTTAGTTATCCAAATCAACCTTTTATCATATTAAAGGATTTTTCGTTAACGGTTGAATCTGGTGAGCATATTGGGTTGATTGGTAAAACCGGCTCTGGTAAATCAACACTGCTCAATCTGATTAATCGCATTTGGGAACTCAATTCGGGGTCAATCTATTTGAATGATACCCCTATTAACCAGTTGGATGAAAAAACACTTCGCCAAGCTATTGCTGTCGTTCCGCAAGTTATTACCATTTTTAGCGATACGTTACGGCAAAATTTGCTGATTGGTAATGAGCAGGCTACCGATCAGCAATTGATAGATGTTTTACATCAAGTTGAGCTGGATAAATTACTTATCACGGAAAAAGGTCTCGATTTACTTATTGGGCAAGGTGGGCGTGCGTTATCGGGTGGTGAAATTCGCCGTATTGGGATTGCTCGAGCATTACTGCATCATTCACCCTTGATTTTAATGGATGAACCGACCGAAAGCTTGGATCAACAAACGGAACAGCAGATCATTAAACTTATCCAACAATCCTGTAAAGGTAAAACTTTACTTATGGTAACACATCGTTTAATTGATAATCCGTTATTTGATCGAGTAATTTCGCTCTAGTTTAGCGAATGTCTCATATTTTGACTGTTTAAAGTGTTAAACAGTCAAACCTCAACAAGTGATAAACCAATTAAGATATTTAAATATTTTGTAAGATGACTTTTGCCGATAGCTTATCTACACTGCAATTTTTAAAAATATGTTATACTAGTGCTTTATTTTGATTGATAGAGAGTTTATTTTGCAACAGTCATTACAGGATTTCATTACAGATAAAATTGATGATTTAAAAGGCAAGGATATTGTTATTCTTGATGTGAAAGGTAAATCAAGTATTACTGATTACATGGTCATTTGTACGGGAACATCAAATCGCCACGTGTCTTCAATTGCAGGGCATTTAATTGATGAAGCCAAAAAACATGGATATCTGGTTTTAGGCAGTGAAGGACAAAATGATGCTGACTGGGTTGTTGTTGATATGGATTCTGTGATTGTGCACATCATGCAAGAAGAAAGTCGTCAACTTTACGAACTTGAAAAACTTTGGGGTTAATTAGGTGAAAATACAGCTCATCGCTGTTGGCACTAAAATGCCTAATTGGGTCACAACAGCTTTTGATGATTATCGCTTTCGTTTTCCGAAAGATATGCCTTTAGAATTAATCGAAATACCGGCAGGAAAACGTACTAAAAATGCCGATATCGTTCGTATTTTAGATAAAGAAGGCGAATCGATGCTTAGTGCTTGTGGCAAAGGTAACCGTATTGTCACGCTAGACATTCCCGGTAGACCTTATACTACTCATAATTTAGCCGAGCAATTGGAACGTTGGAAGACAGATGGACGTGATGTCAGTTTATTAATTGGTGGGCCTGAAGGACTTTCACCAGCTTGCAAAGCAGCAGCAGAACAAAGCTGGTCATTATCCCCCCTTACCTTACCTCATCCTCTTGTTCGAGTTATTGTGGCTGAAAGCCTGTATCGAGCCTGGAGTTTAACCACTAATCATCCTTATCATCGTGAATAATGACAGAGTTTATCATGAGTGAAATTATCTTAGATCTGCAAATAGCAACAACGCAAACTGATCGCCTTCCCACTGAACAACAAATCATGCAGTGGTTAAACGTTATTCTGCCTCAATTTATGGATCAAGCAGAAATAACGATTCGTATTGTTGATGAAGCTGAAAGCCAACAATTAAATCATACCTATCGACAAAAAAATAAACCGACCAATGTGTTATCTTTTCCTTTTGAGTCGCCAATTGATATTGAAGTGCCACTTTTAGGTGATCTCATTATTTGTAAACAAGTCGTCGAAAAAGAAGCACAAGAACAACATAAATTATTAATTTCGCATTGGGCTCACATGATAGTGCATGGCTGTTTGCATTTACTCGGTTATGATCATATTGTTGACGAAGAAGCGGAAGAAATGGAAAGTATCGAAATTGATATTATGAAACAGTTAGGATTTGATGATCCTTATCAACCCATTGACTAATTAAAACAAATCATTACACTATTCTCATTCAATTTATAATTCACATTAACTAAGCTGAGTATAAGAATAATTTACATCATGCAAAATAACTAAGGAATCAAGCAAATGAGTGATGATAATCACCGGAGCCCTAAAAAAGGGTTTACTTTATGGTTAAGTCAGTTATTCAATTCAGAGCCCAAAGATAAAGAAGAACTGATTGAAGTAATTCGTGAAGCCGAAGAAAACGAACTGATTGATCCTGATACTCTCGACATGATCGAAGGAGTAATGGATATTGCAGAACAGCGTGTTCGCGATATTATGATTCCTCGTTCTCAAATTGTAACAATTAAAGATAATTACACGCTTGATGAGTGTTTGAATATTATTTCTGAACATGGACACTCTCGTTATCCTGTCATAAGTGAAGATAGAGATCACATTGAAGGTATTTTGTTAGCTAAAGATCTTCTTATGTTTATTCGTCAAGGTGTGGATAATTTTGATCTGAAAAAAATTTTACGCCCTACTGTTGTTGTGCCAGAAAGCAAACGTGTTGATCATATGTTGAAAGAGTTTCGAATGGAACGCTATCATATGGCTATAGCTATCGATGAATTTGGTGGTGTTTCTGGCTTAGTCACCATTGAAGATATTTTAGAGTTGATTGTTGGTGATATCGAAGATGAATTTGATGAGATTGAAGATCGTGATATTCGTCGCTTATCCCCTCAAGTCTATACTGTTCGAGCACTAACACCTGTTGAAGACTTCAACGATGTTTTTAAAACCGATTTTAGTGATGAAGAAATGGATACCATTGGGGGGTTAGTCATGCAACATTTTGGACGTTTACCCTTACGAGGCGAAAGTATCACTATTGATGGTTATCAATTTAAAGTGACCATTGCCGATCGTCGACGGATCATTCAGCTTCATGTCACTATTCCTGAAGGGGCAACCGTTCCTAATCTAGAGTTACCTGAAAATGCTTAAACATCTGGCATTAGCTATAATTTTCGGGAGTATCGCTGTTTTCAGCTATGCTCCTTTTCATATTTGGCCTTTAGCATTTATATCCTTTGCAGGACTGTTATGGCTCATAGCTAATAAGTCTAAAAAGCAAGCGATGCTGATAGGGCTTTGCTGGGGAATCGGCTATTTTACAGCCGGTGTGCATTGGATTTATATTAGTATTAAACAGTACGGCGAATTGCCATCATCTGTGGCATTAATCATTTTAGGATTTTTGATCCTTTACCTGTCACTTTATCCAATGCTTTTTGCGCTATTACTTAGCTGCTTAAAACGATTTGCACCGCCGTTTTCATTGAAACAGCTAGTCTTTGCTGCTCCTATTTTTTGGCAATTAACTGAATTTTTACGTGGTTATATTTTAACTGGTTTTTCATGGCTTGAGTTAGGTTACAGTCAACTTGACAGCCCATTACGAGCTTATTTTCCCCTTATTGGTATAAATGGTGTAACATTATTAACCACCATTTTAAGTGGTTTAATAACATATTGTTTGTTTAGACTTAAACAAAAAGCTTTCACAAAGCACTTTTTTGGTGCATTAATTGCACTTTTTGCGTTCTCGATTGCACCATTTTTATTCAATCAGATTAATTGGACTAAGGTAGATAAACACCGAGTGGCTAATTTTGCGTTGATACAAGGTAATATAGCACAATCATTAAGGTGGACTCATCAACAACTAAATCAAACTATTGATACCTATACCAAATTAACCAAAGCAAATTTTGGAAAAGATAAAATCATTATCTGGTCAGAAGCCAGTATTACAGATTTTGAAATAAATCAACAATCATTATTGCAGTATCTTGATAACCAAGCCAGAGCAAATGAGACAGAAATCGCCGTTGGTATCATCGATTATCGTTTCAATGGAGGAAGATATGATGATGACGGTAATGTTTATAATACGCTACTGGTATTAGGTGATAAAACACCTTATGAATATCCAACCAATAATCGGTATCAAAAACACCACTTAGTGCCATTTGGTGAATTCACTCCATTGGAATCCGTACTTAAACCGATTACGAATCTATTGGGTATTCCCATGTCATCGATGCAATCAGGTGACATAAAGCAGGCCCCATTAATAATGAAAGGGTTTAAATTTACTACCGTGATTTGTTATGAAGTGATTTTGTCTGATTTAATATGGCAAAATTTTTCTGCTGATACTGACTTTTTACTGACCGTTTCTAATGATGCTTGGTTTGGTGACAGTATTGGGCCTAAGCAACATCTTCAAATGGCACAAGCCAGAGCATTAGAGTTTGGTCGTCCTTTGATAAGGAGTACCAATAATGGCATCACAGCCATTATCGATCATCATGGTAAAATCATCCAACAATTACCTCAATTTGAAACATCAGTGTTATCTCAAACCTTATCCCCTACAATCGGTTTAACACCTTATGCAAGATGGGGAAACAGACCTTATTTAATTATCATGCTTCTTATGACACTTCCTTTTTTTATAAAAAAAAGGAAGTGATGTTGAGACTGGCATAATTATTGCTTAAATCTAACTAATTCTGATTAAAATTACTTCGTTCAGTTGTGACAAAATTTTGGTCACAATTGTTCGCATCTAGCTCCAATGATATATAAATAAACAGTAAAAAGTACTTTTATAGTAAAAAATAAGTTATAATATACGCCCTTTGTAAAAATATTAAATATATTTAATATGATACAAATTAAACAGTAGGAGATGAGTATGAACATAAAAACAAAATTAACCAAATTAGCGTTATCATTTGCAATGTTAGGTCTAATAAGTGGTTCAGCAGTTGCTGAAGAACTGACTGGCACATTAGCCAAAATTAAAGATAGTGGTGTGATTGTTGTTGGTCATCGTGAATCTTCTATTCCATTTTCCTACTATGGTAAAAATCAAGAAGTTATTGGCTATTCACAAGATTACTCTAACTTGATTGTTGACGCCGTCAAAAAAGAGTTAAATATGCCTGATCTTAGAGTAAAATATTTACCGGTTACGTCTAAAACTCGTATACAATTACTAAAGAACTACACATATGATTTTGAATGTGGCTCAACAACCAATAATCTTGAGCGTCAAAAAACGGTTGGTTTTTCAAATACCATCTTTATTGTTGGCACGCGCTTTTTAGTTAAAGCAGATAGCAATATTAATAGTATTGAAGACCTTAAAGGTAAGAATGTTGTGACTACGGCAGGAACAACGTCAGAAATCCGTTTAAATCAAATCAACAATAAGGAAAAATTAAATATTCGTATTATTACACCAAAAGATCATGGTGATGCTTTTAATGCGCTTGAAACCGGTCGAGCAGCAGCATTTTTAATGGATGATGCTTTATTAGCAGGAGAGCGTTCTCGTGCCATTAATCCAAGTGAATGGAAAATTATTGGCGAACCACTTTCATATGAATCTTATGGTTGTATGTTAAGAAAAGGTGATGTCCAATTTAAGCAATTAATGGATAAAGCAATTGCTGATGCTCAAACATCCGGAAAAGCATTAGAATCATATAACAAATGGTTCACTCAACCTGTGCCACCAAAAGGGGCCAATATGGAACTTGAAATTTCACCAAAAATGGTTGAGTTATTTGCAAATCCTAATGATAAAGCATTAGATTAACACTTTTCTTCTCTTTCTAATCCCATGTACTAAATGTGAAAACATTTAGTACATAATCTAATTTATGTGAATTAAATATATTATGAGTTTTAATCGAATACTAGCTTTGGAACATTTTACAGCCTTTTGGAAACATCTTTGTGATTCCATAATGAGCTTTAATTGGATGCTATTTTTTGAACCGACACCTTATGGAGACGGTATTTACTTAAACTGGCTACTCGATGGCGTTTTTGTGACAGTTTCGTTAGCAATCACCGCATGGATCATTGCATTTATACTGGGATCATTAGTTGGTATTTGCCGAACATTAGACAACAAGCTGTTAAACAAGTTTGCTGCTTGCTATGTCCAGCTATTCCGTAATATTCCTTTATTGGTACAAATGTTTTTGTGGTATATGTTATTTCCTGAATTATTAAGTGGAAGTTTCAAAACATGGTTTGTTTCGGAACTATCCCCAAATATCAGTGCGTTTATTACCGCCGCAATTGCGTTGGGATTATTTACTTCTGCACGTATCGCTGAGCAGGTAAGAACAGGTATTCAAACATTGCCAAAAGGTCAACGATATGCGGCAATTGCTCTTGGTTTAACAAACAGACAAGCGTATTGTTATATTTTATTACCGAATGCTTATCGGCGCATAATTCCGCCATTAACTTCCGAGATGACCAATATTATTAAAAATTCATCCGTTGCTTCTACAATTGGGTTGATCGACTTAATTGGACAAATCGAACGTATCAATGATGCAACAAACTGTATTATTGAAGTGTTATGTGGCGTAACGCTTGCTTTCGTGTTGATAAACTATGCGGTTCTTTTTATTATGCGAAATGTTGAAAAACACATGCGCTTACCAAATATGAGTCAAGGAGGATAATATGCAGTTAATTAATTGGATTGCCGATATCCCTTCATTGGTCATCGAAAATTATCCATTATTATTAAGTGGATTATGGTTAACAACCAAAATTACTTTTATTGCCGTTGTTTTTGGTATAGTTTGGGGAACGGTACTGGCGTTAATGCGTCTATCAAATATTAAAATATTGAATGTTTTTGCCAAGTGCTATGTCAATTTATTCCGTTCCATTCCACTTTTATTAGTGCTGTTATGGTTCTATTTGGCACTACCACAGGTTATTAAACATTTGTTTAAACTTCCACCTGATGCAGACGTGCGTATTGCTTCGGCTATGATTGCTTTTGCGCTTTTTGAAGCCGCTTATTATTCTGAAATTATTCGAGCAGGAATTAGTGCTGTTGCTAAAGGTCAATATCATGCTGCTTATGCTTTAGGAATGACAAAAAGCCAATCCATGCGTTTGATTATTTTACCTCAAGCATTCAGATCAATGATTCCATTACTGTTAACTCAAGGAATTATTTTATTCCAGGATACGTCTTTGGTTTATGTAATGAGCTTAATTGACCTGTTTGGTGCAAGTGTCACTCAAATTGGTAGTGTGCAAGGCGGCACAGTCAAATATTCTATGATTATTTTTGCAGCAGCAATTTATTTTATAATTTGTTTTACTGCTTCATGTTTAGTTAATTATTTCAAAAAAGGGATAAGTCGATGATCTCCTTAGAAAATGTATCAAAATGGTATGGACAATTTCAGGTATTAAAAAACTGTACTACACGAGTTGGTAAAGGTGAAGTTGTCGTGGTTTGTGGTCCTTCTGGATCAGGTAAGTCAACGCTGATTAAAACGGTTAATGGTTTAGAGCCCGTACAAAAGGGTAAAATTATTATTGATGGCACTGAAGTGACCAGCAAATCAACTAATCTAGCAAAATTACGCTCTAAAGTCGGGATGGTGTTTCAGCATTTTGAACTGTTCCCACATTTAACGATTTTAAAGAATTTGACGTTAGCACAAATCAAAGTGTTAAAACGATCTGAAAAAGAAGCGCGTGAAAAAGCATTATCATTGTTAGATCGTGTTGGTTTACTTGCACATGCCAACAAATATCCTGCGCAACTTTCTGGCGGTCAACAACAGCGTGTTGCCATTGCACGTGCACTCTGTATGGATCCAATTGTCATGTTGTTTGACGAACCGACTTCAGCACTTGATCCTGAAATGGTTAATGAAGTGTTAGATGTCATGGTCGAACTAGCTTATGAAGGCATGACCATGATGGTGGTGACCCATGAAATGGGCTTTGCTCGAAAAGTGGCACATCGTGTTATCTTTATGGATGCTGGCGAGATTATTGAAGATACATCTAAAGAGCAATTCTTTAGTAACCCAGAATCAGATCGTGCTAAAGACTTTTTAGCAAAGATTATTCATTAATATTTAAAAACAAAAAAGCACTTGTTATTTCATCAAGTGCTTTTTTAATTTCTCTCTTTTTAAGCTGAGCAATACAGTCTTAAATTTTCAAACAAACAATGACTGATCCTTTTAAAGTGTAATTCTATTTATCTTTTTGATTTCCATTAAGAAGATTGTAAATGGCTCAAAGTTATTATATTAGATCATTTCAAACAAATAATATACTTGGCGTTATTTTTTATTACTTCCTTTAATTTGCTGCGCTAAACCACTTTCACGATGTATTTGGTTTTTTACCGATAACGCTAAAATTTTACTTTCAGCATAAATCGCTACCGTTCTTTTCGCTCGAGTAATCGCCGTATAAAGTAAAGAACGATTCAACAATGGTGAATAATCAGTAGGTAAAATAATATTTACATGATCGAACTCCGATCCTTGCGATTTATGAATCGTCATTGCATAGGCGGTTTCATGTTCTGGCAATCGATAAGGTGAAAAACCTTTAATTGATCCATCCGAAAAAGGAAAATAGACCCGTAATTTTGACTTATCATGTTCAGCGGTGAGCGTAATACCAATATCACCATTATACAATCCCAAAGCGGTACTGTTTCGTAAAATCATAATCGGTCGACCGATGTACCAGCCGTCCTTATGCTTTGGCTGTATTAATTTCTTCTTAATTAATAACGCTTCAATTTGCTTATTTAAACCTTGTACACCAAATAAACCATCCCTGACAGCACACAATAAACGATATTGTGAAAATTTTTCTAGAATTAAAGCTATATCATTATTGCCATGGTGCACTATCGCATCTAAATAATGCTGATAATGTTTTACACTATCGTGTAATAAAGCTTGATAAGATGATTTTGATGACAAAGGATGATAATTAATGTCATCCAATATTTCATCGCCTAATAACTGGCTAACTTTACTGTCATATCCTTCTTTTACTGCATTAGCTAATAGTCCAATCCCAGAAGATTCATTAAATCGGTAACTCTTTTTTAACAGACAAATACTATCGGTAATAGAAGCGACACTGGGTATAGAAGGAACGACATATCCGGTTAATTGGCTCAGTTCTGATGCTCTTGACTCACTATATCCATTCTCAATAAAATGACAAAGATCACCAAATACAGCACCCGCTTCAACTGATGAGAGCTGATCTTTATCACCTAATAATATTAAACGCGCTGATGGCGGTAATGCCTCGATCACTCTCGCCATCATATTTAAATCAACCATAGATGCTTCATCAATGACTAATACATCTAAATTGAGTGGATTTTTTTTATGATAGGTAAATGATCGGTTATCCGCTTTTGCACCTAATAATCGATGTAAGGTTATTGCTTCTGTTTTATTATTTAAAGATTCAAAAGGAAGCTTATTTAAGGCTTGGCTTAGTGATTCAGTCAGTCTTGAGGCCGCTTTACCTGTGGGTGCTGTCGTGACAATTCGAGCGGTAGGTTGTGTTTGTAAAATGGCGGCTAAAATTTTGGCAACTGTTGTGGTTTTCCCTGTCCCAGGCCCCCCTGAAATGATCGCAACTTTACGTGTTAATGCCACCGCAACAGCGACTTTTTGCCAATCTATTTCGGTGTGATGTTCGGTAAACAATTGATCAAGTATGGTGTTGAAATTATCGCTGCTATCTGTTTTTTCATTAAATGTTGTATGATTAAAATAGTATGCAACATTTTTTTCATCTAACCACATTCGTTGAAAATAGAGTTTGTTGTTAATAAAGATTAGTGGCGTTAGCGTAAGTCCATCACTCACAACCTGATTATTTTGAGCTTGTTTGAGTGTATGTTTCCAATCAACATCTTGAGGGGATTCTAAATCTAACCATAATTTAGGATCAATGGATGACTGATTTAATAAAGTAAGATCAAGGCAAACATGCCCTAATCTTACCTCTTTACTTAGTGATAGCACCATATAACTAAAGCGTTTAAGTGTGAGATCATCATTTAATTTTGCTTTATGACTTAAAAATGCAGCCAAATGAATGTCAAGTAAACTAATTTGACTGTCTTGTTTAAATTGGTTTAACCACTCGTTTACCATGCGTAGTTTCTGTTTTAACTGATTTATAATCCAATTATATCGTCAACATCATCTTTTGAATAAGATAATTTAAAACTTAAATTAAGATTTTTACTTTCGTTTGGATTTAAGTTAAATTTCCACGTAAGCTTACCTGTATCTTTGTCATAGTCCGCATTACCATATTTAACATCATCCAGTGATATGGCTTTATTTAAGATTACCGGTAACTGATCATAAACAATAATATCTATCGGTAATGATTTACTGTTTTTTACATCAATGGTATAAGCATATTTTTGTGAAATATTATTACCAAAGAAAGAAGGTTTAGATGTTTCATTCACATTGCGATTACGATTGATCAAAATATTTTTATCACGTCCTAAAGCGATGTCGAGAGTATCTTTAATATATTTGGTATCGATAAAACTTTCGCCAATATAACTACCATTGAAAAAAACTGTCAATTTTCCTGGTAAAAGATTGAGTCTATCCCAATCTGTTATTTGTGCCTGTAAATAGACATAGTTATTGATTTTTGGTGTTGCAACGTAATGATAATTTGCTACAACCTCTCTGTTTTGTAAGATCAGGATATTATCATTAGTATTTGATTTGATAGTATAGGGTAAGATAACTTCAAAGATAGTACTTATACCTAAAGTGTTAATCGTTGCATTATTTACAGTATTTGTATGACTCAATGACATCATATCATCTCTATCTTCTAACAATGGATAACCAATACCTAGCCTGTAATCACCCATATCGGGATTACTGGTTTTTATATACCAAGGAGATAAATTAGGGGCTGTTATTCCTTCGCTAGGATTTGAGGTGGATAATTTAAAATCAATGTTTTTCCAATCTAAACCGCTGTTTTGATGAATTTCAGCTTTATAAGTTAATTGTACTGGGGAATTAATATCATCAACACGTACATCATAAGTGGGATTCCAACTTGCTTCATTGGTAACATAAGATAAAGTAATCGGTAACGTGATATCTTGATCTGAGTACACTTTAACATCAATTGCATTCGTTAAGTTTTTTGTTGTTCTTGCTAACTTTTCAAATTCTTCCTGACATTGTTCGATTTGTTGTTCAAGTTGTTGGACTTCTTTTTCTAATGTGTATTGTTCGCTCAATGCAGACACTAAATTGGCTTTAATAAAATCCAATATATTTTTCATTCCGTTTACATTATCATTAGTCACTTTAGTGAGTTGATCTAAATGGTTTCCTTGTAAAAGGTTGATTTGCTCAGATACAGCTTTTAATTGAATTGCAGTAATATCATATTTTTCCTGCAATTGCTGTAACTTTTCAAGTAATGGTTTGGTATCATGATTTTGTTCATCATTATCAACATAGTTCTTATTTAATGAAGTCGACAATACTTTTACGTTGTTATTATTAAATCCAATACTTATCGAATTTGCTTTTGCCCCATTGGCAATACCTGTTAAAACAATTGCATTTTCACCCTTTTTTAATGAAACTATCGACTGACCTTGTAATTCAGCACCTTTTAGAAACAACGTTACTTTATTGAGTATCACGTCATTAGCGGCTAATACGTTGCTTGATATTAACGCACTTAATAATAATAATTTTTTCATTGTTTTTCCTTTGTTTATAATAAATTTAGATTTTTCATTTAATTGAACTATTCCCGAGGACATGACTATTTTGTCTTAATTAATAAAAAAATCTAATATTTTTTGATATTATTTTTTTGTTTAATATATTGAACATTTCATAAAATTAATATAAATTATGTTACAGATATAAAACACAAAAAGAGAGGTGTTGCTATGAGTAATTTTAGCTATCTAAAACAGGCAATTAAGCGAAAAAATTTATCCCTACAAACCGTTGCCGATGCTTGTAAAATGACCAAAGGTTATTTAAGTCAACTTATCAATGATAAGGTTAAAAATCCTAGCGCACAAAAATTACAATCCCTTCATCACTATTTACAAATAGAGGAATCGACGATAAATAAAAAAGTCGGTGTTATATTTGGTAAATTTTACCCTTTACATACTGGTCATATTCATTTAATTCAACGGGCGATTAGTCAAGTCGATGAACTTTATGTTGTGCTCTGTTCAGATACTATTCGTGATATGGCACTGTTTGAACAAAGTGCAATGTCTCGCCAACCAACAATCAATGATCGTATTCGTTGGTTACTGCAAACGTTTAAGTATCAAAAAAATATCCATATTGAATTATTAAAAGAAGATGGAATTCCTGCGTATCCAAACGGTTGGCTTGAGTGGAGTGATCGTGTCAAAAAACTATTTAGAGAAAAAGGCATAAAACCCAATTGTGTCTACTCGAGTGAACCTCAAGATGTCGCTATGTATAAAGATTTATTCGATTTAGAAACAGTACTTATCGATCCAGAACGGAAATTTATGCAAGTCAGTGGGACTCAAATCCGTCAAGCACCGCTGCAAAATTGGCAATATATTCCGACTGAAGTAAGACCATTTTTTGTTAGAACCGTTGCTATTTTAGGCGGAGAATCCAGTGGAAAATCAACACTGGTTAATAAACTCGCCAATGTATTCAATACGACTAGTGCATGGGAATATGGTCGTGATTATGTATTTTCACAGCTTGGGGGGGATGAACGTGCTTTACAGTATGCTGATTACGATAAAATCGCATTAGGTCACGCACAATATATTGATTTCGCAATAAAGCATGCCAATAAGGTCTCTTTTATTGACACTGATTTTGTCACCACTCAAGCTTTTTGTAAAAAATATGAAGGTAAAGAACACCCTTTCCTACAGGCGATGATCAACAACTATCGTTTTGATTTAGTGATATTGTTAGGTAATAACACACCATGGGTTGCTGACGGACTACGTTCACTAGGCAGTCCAAAACAACGTAAAGATTTTCAACAATTACTTATCTCAATTCTTGAAAAAAATAATATCAAATATATTCCAATTGATTCGCCTGATTACGAAGAACGCTATTTACGTTGTATTGAATTGGTTAATCAACTTATTAATGATAAAGAGTATTAATTATGAATAAATTAAGTCATCTTGCTATATTTATTGGACGTAATAAATTTTACCCTCTATTTTGTGTACTTTGTGTTACGTTAGCCTTTTTATATACTGATCCTTTTACCCATTTGAATTTACGTTATTTTGTCTCTTATGTTGGTGCTTTTTGTGGGCTACTATGTGTTATTTTATTGGCTAAACGCAAAAATATGGGAAATGTTATCGGTATGCTGGCAGTGGTTGCTGAATGTTATGCCAACTACTTGGGTAACAATATTGGTGCAGGCTTGCCAACTTTCTACTATTTTGGATCGCATATTGTTGGGTTAATCACTTGGGAAAAAAATCAAGACTCACATAAAAATGTTAAAGTGCGTTCGTTGAGTGAAAATGCTTTTCTATATACCCTGATTTTTTTAATCGCAGCAGTATTTTTCAACGTCTACTTAACCAACGCAATTGGTGTTGAAAATACCGTTTATCAATTAATTACAAACTGTTTTATCTTCGGATTAGGCGTTGTAGCTCAACTACTATTAATGATGCGTTATTCATTCAATTGGTATTTATGGGTGATATTAAATGTGTTAGTAATTGGGTTAAATATATATACAAATAATATCGTAATCGCAACGCAATACTTAATCTACCTGTTCAATGCCATTTACGGGATTTGTGAATGGAAACAATCTGAATCAAAACAAACGACCTAACATATTGTTTATCATTAGCAGATTGTTGTTAAATGGATAATTTAATAAGCAAAAAATAGAAAATAATAAACTTATTTTCTATTTTTTTGACTAGCAATGAGATAAACCTAAATTGATATTTTAATTTTTGAAGTTAACCTATCGAAATATTGGCATTAACATAAATAAACAGCCATTATTCAATTTCACCTTTTACCAAAGGTACAAATTTTACTTCGCCCATATTTTTCGTTATATAACTATCGCCACTACGCTCAATTAATTGTAAAACTTGATGGTTTACTCCTACGGGTATCACTAATCGACCTTTATCTGCTAATTGTTTAACAAGATTAATTGGTACTTCAGAAGCGGCTGCGGTAACAATAATCCCATCAAAGGGACCACGCTCTGGCCACCCTAACCAACCATTACTATGTCGAGTAGCAATATTGTGAATGTCGAGTTGTTTTAAACGACGTTTAGTATTCCATTGTAAACTTTTGATTCTCTCGATCGAACAAACGTGATCAACTAACTTTGCCAAAATCGCCGTTTGATAACCTGAACCCGTCCCTATTTCAAGAACTTTTGAATCGGGTTCAAGCTTTAACAATTCAGTCATTCGGGCAACGATATAAGGTTGTGATATAGTCTGTCCACTACCAATGGGCAAAGAACGATCATCATAAGCTTGATGAGAAAGGGCTTCATCAATAAAATGCTCTCGAGGTGTTGAGGCTATCGCGGCTAATACACGTTCATCTTTGATTCCTTGCTGACGCAATAATTGAATTAGAGACTGCATTTTTAAACTTTGCATGTTAGTTACTCATTTCCTGTAATCAATTCTCGTATTACACTTGTTGCATAACAACCTGATGTTAAATAGAAGTTAATCTCAATACTATTATCATTTATCCATTGCCAATTAAGTTGCTGAGGACGCAATAATATCGAACGTCTTGAGGTTTCAAGACGCTCTTTTTTAAATAATTCAGTAAATAGTGACCAGTTGACTAAACATTTTTGCTCAAATTCAAGTGAGCAAGATTGAGTACCAAGTTGAGAATCCCCTATCATTGGCGCAGTAATATTAACTTCCCCGTTTAACAACCGAGATTGTAACAATGAAAGGTCATTTGATTGCGCAACAAACCAACTTCCTCGTTGGGCTAATTGCAAAATATCACCTTCTAAAACGGTTTGATGCAGACCTTGTTCGATACGTTTACTAACAACATCATTAAAAATCGCACTTCGTGCTGCCGAAAGATAAAAACTTCTTTTTTTACGATCTTTAACGGTAATTTCACCATTAGCCCATTTTAATGCTTGAATTATATTATTATCATCTCGACCAAAGCGCTGTTCGCCAAAATAATTGGGTACGCCATGTTGCTCAATGGAAGCTAATTTTGATTCAAGTTCAATAGTATCACTTAAGTTAGTGAGTTTTATATTAAAATAATTACCTTTTAACGCACCTATTTTTAATTTTTTATTATGCCTTGTAACCTTTAGAATTTGACAGCCTGCCAAATCAAAATCAGTAAAATCAGGTGATTCCTTTCCTGGCATATGTAAACTGAACCATTGCCGAGTCACTGCATGTCGATCTTTAAGCCCTGCATAGCTCACCAATTTTGGCGAAATACCGACATATTTAGCTAACTGTTCAGCAACAAAAATAGTATTACAATCTTTTTTTTCAAGATAAACTAAAACATGTTCACCTTCGCCGGTTAATTCAAAACCAAGATCTTCTGTTACCACAAAGTCTTCATATTGTTGCTTGTATTGTCCCGTTGTTTTCGGCTTTCCATATAAAAAATTAAGTTCTGCTAACACGTGTAATGCCTATTAAGTAAATGAATCAATTTAACGTTTTTGAGAGAGTAATACTACCGCTTCACATGCAATACCTTCTTTGCGCCCAGTAAAACCTAGTTGTTCAGTCGTGGTGGCTTTAACACTGATTTGATCAAAATGAACATTGAGATCTTCAGCAATATTAACTCGCATCTGATCAACATGAGGACGCATTTTGGGTTCTTGTGCAATAATAGTGGTATCTAAATTGACCAACTGGTAACCTTTTGCTTGAACAATGCCATAGACCTCTTTGAGTAATATTCGACTATCAATACCTTTATATTTAGAATCAGTATCAGGAAAAAGTTTTCCAATATCGCCTAGTGCTAATGCGCCAATTAGCGCATCAGTAATCGCATGTAACACAACATCACCATCAGAGTGTGCAACCAAACCATATTGATAGGGTATTTTTACACCAGCTAAGGTGATGGGCCCTTCCCCTCCAAATTTATGAACATCAAATCCGTGCCCTATTCGCATAAATCACCTTTTTGCATTTGGTTAGTTAAAAAAAATGAGGCCAGAGCTAAATCTTCTGGATGTGTAATTTTTATATTATCCCGACGGCACTCAACTAATAGAGGATGTCCACCAGCATATTCAATCGCTGAGGCTTCATCAGTAATTGGCACATGATTATTTAAAGCAAGTTGTAAACAAGACTTCAACTCACCAACCTTAAATAGTTGAGGCGTTGCAGCCCCCCACAAATACGTACGATCTTCTGAAGATTCGATAACGTTGTCATTGGTCTGGTAAGCTCGTTTGACAGTATCACTGATACGCGTTGCTAAAATAGCACCCTGTTGTGTTTCAACCACGGTGTTTATCAAACGATTTATATCATTATGATCAACACAAGGTCTGGCTGCATCATGCACTAAAGCCCATTGTTCATCATTTAAAACCTGTAGCCCAGCTAAGACTGAATCAGCACGAGTTGAACCACCTTTGACAACATGAATTCGAGGATGAGTTGCAATAGGTAGAGTTGCAAAAAGATGATCTTTAGCATGGATAGCAACAATAATCTTGCCTATTCGTGGATGAGATAGTAACTTTTGTAATGTATGTTCTAAAATGGTCATTGAACCAATTTTAAGATACTGTTTAGGCGTTTGGCTATTCATTCGGCTACCAATCCCAGCTGCCGGAACGATTGCAATAATATTACTCGTGTTGTTCACATAATGCCTTATTATTGATGAGAATTTGAGTCGATAATGATTCGGTAAAAATATTCATTAGGCTTAACCATGCCTAAATGGCTACGTGCTCGCTCTTCTATAGCTTCTGAACCACGTTGCAAATCATTAATCTCGGCAAACATCTGTTCATTACGGACTTTAAGTTTATTGTTTTGTTCATGCAAGCTTGCAAGCATTTGCACATTTTCTTGATAATCATAGACATTATTTTTTCCAAACCATAAAGAGTATTGCAGATAACCAAGTAACACCAGCAATATTAATACTATTTTCCATTGCCTCATACGTTTAATTTTACCTTTAATCTAGATACATTTTACTGGTTTAGGTAATCCAGCCAATTTCGTTGCTTGTTTTGCTGGTCCTTTTGGGAATAATTTATATAAGTAACGGCTATTGCTTTTTTCTGGTCCAAATTTTTTTTCTAATGCTTTGACTAATGCTCGAATCGCAGGTGACGTTTTATATTCCAAATAGAAATCACGAACAAACAAGATAACATCCCAGTGCGCCTGAGTTAATTCGATCGATTCTTGTAACGCCAGTTCTGGCACAAGTTCAACAGACCAATCCTGCCAATTTTTTAAATAACCGTTATCATCTGTTTTTATCTGTTCTAACATTTTTTTAGTACGCTGTTTTATTTTCTGGATATTATACTCAATTATATGCAATCCAACACTAATTTTGATGTTTAAAGTCACAGTATGGAGCCAATAATGCTTAAAATTGACGAAAATTAAAGCAAACAAGCTTTTTTTCAAAAATAGCTATTTACAAATAAGTCCGACTCCTTTAATATTCACAGCCATTGCGGAAGTGTGGCTGAGCGGTTGAAAGCACCGGTCTTGAAAACCGGCGAGGGGCGACCCTCCCAGAGTTCGAATCTCTGCGCTTCCGCCATCTTCTTCAAAGAATCAACGTTTCCATATTCATTGGAATTCAGGTCTAAATCGATTTTTCTAACTTTTATTCTGATTTTTTAAAATAATTAATTATTGCATCAGTGGTGGAATTTTTTCTTAAATTTTTTCGCCAAATAAGAAAAATATCGATTTTTAATTTTAAATCTTGACTCCTAATTAACTTTTTATATGCAACACCCTCCACTTTCGCTTGTGTCATTGACTGAGGCAAAAGCATCATACCTTTACCTAAAGATACTTCAAGTAACATTGATAAATTATCTTGTAGTTTTGCACGCCGTACAATAGGAAGCTTGAGCGTTTTGAATACTCGTTCACACTGCTCATAAAAAACTGGGTTCAAGTATTGTTTAAACCAAAAGAGTGGTAAATCAGTTACATCATTAAGATTTACTCTTTCTTGCTTACTACATGGATGACTATTAGGTAAAACTAAAATCATAGGCTCTTTATAGACTAATTGCGAGTTTTCGTTGATATCTCTTATTTGATAATCAGAAACAAAAGCAAAATCGATATTTTCTTTTTGTAATTCTAATAAAAGTTCCTTAGATGTATAGTTGTGTTTGTAAATCTCGATTTCTTCACTAAAATCCGACAAAAATAATTTAAAATAAGGAATAAAGTCAAAACAAAGAGTTTTAGTTGCCCCAAGCACTACTTTTTTTACCTCCCGCGATTTGAACGATTTGGTTATTGAACAAAGCTCATTTAATAATAATGTTATTTTGGATTTGAGATCTTCTCCTTCTCTAGTTAAAACCACATTATGAGAATTTCTCAAAAAAAGGGTGACTTTTAACTTTTCTTCTAAATCTCTGATTTGAATTGAAAGCGGTGGTTGGCTTACGCCTAGCTTTTCAGCCGCTCCTCTAAAACTACGTTCTTCACAAACTGCTACGAAATACTGTAACTGCTTTATAGTAGGTAACCTTTTACTATAAATATCCACTATGCCTTAAACCTCTATATATTTAAATCCACATAATTCTCAATATGTTCTTTGAAAATTCTTACTCTATTAGGCATGTAATTTCTATCCTTAAATATTAAATAAATAGGTCTAGTGCTGCCAATCCATTCTGGTAATATTTGTACCAACTCCCCCTTTAATATACTATTTTTGACAAACTGAGAAGGGACAAAGCAAATCCCCATTCCTTCTTTTGCAGCCTCAATGATCAGTTCCGTATCATCCATGACTAAACATGGAATTGACCTCACTTCATAATATTCATGTTTATTTTTATTGGTCAATGACCAACTTAAATTATGACTAATATTGATTAAATTTTTATCCAATAAATGAAATGGATGAACGCAACCACCCATTCGTTTCAAATATTCTTTAGAGGTACACAATATATTTTTGGATAATAAAATTCTTTTTGCTACCCAATTGCTATCGGTTAGATTTCCTACTCGGATAGCAAGATCAATATTCAAATCAGCCAAATCGACAACTTTATTAGTTGCCATTAAATCTATTTTTATATCCGGGTATTTTTTCATAAAAGAAAAAATACACTTACCAAACCATTGATGTGTTAGGCTTATTGGTGCTGTTATTTTAATTGTGCCCGATAATTTTTTATAATAATCATTTAAATTTTCAGCTGTTTCGACAAACTCCTCTACTAAGTTGGTAAATTTAGCAATATACATTTGTCCCAATGTAGTCAGCGTTATTTTTCTACTGCTTCTGAACATCAAGAGACCACCAATAGCTTTTTCTAACTCAGTTAAGCGCCTACTGATTGTCGGAGATGGTATTGAAAGCTTAGTTGACGCTTTAACGATACTACCTTCTTTAATTACATTAACAAATATGAATAAGTCATCGATTGATAATTTCATTTTTGAAATTTAATGTTGTAATTTTGATCATTGTACTATAAATGAATTATCAATAAAATGATATACAATTTATTTGATTTATTAATAATTTTTTGATTTTAAAGATAAAAAACAATTTATGAGCTAATTTATTTCTTAAAAAGGAAAGTAAAACTTATCATCAAATTATTAACAATGTTTTATCACAAGGGCCTAAAGTTTTTGCTAGTTAAGATTACAAACATTATTAAAAAACTGCATTAAAAAAGGAAATTTAAGATGTATTAATTAATTGCTACCAATAAATTGTTAATGCCTTCAATAGTTTAGATAATTTTTCAAAAATAAGAGAAACAAAATGAAAAACAATAAGTTAGCTTTTTTACTTGTCACTTTATCTGCCTTTTTTTGGGGTTCTAATTTTAATGCGGGCTCGATTGTTGTGGCATCTGTCACCCCTCTTACAGCTGCATCTGAACGTTTTATTATCGCCGCTATTGCCATTTTTATTTTTATGCTTATTAAAGATAAAAATAATATCATTGCATTTAAATCAAATTGGAAACCGTATACTCTTCTTGGTTTATGTGGTATCACCGGATTCAATTTGGCTTTCTTTATAGGATTACAAACAACATCTCCGATTAATGGTGCACTTATCATGGCAACGTCACCTATCACAACAACGTTAATTGCGTCAATTGTTGATAAATATCGAGTGTTATGGTCACAAGTAATTGGCATGTTAATAAGTTTGGTTGGTGTGATTTTTGTTATAAGTAATGGCGATATTAATAATATTATCAAGTTGCATTTTAACCGTGGTGATTTAATCATTTTATTGGGTAATTTAGCCTGGGCAATCTATACTGTCGGATGTCGTAAATTTATCAGCAACTCAACACCACTACAAACCACAAGTTTTACCATGTTAATAGGTACAGTAGGCATTGTTCTATTTACAATATTTCAGGGTAATTTAGTGAATGCAATCATTAATATTTCATTGTGTCATCACTTAATACTTATTTACATGGGAATAATTGGTTCAGTACTGGCTTATTTATTTTGGAACGTCGGTATAAAAAATCTTGGTGCGGCAAAAACGTCTGTATTTTTCAATTTAGTCCCCGTTTTTACTCTATTATTGGCTTTTATAAATGGCTTGATACCAACTGCTTTACAGTTAATCGGTGCTTTCATGGTGATTGGTGGCGTTATAGGTGCAACAGGTGCGTATAAAACTGTTATGAAAAAGGATTAATCAAAACGATGTAATAAATATATTCACAAACTGATTTAATAGTGTGGCAACTGACCACATTATTGAACAAATATCTTTATTAGCGAGTTTTGTCATGGCAATTCAGAGTATCACAATACAATAATATGGCGATAACAGATTAATCATAATAAAACTCAATACCCATCTTTTTAGATCAGACAAATGGAATTTAGTTATTCAAATCCTTGCGTCAATATCAAAACACACTCTCTTGAATGATTTGTGTATAACACACTGCCTTTCATTCTAAATTTCTAACCATCATCACGAAATCATATTAAGAAAAACATTTAATTGTCAATTAAATCATCAAGTTAAAGTTTAATAATTCCAATCAAATTCAATCGACTTAACACAGAAAATATTCTCTTTGATATCAATTTCATATCACAAAATAAGTATTTTTGTATTTTGTTATTTCCATTTAGTCTTTACATACTTGTACAACTAATGATCACTTTTGTATGCCAATAAATAAAGGAAATAAAATATGCCATATCTATATTTATTAATAAATCGTTATCCTGTGAAAAAGAAATAAAAAAGGAAATTCATGAATTTGTTTTTAAAAAAGCAAAATATCTTATCAGTAATAAAAGTTTCTATAAAAAAGGACTTTGCACAAAAATCTATTAAAATTTTCTTTCCAATAGATTTATACTATTAATTAAAAGGAGAATCATTTTGAATAAATTGGTCGTTGTTGGTGATAAATTCAATGAATTTGCAAAACTTGATGGAACGATTACGTTAAGCCAACTTGCCATAATGGCACAAATGCCTGCAAAAGTTTTTAACAATAAAAAACATTTATTCCCTGGATTAGGGTGTAAAAATGATGAAGTAAGAAAATTTAACATTAGCAACAATAGCCCTGAACATTTGGATTTGAATTCATTATTTTCATTTTATGGTAATAATTTTGCACCGAATATTTATACTCATCAACACAACACTTATAACGTGCTAATCGGTCAAGCAAAAAAATTGGATCAATCTAATTTCGAATTACCTTTTATTCTTGATGAAAGAAATATGCTTATGGGTGATCATCAAACTGGTAGTCATGTACAGGGAATGATTATCACTGAAGCTTTCAGACAAACTTTCATTGCAATAACAGAAGAATTTTTTCTCGCAAATGAAAATAAAAAAGACACCTATTTTGTCATCAATGAAATGAATGTCAATTTTGAAAACTTTTTATTTCCTTTACCTGCCATTATTCATTTCGAACTTCTCGACATAGACCAAAATGATTATCGGTCTAAACTGAAAGCAAAAGTAACGCTTAAACAGGCAGATAAAATTTGCGCCACAATGTTGACCAGTTACGTGGTATATCCAGCGAAAGAACTTTTAGAAAGAGAATCAAAGTTAGCTCAAGATACTTTGGATCTATATTTGACTGAATATAAAAGTTTTATGGCATAGAATAAGGAAAGCTTTGTGTCAAAATTCCAATTAATTCCAACAACTCAAGGTCCCTTATATCCGCCTTCTGAAGTAGTTAATAAGCACGGTAACTTTGTTGTTGTGCTAAATTTAATCAAGGAGGATAATGCAATCTCATGGGGGGGGGCCAAAAAAAGCCAATTACCCAAATTTGGGGAAACAAGTGCTTATACAATTCTTGAAGAATTAGATATTAAAAACGAAAAAAGACTCGCAGAAATAGAATTTTTTTCATTACCACTTTCACTACCTTTAAATAATTATCCAATAGTCTTTGCACCGAAACAATGCCCTAATCCTTCACAAATCCAACGCTTTAGTCTTCCATTAAGTAATGGTTATATCTATGACTATCGGGAAAATGACGGACTTCGAAAACTCAATAAAATTGTACTGAGTGATTGGTTAAAAGCGCAAGGAACACTTGATGTAACCATTGATGGTTCCGTTGCTAGATTTGATTTTTGTTTTAAAAACTTAATACCAAATAGCCTTTACACCGTAATGAGCTTAAGAGAAAAAGATCTTAATCCGCAAGAATTAACTCGCCCTGGGCCTTTAGGAATTCCTAATGTTTTTGTGACTGATAGTAACGGTTTTGCTAACTATTATGCCATTTTGAACAATCCTTTTCCAAAACATGAAAAAGACAGTAATCGAATTATCAACGTCATTGTCCTGTTCATGAGTTCACAACAGTCTTATGGCGGTGCAATTGGATATTTCGGATTAGGAGGCGATGTCCATGCCCAACTCAAATTGAGTCAAATAGATTTATTTGACCATTTAATTACAACCCCAATTAAGGAGAAATAACATGCCACATTTCAATATTATCAGCTGGCCGATATCTGATGATGAAAAAGCTAAAAAATTACTCGAAGAAATAACAGTTGCGACGCAAAAAATTTTAGGTTGCCCTATCGATAAAATCTCGATTAGCCTTCAAGAAGTTTCCCCTTCACGGTGGTCAGATGCAGGCGTGATAGGAACTGATCCTAACTTTCTAACCAAAAGCAGGGCTTATATAAGTAAGGACGCTGAGCATGATGCAAACAAAAAGTAATACAAATCAAGCTATAGCTGCATTTTTTGATGTGGATGAAACACTTATAACGATCAAAAGTATGTTTAATTTTTTTGAATATCTGTCTGAAGTAAAAAAACTTCATGATCTCAAAGTTCAATTTGATGACGCATTCAAACAAGCAAGAGCTAACAATCGACCAAGAGAAGAACTCAATTCCATGTACTACCAATTACTTTCGGGTATGAGCATGGATGAACTATTTTCAATCGGTAAGATTTGGTTTGAGCAAAATGTTGTCAACAACAATGCCTTTATTCAAAAAACAGTTGATCGTTTACATCAACATCAAACTAGAGGCGAACGAACAGTATTTGTTTCTGGGTCAATGCTACCGCTTTTAAAACCGATTGCTGAATATTTAAAAGTCGATGACATTTTGTGTGTTAATCCAGTTGTTGACCAACAGCGAATTTTAACAGGTGAAATTACAGGGATACAAACTATTGGAGCGGGTAAAGCCACCGCAATCGAAAAATTTGCCTTAGAACAAGAAATCGATTTAAGCAGTAGCTACGGGTATGGAGACGATATTTCTGATTTAAATATGTTGTCTTGTGTCGGTCATTCTGTTTACGTCGGCGATCATCCTACGATGTTACAACTTGCCAAACAAAATAACTGGCAAGTTTTATGATTTAAAAAAAGCAATGTTAAAGATAATTAACATTTAGATTGGAGAAATTTTAATATGGAAGAAATTGTAATTGTAGCAGCCAATAGAACCGCTATTGGAGCATTTCTTGGTAGTTTTGCTGACATACCAGCAACAGAATTAGGCGCAATGCTCATTAAAAATATGCTAAAAGAATCGAATATTCCTGCTAACGAAATCGATCAAGTCATTATGGGACAAGTTTTAACCGCTGGTTGTGGACAAAATCCAGCAAGACAAACAGCGATCAAAGCAGGTTTACCCGAAAAAGTAACGGGATTAACGGTGAATAAAGTCTGTGGTTCGGGTTTGGTGGCTATCAATTTAGCTGTTCAAGCAATTAGAAATGGCGATGCGCAAATGATCATCGCAGGAGGACAAGAAAGCATGTCAACCGCAGCGCATGCTGTTAAAGGAATTCGTAAAGGTAACCGTTTAGGGAATTCGGCATTAATTGACACACTCGTTCATGACGGATTAACCGATGCCTTTCATCAGTATCACATGGGGGTAACAGCTGAAAATATTGCAGAAAGTCATCATATTACTCGTGAAGAACAAGATATTTTTGCACTGTCCTCGCATCAGAAAGCCTTAAATGCAATACAGAATAATTGTTTTGCCAATGAAATCATTCCAATAACTTTAGCCACCAAAAAAGGGGAAGTCGTGATTGATAAAGATGAAGGACCGAGAGAAACAACACTGGAAAAATTATCAACATTAAAACCTGTCTTCAAAAAAGAGGGAGTTGTCACTGCTGGTAATGCATCATCCCTTAATGATGGTGCAGCAGCAGTAATAGTATGCAGTAAACAAAAAGCAATGTCTTTAGGATTAACACCTATGGTCACGATATCTGCTTTTGCCAATACTGGTATCAATCCTTCTGTAATGGGGCTGGGTCCGATTAGTGCCATAGAAGCTTGTTTGAAGAAAACAGGTATGTCTATTGATGATGTCGATCTGTTTGAATGTAATGAAGCATTTGCTTCGCAATCTTTAGCTGTCCAAAAAGTATTAGCGTTACCTAACGATAAACTTAATGTTAACGGTGGTGCAATTGCATTAGGACATCCAATTGGTGCATCAGGTTGTCGTGTCTTGGTTACACTTATACATCAACTAATATCACAGAAACTCAATGTCGGTATCGTAGCATTATGTGTCGGTGGTGGCGAAGGTGTAGCAATGAGTATTCATCGAAACAAAAGATAAATCAGATTATGAAATCATTACAGAAACAAGAATAAATAATCATAAGTATTCTTGTTTCTGTCGTAATCATTGTAATTTTGGTCGGTTCAGTTTATATCAGACAACTCATTTTTCAGAAAATTTCAAAATGTTTTAATATTGATATTTTAGATGCAAGAAGTATTTTTAGATTATCTTATTTTTTTATGCTATGTACTTTTTTTATTTATGGTCCTTTATCAAATTAAGTATCAACAAAATTATTAGTGGTGTTTGGAAGTATTGAGACCATTATTTGTCTTGGTATATCCAGTATCGACGAATTCTTCAATCTCTATTTAATCATTATGTCATTAATAGTTTTTTTGCATCGTCAGTTCCGGCTACATTGTTTGCCTATACAGCTAAGAATACACCTAATGAAAATTTCCTAAAGCAATGGGAGTAATGATTTCCGCTTTTAGTGTCGGCATTATTTTTAACCGTTTACTGATGTCAATGATATAGGCAATGCCATTGTATTTTTATTCAGTAAAAAAGCTGGTTATATCAACGGTGCTTCAATCAATCTTGATGGTGGAGCATCAATCGGTTATTAAAACAATTTTAAGGAGAATACCTATTATGAAAAAATTTTTACTATCTACCCTCATTTTTATCTTTTCCACTTTTTATGGAGCGATGAGTATGGCCCAATTAAAAACTGTTTCTAAGTCATTTAATGCTCCTACTGGGATTGCCTTTGACAGTTCTGGGGCGATGTATGTGACCAATTGGTCTGGTAATTCAGTGGTTAAAATAGATACTAAAGGCAACAAACAAACCGTTTATTCGAATATTTCCTCACCCGCTGGAATTGTCATAGATAAACAAGATAATATCTATGTATCTTCTTATAGTGATGATTATATTTTAAAAATTACCGCAAATGGAGAAGCTCAAAAAATTTCTGACGGTTATCATACTCCGACAGGCATTGCATTTTCAAATTCTGGAAATTTGCTTATTACCAATCGTTCGACGGGTGAAATAGTATCACTCAATTTGAACAGTGGTCAGAAAGAAATTATCGTACGAGGATTATCTACTCCAGTCGGCGTCACACAACTTCCTGATAATAGTTTAGTGGTTTCTCAATATAGCGGTCGTTTAACAATGATTGACCCGAATGGCAATAAAACTGAGTTAGGTAGTGGATTTACTCGACCAGGTGTTGGTATTGTCACTGTTTCGCCTAGTGTGGTTGCGGTAATTGATAATGGAGCCAATATGGTACGTCAGATTGATGTAAAAACTAAAAAATTAGATACATTAGTTTCATCGTTATCAGGTGCTGTAGCATTAGCTTTATACAATAATCATTATTATATAGGAACATGGGGAGATGGAGCGGTATATAGGTTTAATAATGATTAATTATGACGGACAAATTGGAGAACTTTTAAATGCATAAATTACCACAAAGAACGTTAGGCTCAGATATTAGTGTCAGTGCAATAGGTTATGGAGCTATGGGACTGAGTGAGTTCTATGGCCCTACTGATGATCAGCACTCAATTAGGTTGCTACATTCCGTTGTGGATAGTGGCATAACCTTGATTGATACAGCTGATATGTATGGTCGTGGGCAAAACGAATTACTCATTGGAACATTGCTAAAAGAATTAACTTCATCACAACGAGAACAAATATGCATTGCAACTAAATGTGGAATAGATAGAAACAATACTATTGGCTATGAAAGAAAAATAAATAATGCTCCTCAATACATAAAATCATGCTGTGAAGCATCTTTAAAACGATTAGGTATTGAACAAATCGACCTCTTTTATATTCATCGAATCAATCCCGAAAACCCCATTGAGGAAACAATGGAGACGATGGCAACATTAGTAAAAGAGGGAAAAATTAAGCATGTTGGTCTTTGTGAAGTACCTAAAGATTTATTAATCCGCGCACATTCAGTCTTTCCAGTCGATGTTGTTCAAACTGAATATTCACTTTGGACTCGGGATATTGAAGATAATCTATTACCGCTATTAAAAGAGTTAAATATTGGACTGGTTCCCTATTCTCCGCTTGGGCGTGGTTTTTTGACAGGAAAATATCAGTCAGGAAAAGATTTTGCAGACGGTGATTTTCGTAAAACTAACCCAAGATTTTTAGATGCGAACATAGAGCACAACAAACTCCTATTAAATGCACTAAAACCGATGACAATTAAATATGATTGTACAAGTGGTCAAATTGCTTTAGCGTGGTTGCTTGCGCAATGGGAAGGTGTTGTTCCTATTCCTGGTACAAAACAAGAAAAATATTTGTTCGAAAATGTTAATGCCTGTTTTGTTACGCTTGAAAAAGAAGATCTTACCATTCTCAATGATTTAAAAAATCGTATTGATATTAAAGGAGACCGCTATACACCAGAAGGTATGAAAAGTATCTTTTAAAAATACTCTGACTGAGCATTGAACAATGAGAGCCTAATGTTGCTTTATTGAAACAATCAATCAGCAATATAGGTAACAGGTGATACACAATTATTGCTTAAATATTATTTTTATACCGCATAGAGATAATAAAAATCATTAAAAAATAATCAGTTTGGAATATCCATAAACGCTATTTTATTTTGTTCATTATTAAAATTTTGATATTAGATATTAAATAAAAAAAAAGCCCGAATAATTAGGGCTTTTTATGTGATTTATTATAACGATTAAGTTCGTTTTCTATTTTTTCTTGCCTTTGTATTCATCATAATACTCTTGAGCCAGTTTACGCATCGATAAGCCAATTGCCGCATATTGATACTCATTTAAGTTAGCTAATGAGGCACGAGCTGAAGGATGTTGTACAGCAAACCCTTTACCCGGTAATAGCACCACACCCGCTTCATCAGCAATTCTAAATAGCAATTCAGAAGGATTTTTATTTTTAAGAATCCATTTTGCAAATTTATCATCATAAAGTTCACGACAAATGTGTTCAAGGTCGATTAGCGTATAATAATCAACACTGTTTCCATCTGTTTTATGTTTCAGACCCACATGCTGATATAGCGAAGCCGCACGACGACGTATTAATGTTTTCAACGTTGTTTTATAGCTCTCATCCGTGTCCATCATTTCACAAAGTGCAAATAATACCATTTGCACTTGTTGAGGTGTTGAAAGTCCTGCTGTATGGTTTAATGCAACTGCACGACTGTCAGCAACTAAACGATCAATAAATTTGAGATTTTCAGGATCGGTAACAATTGAGCTATAACGTTTATTTAAAACTTGTTTTGCTTTACTTGGCAATGATCGAATTGTTTTATCAATGACATTATCTTGTGCGGTTGCAATTACCCCTAAACGCCAACCGGTTGCCCCAAAATATTTAGAGAATGAGTAAACTAAAATGGTATTTTTAGGGCAAATAGCAAACAAAGATTGGAAATCATCGGCAAATGTACCGTACACATCATCCGTTAAAATAATGAGATCAGGACGTTTTTTAACAATATCAGCTATAATTTTTAAGCTTTTATCATCAATTTTTACGGATGGTGGATTGGAAGGGTTAACAAGAAAGAAAGCTTTAATAGCAGGATCTTCTAATTTGCGTAATTCAGATTCAGGATACTGCCAATTTAAATTAGGATCCGAATTAATTAATACTTCAACTAATTGATAATCATTTAAGGCTGGAATTTCAAGATAAGGGGTAAAAATTGGTGCACCAATTGCAATTTTATCGCCATTATGAATCAAACCATTTTCTTTCATCGAATTGAAAACATAAGCCATGGCGGCTGTACCACCTTCGGTTGCAAAAAGGTCGATATCATCGATATTTAGATAGCTTGCCCCCATTTGTCTTAACACATAGGATTTGACGACTTTTTCGCTGAACCGTAGCATTCGATCAGGAACAGGATAGTTACAACCTAAAATTCCTTCTATCATTTCTTGTAAAAATGCATTTTCATCAAGACCAAGTTGATCACGAATATACGAAAATGCTTTACCTAAGAATGGAACACCAGGGGTATTGTAATTTTGACGAATAAAATGCTCAAAACGCCCTGTTAATCCATCTTTAATTGGAAAACCACCTACTCCTTCATTGAGATAAGAATAAGACATTTCTGATTCTTGAATCGCAAAAACACCAAGCTGGAAAAAAGCTTGACGCGGCCAAGTTGCTAAAAAATTAGGATTACCTCGTCCTGCATTTAACATAGCATGATCAGGATGGCTTTGGGCAAGTTTAATTAAGTTATCTTTTAATTCAAAAGGACTTAAATTAGCATATTTTGCGTAATCTGATTTGTTCTTCATAATCTTTTACCTTTAATTTGAGTATTTGCTTAAACAAAAGCCACAACCAATGGACCTAATAAAGTTAGGAATACATTCGCCAGTGCGTAGGTAATAGCAAAAGAATTAGTCGGTGTTGAATTGCCTGCTTTATTTAGCACTTCACCAAAGGCTGGATTAGCACTTCGTGAACCCGCTAAAGCACCGGCAAATACGGCAGAGTTTTTATAACCAAGTACATATTTACCAAAATAAATCGCCAGTAACATCGGTAACAGAGTGACCACAACTCCGATTAAAAACAGTGATAAACCTTGTTCTTTAATGGTATCGATTGCTTGAAGACCAGAACTTAAACCCACGACAGCGACAAAGCCTGCTAAACCAAAATCTTTTAAAAGTTGCAAAGCGCCAGTTGGAATATTGCCTACGGTTTGATGGAAAGATCGATACCAACCAAATAAGAGACCAGAAAGTAATGCACCACCACCTGCGCCTAGGGTAATTGGAATATCGCTAACACGAATTACAATTAATCCAATAATCAGCCCAACGACAAGACCTAAACCATGAAATATCCAATCTGTTTTTTCGCTTTTGGTAATCGGTGCACCAATTCGATCTATAACACGTCGAAGATCACTATCCGCCCCATAAATGGTTATCACATCACCTAGTTTTAAAACAATATCATTGTTTAATGGAAGGCTTTGACCATCGCGATGAATCGCAACTAAATAGATACCATGTTTTAAACTGATTACTTCGTCAGATGAAAGTACTTGTGTTAAATTCTCACCAACATAACGAGAATTACGCATTTCAACATCTTGAGTATTCATCACCACATCCATTCCTGATGCAGAATTAATTTCTGTACCCAAAAGATCATTCGCTTGAATCATGGCATCACGGTGACCAACAACTAAAATAATATCTTTAGCTTTAATCACTGTTTCAGGTGTTGCCTCAAGAATTTTATTGCCTCGTTTTATTCGTTCAATGCTAATGCCATTTACCGTTTTTTCAATATCAGAAACACTTTGATTGATCTTATTTGTCACCCGATACAAACGACCACTAATATCAGATAAAGCAAAATTTTGATTAGCACCTAATAACATCGAGCCATGAAGTTGTTCAGCCTGCGCCTTAATTGCATCATCGCTGATATCTCTACCCATGATTTTAGGTAAAATATTAACACAAACAATAATGGCACCAAGGGAACCAAAGATATAAGTTACAGCATAGCCAATGGTAACATTACCTTGTAAACGACTTAGCTCTTCTGCGCTTAAACCAAGCTGAGTTAACGCATCAGAAGCAGTACCCATAATAGCAGATTGTGTCAATCCCCCTGCGGCAAGACCGGCTGCCAACCCTTTATCTAAATCGAATATTTTTGCTAAAACAACGACAGTCACAAAACCTGCAACCGCAATGAAAAGTGCTAAAAAGATTTCTCGTAATGTTTTAATACCTAAAGATCGGAAAAACTGGGGGCCACTTTCAAACCCAACAGCATAAATAAATAGTGCGAAAAGTACCGCTTTAACGCCAGCATCAACAGTTACACCAAATACACTCAGTGCTACAGCGACAAGCAATGAACCGGCTACGCCACCCAGCTGAAATTTACCGATACGAATCCCACCAATTAAATAACCTAAACTCAATGAGAGAAATAATAATATTTCTGGTGAGTGTTTGAGTCCATCTAAAATCCAATTTGAAAGCCATTGAAACATAATCATTGTCCTCAAGTGCTAAAATGATGAATTAAGAATATATGAAAAGATATAAAAAGGAATTTGAAGAATATTCACTAATTTTTATGAATACATTAATATATTAAACTGCTATTTAAAGAATAGAAAGTTAATTTTAACAATTGATATCATCGTTAGAAAAATGGTAAAAAATTTTTTTTGTTCCTTTTTGAAAATAAGGAATTTTTACTGTAATAACTTATTTAAACTAATTCGAGAATACTTTAGAAGATTAGTGCGTTATCATAAAAAAATGATAACGCACTAAAATAGGTAATTATTAAGTTCACAATAAAGTGAGCTTAATTTTTATCAATTTTGGACAAATTTATTTTGAGATTAAATTCCATTCCAAATTGATTTTATTTACTGGACTTTGAAGATATTTTGGCGAATTCTATAATCTAGATCATTGACCCAACGATTATAGTTACGATGAACTTCACCCTTCTTATTAATTAAATTTGGGCTAACTGATTTATATTGAATTTTATAGCCTTCCGAAGAGAAATTGATATTCATGGTAGCTTCATATTTTAGATTTAATAACGATGCACGAATATTGTTGTTATCAATTAAATCTAGTTTCCAAATACCATATCGAGTATCACGTTTTTTATTCACCGCTAAAATAGCATTTTTAACCTGCTCTTTACTCAAACCTTGCGATGATGACTCAACTGTTCTTGGTGCCTCATACTTATTGGCACAACCAAATAATAGACAGATAAAAAAAGTGGCTATTATCAACTTAAAAAACTTCATTTGTTTACTCCTTGAATAAAAGTGATTAATTTTTGATTTAACGTTTTTTACAAATTAACAACGTATGTCCATAACCTAAGCCATCAATATCTTTTTCAACATGAAACCCTGCTTCATTTAAACATTGATAAAATATTTTAGAATGGTAAAAACGACTATTGCCATTTGCTAAACAGGTGAAATATAAAGACGAGGCATTCAGACTTAATGCACCGGCCTCAAATGTCTGCCTATCCCAAAACAAATCCATAATGCAAACCGTTGCATCATCTTTCATACTGCGATGAATTAGTGTTAAAATGCGAGTAATTTGTTCACGACTAAAACAGTCAAGAAACTGACTCATCCACCAAACATCAGCTTGATTGGGTAAAATCTCATCTTTCAATAAATCAACTTCAAAGCCCTCAATCCGATCAGATAAACCAGCTTGTTGAATATTTTGCTTGGCAACATGAATTTGCTGCGGTAAATCCAAAAGCGTTATTCTAATATTCGGATTTTGTTTAGCACAAAAAAGTGCCCATTTACCGGTATTGCCACCCACATCATAAATATGCTTTGGATTTAATTGTTCAATATGTGAAAAAGCGGCAGGAAAGGAATGATCAGAATAGAAATGGTCAAATTCAAACCAGCTTTTTTTGGCTTTTTCAGGTAACACTTGTAAGGCAGGATATATGGTTGACCAATCACCAAAAACTTTTAAACCTTCTGGTTTTCCCGATTCAAGAGCAGATTGAAGATAGCGCATGCTTTCATAACAAATATCTTGAGTAAAATTAAGATTAACTTTCGTCATTTTGTCATGCAATAAATAATGACCAATTTTTGCCAAAAAATAACGGGAATGCTGTTGATAAATGACATGCATACTTAAACCAATATCGAGTAATAATTGAATTGCATATTCAGATAAATCAATCTCTTTAATGATTTTATCAACCGTTATTCCGTCAGTACTTGCTCGGTCTATACTTGCTAATATTCCTTTATCTCTCATACAAAGGACAGCTTGAAATAAAATAGGCGAAAATGCGATTTTTTGTGCTTCCGTTATCGCCTCTAACGCAGAGTATTTATCTTCGTTATATCCATATCTAATGTTTTCTTGTCCAGTCAATCTATTGCCTTTTTGTTGATTTAATGTATTGTATTAGTAAATTATCCGTTAAAGGATATTTTTTTGTAATAATATTACAAAATAGTGTTAAGTAAAGAATTAAATAATTAAAATGCTAAAAAATTGAAATAAAAATGAATTTTTCTTTTACCATTGAAAATTGGTTTGCTTTATCTTCTGGTCTCTCAACAAAATCTGACTGGGAATTATGGTCAACATCTTTTAATCATAATTGGGATATGCCCTTACCAAAAACGAAAAAAATACCGATGATGCAAGCCCGTCGAATGAGTATGGGCTCTCGATTAGCTGTGGATGTTGGACTTGAACTGATTGACAATCATCATTTGGATTTAGCGATTTTCACCAGCCAACATGGTGAATTGGAAAGAACCCATAAAATCCTAACTTCGATGAATCAAAATCATGATATTTCACCGACCGATTTCGCACTTTCTGTGCATAATACGGCATCGGGATTAGTCACTATCATCAGTAATAGAAGTATACCTATTAGCTCAATTTCTGCACACAATGACAGCTTTCAACAGGGGTTAATTGAAGCATTTTCAATCTTACATCATGGTAACAAAAAGGTCTTGCTTGTCGATTTTGATGGTTTTGTTCCAGAAACCTATCAAAAACAGATTAATTATCATGTTCCTGCTTATGCCGTTGGCTATATATTAACAAGCGGTGATCAATTAAGTTGTCAAAGCATCGATAAATCATCACAGGTCTACCAACCTATTTATCCTCAATCAATCGCTTTTTTACACGCTTATTTGTGTAAACAAAAACATTTTATTATTCAAGGAAATTCTCAAGATTGGCAATGGACATTAAATCAGTAACCTCAAAAAAAATCTATACTTTAAATCAATGTTGGCGATTATTCGCAATAGCATTTGGTTTCCTATTGTTTGGCGTTTTTGGTTTTGTTGTCTTATCAATTTTTTGGTTTAGTTTATTAAGACTAGCTATTTGGAATAAAAACGACCGAATAACAGTTGCTCAGTATAGTATAAGTATTTGCTTTAAAATTTTTATCGGCATTATAAAATCATTAGGGATTATTCAATATCAATTTGATGGACTAGAAAAACTGAAACAAGATAAAAATTGTCTAATTGTGGCTAACCACCCTTCTTTGCTTGATGTGGTACTGTTAGTTTCTGTTATGCCACGTTGCGATTGTTTAGTCAAAGGCGCATTATTAAATAACGTTTTTATTAGTCGTATTATCAAAACAGCCGGATATATATTAAATGCGGAATCGGAAAAGATATTACCACAATGCCAACAAATATTATCCAATAATGGGCGAATACTCATATTCCCAGAAGGAACTCGAACCGTTCCAGATCAACCGATGAAATTACAACGAGGTGCAGCAAATATTGCATTACGTTGCCATGCCGATATTCGGCTTATTCATATCCAGTGCGATCCTCCTTTTTTGATAAAACAACAAAAATGGTATGACATCCCTATCAAAAAAACATCATTCAACGTTACGGTTGGTGAAAAAATTTCGATTGATGATTTTGTCGAGCCAAATACAACCGTCGCAGCAAGAAAATTAACACGATATTTAACCTCTGTCCTGATTAAGGCTGAGAATAGTTAAGTTATAGCAAAGATAAAGGTACTTTAATGGAACAACTACACAATGAAATTAAAACGTTAATAATTAATGTATTAAATTTAGAAGACATCACTCCTGAGGATATAGATACTGAAGCCCCCCTATTTGGTGAAGGCTTAGGCTTAGACTCTATTGATGCGTTAGAACTGGGTTTAGCAATCAAAAACCAATTTGGTATTGTATTATCCGCTGAAAGTGATGATACCAAAAAAATGTTTTATTCTGTTAAAACATTAGCTGATTTTATCGTGTCTCAACAACAAGGAGCCTAAATATATGGACAAGCAACAAATTTTTGAACAAGTTCAATCTGCACTTGTACAACTTTTCGAATTATCGCCAGACGATATTAAACCCGAATCAAAACTTTTTGAAGAGTTAGATCTTGATAGTATTGATGCTGTTGATTTAGTCGTTCATCTACAAAAAAAGATTGGTAAAAAAGTTGATCCTGAGACATTCAAATCGGTAAGAACAGTCCAAGATGTTGTTGAAGCAGTAAACAAACTAGTTAATAATCAATAATAAAATAATAATATGAACAAAGTTAAGTCAATAATAAACAAGATAACCAATATTTTATTTGTCTTTTATCCATTTATTATTTACTTATCACTACACTACCAACATGTTGAATTAGCTATTTTTTATTTGATATTTTTATTTGTTTTTAGGTTAATTACATTACCAAAACTATTTTCAAATATTAAATGGCTAAGCATAGTTGTAACATGTTTTGGGTTATTGTTGACCGTAATTAGCTGGCTATTTTCAAAATATCAACTCCTACTGTTTTATCCGGTAGCCGTTAATTTGATATTTTTTATTGTATTTAGTTACTCATTAACTCAACCACAAACAATAATTGAAAAATTTGCCAGAATGAACAATCCACAATTACCCGATCAGGCTATACGTTATAAACGTAATGTGACTATTTTTTGGAGTCTATTTTTTATTTTTAATGGCTCTGTCGCCTTAATAACATGCTTACTTGAAAACATGTATTGGTGGACAATTTATAATGGCTTAATTAGCTACCTTTTAATCGGAATTTGTATGGGAATGGAATGGCTAATCCGTCAAAAATTTCAACGTTAAATCTATTATCACAGCAGTTACTGCGATCAGAACAAGAAGTTATCGCATTTAGACACAAACAACCTTTAACCGTTGCGGATCTTAAAACCAAAGTATTCGAAATTTGCCATGCATTAAAACACGATAATAACCAATTATGGGCATTATCAATGCATGATAGTTTTAATTTCGTAGCGGGATTATTGGCATTATTTTATTCAGGAAAACAGCCTCTACTCCTTAATCCATCTCATCAAGAGATGCACCAATACTACACCGCTCTTTTAACCGATAACGAGCTGAATAGCAGTCAATTTATCGATAAGAAGATCATCAATATTAATCAATTACCATTAGCAAATTTTTGCAATGAAAAACAGCAATTAACTTATGATTTTAAACAACAGACATTAACGCTCTTTACCTCTGGCTCAACGGGTCTGCCAAAACCTATTGAAAAATCGGTTTATCAGTTACAACATGAAATTGAAATACTTAATAAAGATTGGGGAAAATCAACTTCTGATCTTGTCATTGCATCTGTGTCACATGAACACATGTACGGATTAACGTTTAAAATCATGTTATCACTGTGCTGTAAAATACCCTTTGTTTGTGAACCCGTGCTTTATCAAGAACATTTGGCAACATTCAAGAATAAACGTATTATTTACATCACAACTCCATCGATTATTAAAACGTTAGATAATCATTTACCCGTGATAAACTGTGATAAAGTGATTTCATCCGCAGGTAAATTAAGTTATCAAGAATCACAATTTTGTTTCGAAAATTTAGGCGTTTTACCAAATGAAATCTATGGTTCAAGTGAAACCGGTATTATCGCTACTCGACAACAAACCCAGCCGAATACGCCATGGACGCTTTTTTCTTCTATGCTAATTGAGTATGATCAACGTTGGCAACAAGCCATTTTATACACGCCATTATTAGATCAACCTGAAGTTCTGAATGATAAAATTAAAATAGTCAGTAATAAGTACTTTCATCTATCGGGACGGAAAGACAAAATAATTAAGATCTCTGAAAATCGAGTTTCACTTACCCATATAGAAAATAAAATTAATCAACTTAACGAAGTTGAACAGGTAATAATTATTCCATTAGAACAAAATAATCGAACAATACTTGGTGCCGTTATTCAATTAACGCCAAGCCATAAAAAACTTTTGCAAACCTACAGTCATTTAAAATTAACACAATATTTTCGACTTTTATTGAAAGATACATTATCATTAATTGAAATGCCCAAAAGATGGCGATTTGTTGAGTTTCTTCCTAAGAATTCTCAAGGAAAATCCAGTTACATTGAATTAAAAGCATTGTTTAATGCGTTAAAGAAGAATAATGAATAAAAAATATGTAAATGAAATAATAACCAATGTTAGCGAAATAGATCATTTGACTAAAACTGAAGCAAGCATTGAATTTACTGTTCCAGATGATCTTTTCTGGTTTAAAGGACACTTTCCGTCTCAACCATTATTACCGGGCGTTGTTCAACTAAACTGGGCGATTTATTATGCTAATCAAATCTTTGGTAGAAAATTTAATCTAATATCAATCGATCTTGTCAAATTTCAATGCCCTGTTTTGCCTAATGATCCTATTATTTTAAATTTAGTTTGGCATAAACAATCCAATAAACTTGAATTTAACTATACTATTACCAACAATAATAGTCATAAAGTTGCTAGTTCAGGAAAGCTAACCTTATGTCAGTAGCGTCATTACATCCAGCAACAGATTATTGCTTTGTTATTCCTTGTTATAATCATAGCCAAACGCTATCAGACGTACTTAAACGCATTGAATCTTATCAATTAACTTGTATTTTAGTCGATGATGGTAGCGACCCCGATGCAGCGCAGCAACTTAAACAAATCACGAGCCAATTTACTTGGGTAACCTTAATTCATTTACCGATTAATCAAGGTAAAGGAGCGGCGGTTATGGCTGGGTTCAATTATGCTTTAAATCAAGGCTATACCTATGCGATACAAATCGATGCAGACGGACAACATGATACCGACATTATTGCCGAATTGATTCATCAGTCACAATCAAATCCGTATGCACTTATCTCGGGTTGCCCTGTTTATGATAGCTCTGTTCCTAAACATCGGCTCATTGCCCGATATATTACTCATTTTTGGGTCTGGGTTGAAACCTTATCATTTTCAATTAAAGATAGCATGTGCGGATTACGTATCTATCCTTTGCAACAAACATGTAATTTAATTGCGCATTATCAAATTGGAAAAAGAATGGATTTTGATACAGATATTATGGTGAGGTTGTACTGGCAAGGTATGCCATCGATTTTTGTTCCTACTCAAGTCACTTATCCTGAAAATGGGATTTCACACTTTAAACCATTAAAAGATAATTTACTCATCACATGGATGCATACCCGATTAGTTTTTGGAATGTTGCCACGTATCCCAACATTAATTAAACGAAACACATCCCAAAAGGCTTCACCGTCACATTGGTCACAGATAGAAGAAAGAAAAGGTCTTTGGGGAATCAAATTGATCCTCAAACTTTACCAAATTTTTGGCAAAAAAGTAGCAAAAACGATCATGTTTCCGGTTATAAGTTATTTTTGGTTAACTGGAAAAAAACAACGTCAAGCATCAAAAAACTATTTGCAACAAGTTAAACAATTTTATGAAAATGTCCCGTTAGTTGATAAAAAACAACTGACTTCTTTTCGGCATTTTCAGCGTTTTGGCGATTCACTCTTAGATAAATTAGCCAGCTGGCAAGGGGATATCAACATTCAAGATATTTATTCATCCAGCAAACAAATATTTTTCGATTTAATAAATGAAAAACAAGGCATAGTGTTAATCTGCTCACATCTCGGTGACATAGAAATGTGCCGAGCCATTGCAGAATGTTCACATGATGTAAAAATTAATGCATTAGTGTTAAAAAAAAATGCCGCACGATTTAACCAAGTATTAAAAGAAGTCAATCAAGCCTCAACCTTTAATTTAATTGAAGTTGATAGTTTAGGGCCAGATACAGCAATCTTACTTAAACAAAAGCTTGAAGCCGGTGAATGGGTCGCTATTGTGGGTGATAGAACATCAAGCAATCCTCACCAAAGAATTCAAGAAAACAGCGTAATCTGGGCTGATTTTTTGGGTAAACCAGCGCCATTTCCTAAAGGTAGTTTTGTTTTGGCATCAGCTTTAGGTTACCCTGTCTATTTAGTTTGGGGGCTGAAACCCAATGGGCGTTATCAAGTCTATTTAGAGCATTTTGCTGATAAACTGATTACATCAAGAAAAAATCGCCAAGCTGAACTTGAAATGATCATTCAAAACTATGCAAAAAGATTAGAATATTACTGCCTTTTATCCCCTTTAGACTGGTTTAATTTCTTTGATTTTTGGCAATTCAGTCAACCCGATCCCAATAAATTAAATATAAGAAATAAAAGCAATGAAAAATGATTTGAAACACAGCGTAACAATTGAATATACCACTTCATTCCATGATACAGATGCAATGGGAGTGGTATGGCATGGTAATTATCTAAAATTTTTTGAAAAAGCAAGAGAAGCCCTATTCCAAAAATTTAATTACGGTTATCAAGAAATGATCGACTCTGGCTATTTGTGGCCGATTGTTGATACGCGAATAAAATACATATCGCCGACGATAGCAGAACAAACATTAAAAATCGTTGCTACCTTGGTAGAATACGAACATCGGATAAAAATTAATTATCTCATTTTAGATGCTAAAACCGAAAAAAAAATGACATCAGGCTATACCATACAAGTTGCCGTTTCTGCTTCAACACAAGAAATGAGCTTTATCACCCCTCAAATTTTCTTAAATCAATTTGGATTATAAAAATGAATAAATTTATTGCGCTCCTATTGACTACCCTTGCAATATTTTTTTCAAGCCTAACTTACGCTATCACACTTAATGAACTGCAACACCAATTCAGTAAAAATGAGGTGATTCGAGCGGATTTTACGCAAAATCGTTATATAAATGGATTATCCAATCCGCTTCATTCAACCGGAAAGATGATTTTATCCCAAAAATGGGGATTATGGTGGCAACAACAAACACCCTTTACGATGACTTTGAAAATGAATAATCAAAGAATGGAGCAACTCATCGATGATCAAACGCCTCAAATTATTACCGCTGAAAATCAACCTCAATTATTCGAATTTAACCATTTGCTAACAGCTATTTTCACTGCTGATAAACAAAAGTTAGAAAATAACTTCATGATAAATTTGTCAGAACAAGAGCATCAATGGACACTTATCCTTACCCCCAAACTTGCGCCATTGAACAAAATATTTAAAGAGATAATTCTGACTGGTCATAAACATTTAAATACGATAACACTCAATGATATGCAACATGATAAAACAGTGATCACTTTTTCAAAACATCAAACGGCTAATTTGACAGAACATGAACTATCATTATTCAAATAATTCAATGAAATCAAAAAAACGAGCTTTTTGGTGGCTGTTAGTCGTTATGGGTTTAATGCTTGCGCTCGGTTATCTTATTTTGAATAGCAAACTTAACAGTAGTGTCCTATCACTGTTACCGAAAGAACAAACTCACGATGTGCCGACAGAACTTATTAATGGATTTCAAGACAGGCTTGATAAACAACTGGTTTGGTTAATCAAATCGACAGATCCCCATAATTTAGCCCCCATAACATGGTGGTACCAAAATCTAAAACAACAGTCTTTCATCGCTGAAGTTAATGGGCTAATTGATGAAAATTTTCAGCAAAATTGGGGGACTTTTACTTATCAATATCGTTATCAATTATTGGATGCAAAAACCATTGAACGACTTAAAACTGGTACTCAATTTAGTTGGATTCAAAGCCAACTTTATTCGCCATTTAGTGGTGTTAGTGCAGCCGAACTTAACCACGATCCCTTATTACTTACCCGTTCATCTCAACTAAATCAACTAAGTGACACGCATCATTTAACAATAAAAAATAATTGGCTAGCAGCCCAAGATGCACAAGGTGACATTTGGTATATGATTTATGCCGAATTAAACGGTTCATCGTTTAATATGAACGCTTCACATCAAATGGTGACACAACTTAATTTGTTAGCTGAACAGTTAAAAACAAAGTGGCCTGATACTCAAATTTTAAAACGGGGCGTACTGTTCTATAGTGATCACGCAAGTACTGAGGCAAAAGCAGATATTACCACGATTGGCAGTTTATCCATTATTGGCATTATTATATTAATGATTACGGTATTCCGCTCTGTCAGACCTGTTTTTCTTTCATTGTTATCAATTTTTATTGGTATGATTTGTGGATTAGTTGCGGTTCTCTCAATATTTGGTGAAATTCATATTATGACACTTGTCATGAGTACCAGTATCATTGGCATCACAATTGACTATTCTTTGCATTATCTAACCGAGCGTTTGCTTCATGGCAACCGTGAATCAGCAATATGCAGTTTAAAAAAATTAATTTCTACATTGTCCATTGCATTATGCACCAGCTTTATTGCCTATCTTATTTTATTAATTGCCCCATTTCCTGGTTTAAAACAACTTTCTGTTTTTGCTGTATTTGGGTTAACCGGTGCATTTTTAACAGTCGTATGTTGGTATCCTTTTTTAGTTAAAAAATTACCTGTTCGTGAACAAGTTGGTCAACATTTATTAACATTTTGGCTTCAACTTTGGCAATCGAGCGTGATGCAATGGGGCATGGTTATTTTTGCGTTAATCTTTATTGTTTATGGATTAAAACATTTAAAAGTTGATGATGATATTAGTAAATTACAAACTTTGCCAGCCGAACTACAACAACAGGAAAAACAGATAGTGAGTATTACACACCAATCAAACGAACAAAAGTGGTTTATTGTTTTTGGCGATAATGCTCAACAAACATTACAGCGGCTTGAAAATTTTATCCCGCAATTAGAACATGCAAAACAACAAGGCGTATTTACACAATATCAAACGATTAATTTGCCTTCTATTAAAAAACAGCAAAAAAATGTTGCGCTAATTCAGCAAAATGCCCCTAAAATCCTAGCTTCATTGCAACAATTAGGAATTAATGCAAATACACCAAACATTGTGCACCCTATTGATGTTATCACCCCCGAACAATGGCAACAAAGTGCAATTAGTCAAGGTAGAAAGTTACTCTGGTTATCATTAAAAGATGGGAAAAGTGCAACATTAATTCCCATTAGTGGTATTGAGCAATTAAGTGAACTTAAGGCGTTATCCAAACCAGATCAAGGTATTTATTGGTTAGATCGCCGTTCAGAATTTAATACCATGTTTACCCATTATCGAATCCATTTATCACAATTAATGGTTGGAGCCGTATTAATTATTTGTTTGTGCTTTATTTTTTATAATTTCAAACAAGGTTTAAAATTTGCGTTAAAAAGCACATTACCTACACTGTTATCAATTGGTATCGCGCTATCGGTACATGGTATAATAGGGCAAACAATAAATTTATTCTCAATGTTAGCACTGATTCTTGTCATTGGCATCGGTATCGACTATAGTCTATTTTTAAGTAATGATAAAAGCCAAACTCAAAGTGCACTATTGGCAGTGACTTTGGCTGCCTTAACAACATTATTATCGTTTGGTCTACTCATTATTAGCCATACTAGTGCAATTATGGGATTTGGTTTAGTTTTAACAAGTGGCATATTTGGCGCTTTTTTATTTGCTCCACTTGTTATAAGAAATAAAACATAAAACACAAATAAATAGAAATATCAGGAATTTTTGGATGAAGAAATATTTAGTTTTACTGATTTTAGCACTAACAACACTCATTTCAGCGTGCGCACATCAATCTGAACAACCAAAAGCTTGGTTAACTAAGCAAATTAATATCAAATTGCCATCGCCCAAATTTAATCAACCTTATCACGACCAACAACTTCTTAAATTTAAATACCACAATCACGAAAATTCAATTATTACGTTAGTGGATGCGAATCAAAATCAATTGAAAGTTGTGGCACTATCTGCATTAGGAGTGCGGCTATTTGAACTTGAATATGACGGAAAAAATGTTAAAACTAAACAGAACATTTTTGTTAAAGAACTGCCTCCTCCAGAGCAAGTTCTATCAGATATTTTGTTTAGCATTTTACCAACCAAAGAGTGGCAATCTTCATTACCGAAAGGTTGGATTCTGGTTGATAATGAATTTAACCGAATCTTATCAGATGATAAAAATGAACCTATACTGACCATAACTTATCAAGAAAAACTGTCTGATCAGATCCGCAAACCGATCCGAATTGAACATCAAATATTTGGATATCAAATTATTATACAAAGTATGGATACAGCTAAATGATATATATAGCGGCACTTGGTGCAATTAATGCTTTAGGTAATAACCTTACAGAGATAAAACAAAATTTAACAGAAAAATCTGGCGCCAGACACTGTCTGGTTGAAGAAAATCACTGGTTATTAAATGGTAAAAAAACCTGGTTAGGCAAAGTGAAAGACAACTTGCCTGATATTCCAGAACATTTATCCCAATATGGAACGCGCAATAATCAATTATTGTATGCAGCTTATTTACAAATTCAGCATGAAATTCATCAAACTATCGAAAAATACGGTACTCAACGTGTTGCTATCATAATGGGAACCAGCACATCAGGAATTCATGAAGGTGATATTTATATTAAACATTGTTTAACCAATAATAATCAACAAAACTTATTTACCTACAATCAACAAGAGTTGGGGGATCCGTCTTCCTTCCTTAAGGCTTTACTAAAATTACAAGGCCCAAGCTATACCATATCAACTGCTTGTACGTCGAGCGCCAGAGCAATTATCAGTGGTAAACGACTTATTGAAGCAGGTATTGTTGATGCTGCAATAGTGGGCGGTGCAGATAGTCTTGGCAGAATGCCTATTAATGGTTTTAATGCCCTAGAAGCTCTATCAGAAAATCCTTGTATGCCTTTTGCCCAAAATCGTAACGGAATAAATATTGGTGAAGCAGGCGCAATATTTTTATTAACGAAAACCGAAACGAGTAACATTGCCGTTTTAGGTACAGGCGAATCCTCCGATGCTTATCATATATCTTCACCTCATCCCGAAGGCATTGGCGCTGAACAAGCGATGCAATTAGCTCTTAATGATGCAAAATTGCAACCAAGCCAAATTGGTTATATTAATTTACATGGTACAGCAACCATATTGAATGATATCGCTGAAAGTAAAGCAGTCTACCGATTATTTAATCAAACATTACCACCCTGTAGCTCAACAAAACATCTGACCGGGCATACTTTAGGTAGTGCGGCTGCCACCGAATTAGCTATTAGTTATTTATTACTTGAACAAAATATTTATCTACCTAAACAAGATTTTTCAATATCGCAATATGATGAAAATCTGGATAAAATCAACATAGTTACTCAAGAAATGATGTTAAAAAAACCTATTATAATGTCAAATTCTTTTGCATTTGGAGGCAATAATACATCACTTATAATTGGAAAAGTTTAATGCAATATCATTTAGCAAGTTATTATTTACCACACGAAAAACCAATGGTCATGATTGAAAAGGTTCACTTTGTTGATGCACAGCAATGCATTTGCAGTGTTGAGGTAAATAAACAAGGCATACTATCCCCTTTTTTAAATGAAGATGATACGTTACCAAATTTTTATGCCGTTGAGTTAATGGCTCAAACTATAGGTGTATGGAATGGTTATCATGGCATGGTGAGTGATAAAAAACCCACACTTGGTATGTTATTAGGCGGACGCGCAATTAAAAGTACGTTAAACGCCTTTCCATGCAATAGTCATTTAATGATTCATGCAAATTTGGTACTTAATGATGCCAAATTGGCTAATTTTGAATGCAAAATTATGATCAATCAAGAAATCGTTACAACCGGAAAATTAAATGTTTATGAACCAGATGAATGCGAATTAGACAATTTATTTGGTCAACAGCGATTTGGATAGGAGAAGAACAATAATGGAAAGAACAGTACTTGTCACTGGGGCAAGTAAAGGAATTGGTCAAGCGATTGCTTACAAACTTTCACAAGATGGTTTCACTATCGCCGTTCATTACCACAGTGATAAGCAAGGCGCACTTGATACTCTAGCTACCATTGAAAAATTGGGTGGTAAAGCACGTTTAATACAATTTGATGTCAGTAACCATTCGCAATGTCAACAAACGATTGAGCAAGATATTGCACTTAACGGCGCCTATTATGGTGTTGTGAACAATGCAGGAATCATACGAGATGGCGCCTTCCCTGCACTAACAGAAAATGATTGGAAAGATGTTATTCATACAGATCTCGACAGTTTTTATAATGTTCTTCATCCTTGTATTATGCCAATGATTGGACTACGCCGTGGCGGGCGTATTATTGTTATCTCATCTGTCTCTGGCATAGCAGGCAATCGAGGGCAAGTTAATTATAGCGCAGCAAAAGCGGGGGTAATCGGCGCAAGTAAAGCATTAGCACTTGAACTGGCTAAACGAAAAATCACTGTTAATTGTATTGCTCCGGGATTAATTGATACTGGCATATTAGATATGGAGCCCATTGCACTGCAAGAAGCAATGAAAATGATTCCATTAAAACGAATGGGACAGGTTGAAGAAGTTGCGGGGCTTGCCAGCTATTTAATGTCAGATTTAGCAGGATATATCACACGCCAAGTCATTTCAATCAATGGAGGAATGATATGACCAAAAGAGTCGTTATAACAGGTATGGGTGGTGTCACGGCATTTGGCAATGACTGGTTAAGTGTACAAACAAATTTAAAGCAATTAAATAATGCCGTCAGATATATGCCTGAATGGGAAATTTATGACGGACTACACACAAAATTGGGTGCCCCTATCGACAATTTTACCTTGCCAGAACATTATACCCGTAAAAAAACTCGCTCTATGGGTAGAGTATCATTACTGTCGACCAAAGCAACAGAACTAGCGTTAGAAAAAGCAGGATTATTAGATGATCCAATCCTAACGAATGGTGAAACAGGTATCGCTTTTGGTTCTTCAACAGGAAGCACTCAGCCGGTTGCTGAATTTGCAACTATGTTAAACGAAAAACATACTAACAACATAACGGCGACCACCTATATACAAATGATGCCACATACAACAGCGGTAAACACTGGCTTATTTTTTGGATTAAAAGGTAGATTGATAACAACCTCGAGTGCTTGTACTTCTGGAAGCCAAGCTATTGGATATGCTTATGAAGCCATTAAATACGGGATGCAAACTATTATGGTTGCTGGAGGCGCTGAAGAGTTATGCCCTTCCGAAGCTGCTGTATTTGATACTTTATTCGCAACAAGCCAATTAAACGATCAACCAGAAAAATCACCACGACCTTATGATCGGGATAGAGACGGACTGGTTATTGGTGAAGGAGCCGGTGTACTTATACTGGAAGAGTATGAACATGCCAAAGCCCGAGGTGCTAAAATATATGGTGAAATTATCAGTTTTAAAACCAATTGCGATGCTAGTCATATCACACAACCACGCCAAGAAACCATTCAAATCTGTATGGAACAAGCTTTACAACAAGCAAGATTAGATCCTAAACAAATTGGTTACATTAGTGCTCACGGTACAGCTACCGCCAGAGGTGATATAGCCGAAAGTAATGCTGTTGCCAATATCTATGGTAACCAAACCCCAATATCGTCATTAAAAAGCTATTTTGGACATACACTTGGGGCTTGTGGTGCAATTGAAGCTTGGTTATCTGTCGAAATGATGCATAGTGGTTGGTTCAACCCAACTATTAACCTTGAAAATGTCGATCCTGCTTGTGGTGACTTGGATTATATTGTCGGTTCAGGTCGAAATTTGGATATTGAATATATGCAAACCAATAATTTTGCTTTTGGCGGTATCAACACTTCAATTATTATTAAACGTATCTAGTTTTTTTAAAAATAACAACTGTATAACTTAATTACAGTTGTTATTTTCTAGGGGGAAGTAATTAATACTCAGTTTCAGGCGAATAAAAAGGGCATTACAGGCCATTTCCTTGCCTGAAAAACAATCTTTCAACGCTTTTTACCACATTTTTTGAGATTTTCTCAGAAAGTTTTTGTCTACGTTGATAACTGACAGAAATAATCTTATGCGAATCCAAGTGAGATAAAATAAAATCATCACTGGTACTGATTTCATCCACCAAGCCTTTATCTTTTGCTTGTGTTGCAAACCAGTGTTCACCCGTTGCCACTTGATCGATATCGATATTGGGACGATACTCTTTAACAAAATCTTTAAATAACAGATGAGTTTCTTCAAGTTCTTGTTTGAATTTTTGGCGACCTTCATCAGTGTTTTCACCAAACATAGTTAACGTCCGTTTATACTCCCCTGCTGTTTGTAACTCAATATCCACATCATGCTTTTTAAGTAAGCGATTAAAGTTAGGAATCTGAGCAACCACGCCAATCGAACCAACGATAGCAAAAGGTGCTGCAACAATTTTATTGGCAGTACATGCCATCATATATCCACCACTCGCAGCCACTTTATCAACGACAGCAGTAAAAGAAATATTACGAGTTCTGAAACGTAATAACTGTGACGCAGCTAATCCATAACCATGTACAACACCACCAGGACTTTCAAGTTTAATCACAACTTCATCTTCAAGTTTAATAATCGCTAATACCGCCGTAATTTCTTGACGTAATTCTTCAACTTCGTGCGCATCCATACTACCATTAAAAGATAACACAAATAGTTTGGGTTTGGTCTTTTCGTCCGTTTGGTTAATGGTCTGTGAATCAGACGAATCTTCGGAGATCCCTGCTTTAGGCTGTTCGCCCGCTTTTTCCTGTTTCTTTTTTTGCTTAGCTGCTAATTTTGCCTGTTTCTTCTCAAGCTTTTTCTGTTTTTTGAGATCTTTCATAAACTGCTTAGCTTCGAGCTCGTCCATGCTCGACATTAACATTTCATCTTTAACTTGTTCATACTCTTGACTGACATCTTTTACCGATAAGCGACCAGCAATCGTTGCCGATTTGCGACGCTGACTTAATATGAAGATCAGCACGGCTAAAATTGCAACAACAACAGTAGCTGTTTCAGCTAAGAAAAGAGAATATACTGAAAACCAATTCATTTAATAATTATCCTTTGATTGAATATTTTATTTATTATAACAATATAATTGAGGATTGTGCCGAAAATCAACAAAGATAAAAATTGTCGCTTTATTCGGCAATTCAAATTATTTATACTGTTAGCCCAATTTATTGTTATATGAGAACGAATATGTCTTTACGCCCAATTACCGAAATTGCCAATCACTGTAATATACCTGAAGAATTTGTCCTTCCTTATGGTAAACATGTAGCCAAGATCGATTTATCCATTATCAAAGAAAATCAAAACAAAACAACAGGCAAATTGGTACTTGTTACTGCTATAACGCCAACTCCCCTTGGAGAAGGTAAAACGGTCAATACCATTGGGCTAAGTGAAGGATTGAATTACTTAGGCAAAAAAGCGATTGCTTGCATTCGTCAACCCAGTCTTGGACCGGTATTTGGTGTAAAAGGTGGCGCAGCCGGTGGTGGGCAAGCCGAAGTATTACCGATGGAGACATTAAATTTACATTTAACGGGTGACATCCATGCGATAACAGCAGCGCATGATTTAGCATCGGCAGCATTAGATTCACGACTTTATCACGAAGATCGTCTTGGTGATGAATTCACAAACGAAACGGGATTACCTCGTTTAAATATTGATATTCATCGCATTGTTTGGAAACGCGTCATTGATCATAACGATCGAGCATTACGTAAAATTACTGTTGGCGTCGGTGGCGGTGTAAATGGCGTTGAACGTCAAGATGGATTTGAAATTACCGCTGCTTCTGAGCTTATGGCAATTTTAGCTTTAGCTTCGGATTTACAAGATATGCGTGAACGCATTGGACGTATTATTTTAGCTTATAATACTAATGGCGAACCAATAACGGCTGAGCAACTTGAAGTTGCAGGTGCAATGACAGTATTACTTAAAAATGCCATTAACCCAAATCTGATGCAAACTGTCGAAAATACACCGGTTTTAATTCATGCCGGGCCTTTTGCTAATATTGCGCATGGTAACTCTTCTGTTATTGCGGATCGCATTGCATTAAAACTTGCTGACTATGTGGTGACTGAAGCAGGATTTGGATCGGATATGGGGATGGAAAAATTCTTCAATATCAAATATCGCCAAGCAGGAATCAAAGCCGATTGTGTTGTATTGGTAGCGACTGTACGAAGTTTAAAATCTAACAGTGGTAAATATAACATTAAACCGGGTCAACCCATTCCAAAAGAGATATCGGAATCTAATGTTGAATTACTTGAAATTGGTGCAGCTAACTTGGCATGGCATATTAATAATGCCAAAAGTTATGGTTTACAAGTCATTGTAGCTATAAATCGCTTTCCACATGATAGCGAAAAAGAACTTGCTTTCTTACAAAAATACGCGGTTGAACATGGCGCATTGGCGTGTGAAATTAGTGAAGTCTTTACACAAGGTGGTAAAGGTGCTGAAAAACTGGCTGAGCATGTTATCAAAGCTTGCGCTATGCCGAGTAAAATTCAATTGCCCTACCCAGATAACATGCCATTGATTGATAAGATTCAAACTATGGTAAAAAAATATGGTGCTAATAAAGCAAACTTATCCGCTAAAGCATTGGAAAACATTAAAGAGATCGAAGCATTGAAACTGGATCATCTGCCACTTTGTATTGCTAAAACTCCTATGTCAATTAGTGCTGATGCCAACTTAAAAAATGTCCCTACTAACTTTGATGTCGATATCAGTCATCTAGCCATATCCGCTGGTGCTGGTTTTATTCGAGTTTATGCAGGAAACGTCATGACCATGCCTGGACTTGGTACCAATCCAGCATATAGGCAAATTGATATTGACAAAGATGGTAATATTATAGGTTTAAGCTAATGCAAGAAGTGATTATGCAAACCAAACAACAATATAAAGCATTTATAGATGAACAAAACTGTATTGGCTGTGGCAAATGTATTCGCGTTTGTCCAACCGATGCAATTGTTGGCAGTAAACAAGTTTTACATTCCATTTTGCCACAATTATGTACCGCATGTAGTAATTGTATTAATACCTGCCCAACGGACTGTATTACTTTAAGCACTTTAGGCGTGAGACTAAGTGACGCAGAAGAGTTACAGTTAACGCAGAAAAAACAGCAACGGCTCAATCACAATCAGTTAGTTCCACCGACAATATTATTTCCTCGCACTGTGCCAACAAGTAATACTCAAAAATCGGTCAATCAAACCGATCGTAAACAGTCAATTGCTGATGCGATTGCCAGAGTAAAAGCCAAAAAAAACCTCGCTAAGTAGCGAGGTTTTTATTTAAGACTCTATGCCAACCAATTATTCATTCGGTTAACATCAAACATGTATTAGTCTTTATTGCCACTTCTGAATGCTCGTTTACGATCATTTTCAGTTAAATGACGTTTACGAATACGAATCGATAATGGTGTAACTTCGACTAATTCATCATCATCAATAAACTCTAATGCTTGTTCTAATGACATCTTAACAGGTGGTGAAAGTGTTGTCGCTTCATCAGTACCTGACGCACGCATATTGGTTAATTTTTTACCTGTTAAACAGTTAACCGTTAAATCATTTGATCGAGTATGAATACCAATAATTTGACCTTCATAAACTTCAGCACCATGACCTAAGAATAATTTACCACGATCTTGCAAGCTATAAAGCGCATACGCTAATGCTTTACCCGTACCGTTCGAAATCATTACCCCGTTATTACGTTGTCCAATTTCACCCGGACGCACATCATCATAATGACTGAATGTAGAATAAAGTAAACCGGTACCCGAGGTCATTGTCATAAATTCAGTTCTAAAACCGATAAGACCACGGCTTGGAATCACATAATCTAAACGTACACGTCCTTTACCATCAGGTAACATATTGGTTAAATCGCCTTTACGTAAACCAAGTGCTTCCATCACTGAACCTTGATGTTGCTCTTCAATATCAAGCGTCACTTGTTCAAATGGTTCTTGTTTTTTACCGTCAATGTCACGATAAATAACTTTAGGGCGTGATACCCCTAATTCATAACCTTCACGACGCATATTTTCGATTAATACAGATAAATGCAATTCACCTCGACCAGATACTCTAAATGCATCCGGATCTGGCGTTTCTTCTACACGAAGCGCAACATTATGCACGAGTTCTTTTCTTAAACGTTCTAAAATTTGACGTGAAGTGACATATTTACCTTCTTTACCGGCAAAAGGTGAACTGTTGACATTAAAGAACATCGTTACAGTTGGTTCATCAACACTTAAAGCAGGTAAAGCTTCAACACAACTATTATCACAAATCGTATCAGAAATACCTAACTCACCTAATCCGGTTAAAGCAATAATATCACCAGCTTCAGCAACTTCTGCTTCATAACGTTGCAAGCCTAAATGACCTAAAACTTGCCCTACTTTACCCGTTCGTTTATTCCCTTCACTATCAATAATAGTGACTTGTTGATTTGGTTTTACACGACCTCGTTTAATGCGACCAATGCCTATAACGCCAACATAATTATTATAATCAAGTTGTGAAATTTGCATTTGGAATGGGCCGTCTAGATCAACTTTCGGTGGCTCAACATATTTTACAATCGCTTCGAATAATGGCGTCATATCTTCAGCCATATTTTCATGGTCAAGCCCTGCGATTCCCATTAAAGCTGAAGCATAAACAATCGGAAAATCTAATTGTTCATCAGTCGCACCTAAATTGACAAACAAGTCAAACACTTGATCGACAACCCAATCAGGACGCGCACCCGGACGGTCAACTTTATTAATAACAACGATTGGTTTTAAACCATGAGCAAACGCTTTTTGTGTCACAAAACGTGTTTGTGGCATTGGGCCGTCCATTGCATCAACCAGCAATAGCACAGAATCCACCATAGACATAACACGTTCAACTTCACCACCAAAATCAGCATGTCCTGGGGTGTCAACAATATTTATACGGTAACCATTCCAGTCAATCGCTGTGTTTTTAGCTAAAATGGTAATACCACGCTCTTTTTCAAGCGCATTTGAATCCATTATTCGCTCGTTATCGTCACCACGCAAATTATCAAGTGTACCTGACTGTTTCAACAATTTATCAACCAAAGTTGTTTTACCATGGTCAACGTGAGCAATAATGGCTATGTTTCTTAAATTTTCAATCACAATTAAAATCCCAATTAGGAGACAGATTCTTTAGGCGCAATATTGTACACCTTTTTGATCCAAATGTTGATCTATATCATAAAGTTTCTTTAAAAGAGTGCAATAAATTGATAACCATTTAGAATTTTTAAATTATATTACAAAAAATTAGATTATTAACACACTTCGGCATAAAACTGATCAGCAAACTCTTCTACTTTTGACCAATCTGTATATTCAATCATGGGTTTACTTACATCGGTATCACCTTTTCCAAGCCACATAATAAAACGGATCATATTACGGTCAAACCAATTATATTGTGGATAATAAAGTGCCCCGGCAAAGACAGCTTTGATGGTCGGTTTCCATAATATTTTAGCTAAAAACTTTCTGGTATATAAATTGGTTTCAGGGGTATTTTTATTGGGCTTTCTTGCCACCATATTCACCCCAAAAAATCCAGACTTTATTTGATTTAATTGCTGATAATGAGCATCAATAAATTTTTTCATTATTTTACTGTAAAAACCATAACGAATTGAACTTCCAAGAAGCACTGCTTGATAAGGTGTTAAATCGATTTTGGTATCCGGTAATAACTCAATCACGTCACAATCACACTTGTGACCCAAACGATTTTTTATTCGCTCCATAATTTTGAGTGTTTGTTTTTCGTGCGTAGTATAAAGTAACAAGACTTTAATAGCAGTGGTCATAACATTGCCTCTTTATTTTAAATATCGACTAATTATCAATATTACTTTTTTTATGATAAAAATTAACAAATTCGGGATGATTTCATGCAAAACTTTGATTATAGTATTAAGCTAATTTAACCAGACCGGAACTGAATATGACGATTTCACCTCCAAAACTGAGTGCAATTATTTTGGCGGCAGGAAAAGGCACACGGATGTATTCCAACCTTCCTAAAGTTTTACACAAAATCGGCGATAAACCGATGTTACAACATGTTATTGATACTGTTCAACAACTTAATCCCCATTATATCAATATTATCTATGGACATGGCAAAGATCAGCTTGAAAAGGCACTGGAAAATCAATCTGTAAATCTTGTTTTTCAAGCTGAGCAACTTGGAACAGGACACGCAGTCCAGCAAGCCATACCTTATATTCAAGATGAAGAAGATATTTTGATTTTATATGGTGATACGCCACTTATATCGGTTCAAACATTGCAAACTTTAATTAACAATAAACCCAAACAAGGTATTGCACTGTTAACCGTTAAACTGGATGATCCAACTGGTTATGGACGTATTGAGCGTAATAATGGCAAAGTGACCGCCATTGTTGAACAAAAAGATGCCACGCCAGAACAGCAAAAAATTAATGAAATTAATACGGGCATTATGATCGTAACAGGAAAACTATTGAAAAACTGGTTATCTCGTTTAACCAATCATAATGCACAAAAAGAGTACTATCTTACTGATATTATCAATTTTGCTTATCAAGATGGATATGACATTATTACTGCTCACCCTATTGAACAATTTGAAGTTGAGGGAGTTAATAATCGTCTACAATTGGCCACGCTAGAGCGCCACTATCAACAGCAACAAGCAAAATGTTTACTTAACGCAGGCGTGACTCTACTTGATCCCGAGCGATTTGACTTACGAGGCACTCTTTCACATGGTATGGATGTCACCATTGATTGTAACGTCATCATCAAAGGCAATGTCAAATTAGGGAATAACGTCTTTATCGGTGCTGGATGTATCTTAAAAAACTGCATCATTGGCGATAATAGTGAAATTAGTCCTTATAGCATAATTGAAGATTCAATCATTGCTGAACAATGTACGATAGGGCCTTTTGCTCGATTACGTCCAGGCTCAAAACTCGATGAAAAGGCACATGTCGGCAACTTTGTTGAACTTAAAAAAGCCCATTTAGGCAAAGCCAGTAAAGCGGGTCATTTAAGTTACCTTGGAGATAGTGAAATAGGGAGTAACGTTAATATCGGTGCAGGCACTATCACTTGTAATTATGATGGTGCAAACAAATTTGAAACCATTATTGAAGACGATGTCTTTGTTGGCTCTGATACACAGTTAATTGCCCCTGTGAAAATTGGGAAAGGCGCAACCATTGCAGCAGGAACAACGGTTACTAGCAACGTGGGGGACAATGAACTTGTGGTAAGTCGTGTTAAACAAAGGCAAATTAGTGGCTGGAAGCGACCTACCAAATCAAAATAGCGAGGAGTAAACTGTGTGTGGAATTGTCGGTGCCATTGCTAACCGTGATGTAGCAGAAATTCTGTTAGAAGGCTTAAAACGATTAGAGTATCGGGGTTATGATTCGGCTGGTCTTGCCATTATATCGCCTCAAGGTGAATTACAAAGAGTAAGGCGAGTTGGAAAAGTCAATAAACTGAAAGAAGCACTTGATAGCAAACCATTAAAAGGCTCGATAGGCATTGCGCATACACGTTGGGCTACACATGGTGAACCGACAGAACACAATGCGCATCCCCATATTTCCGATTATATTGCTGTTGTTCATAATGGTATTATTGAAAACTATGAACCACTCCGTGAAAAGTTGATTGCTAAAGGCTATCAATTTCGCTCTGAAACAGATACGGAAGTTATTGCCCACTTAATTCACGATATCGTTTCAACTGATAATTGTTCATTATTTGATGCGGTAAAAAAAGCCATACCATTACTACGAGGAGCTTATGGTACCGTAATTATGGATATACGAAACCCTGACCAACTTGTGGCAGCTCGTTCCGGTAGCCCATTAGTGATTGGTTGTGGTATCGCTGAACATTTTATTGCCTCAGATCAACTTGCTTTATTACCCGTGACCAATCAGTTTATCTATTTAGAAGAAGGTGATATTGCACTGATTACACACAAAACCGTTTCTATATTTGATAAAAATAACAATCAAGTTAAGCGCCCATTTGTCTCCTCTGATGTTAAATATGATGCTGGAAATAAAGCAGGCTATAACCATTACATGCAAAAAGAGATATACGAACAACCTAATGCAATCAAAAATACATTAGAAGGTCGTATACAGCATGGCAAAGTCAATTTATCTGAATTAGGCGAACAATCTAATACGATACTGAAACAAGTTGAACATATCCAAATTGTTGCTTGCGGTACCGCGTATAATGCTGGTATGGTTGCTCGCTATTGGTTTGAGGCATTATCAGGGATTCCTTGTGATATTGAAATAGCCTCAGAATTTCGCTATCGTAAACCTGCTAAGCGTAAAAATAGTTTATTCATTTCACTATCTCAATCGGGTGAAACCGCTGACACACTTGCCGCATTAAGGTTAGCAAAAGAAAATCACTATTTAAGCACCTTAGCCATATGTAATGTCGCTGCTTCAACATTAGTACGTGAAGCCGAACTGGTATTATTAACCAAAGCAGGAGTTGAAATTGGTGTAGCTTCAACGAAAGCATTTACCACTCAATTGACTGTATTACTACTACTTGTTGCAAAATTAGGCCGATTAAATCAAATGGCTCAAAGTACGGAACAAGCAATTGTCCATGCTCTCCAAACCTTGCCCAATCGTATTGAACAAGTACTCATGGCGGAACCGAAAATCAAAAAACTGGCCGAACAATTTGTTAATAAACATCATGCGCTCTTTTTAGGGCGTGGCGAGCAATACCCGATTGCCATGGAAGCATCATTAAAATTAAAGGAGATCTCTTATATCCATGCAGAAGCTTATGCAGCAGGTGAATTAAAACATGGGCCTTTAGCCCTTATTGATGCCGATATGCCCGTCATCGTGATGGCGCCCACAAACGACATGCTAGAAAAGCTAAAATCAAATATTGAAGAAGTTCGGGCTCGGGGCGGTCAACTTTATGTTTTTGCCGAACAAGATGCAGGATTTATAAGCGATGATACAATGCATATCCTTAACCTGCCTTATATTGAAGAGTTAACGGCACCTATCTACTACACCGTACCGACTCAATTATTAGCGTATCATGTGGCTTTAATCAAAGGCACAGACGTTGATCAACCTCGTAATTTGGCAAAATCGGTGACTGTTGAATAGCTTTTTAAATATATTATCTAACAGTCTTAAATTCCAAATTGACCTATCAGACAAGCCTCTTTTTTAACGAGTTTAAATAACCCAATATTATCCTTAGACTGATTGGGTTAAGTAAAAATGGATTAATTCAAAAATTATTTAAGTTTAAGCTGTAGCTTTTTTCTTTTTGAATATAAAGAATAGAATGAATGCGATTAGCATTAAAATGACATGGAAACCTACATAGAAAAAATAAACACCGCTATTTCCGCCATTATTAGCTGCACTTGCTAGTAATAATGAAGGTGATAAAAACGCAGTACTAATAATATTGATTCCGAATGTAACGCCTGAAAGTGTAGGGAATTGGACAAATGTGATCAAAGCTAAAATGCTACAACCCATAGCAATCCATAAACCACCAACTGGAATAAAAATAGATAATGCTGCAAAGATTAATGCAATAATAGATAATGCTTTCATGTATACCTCAATGTAAAAAACTAATCCTAAAATGAATATTTCATTTTCGAAATTATAAATATTAAAACTGCCTTGTAAAGGCAGGTAGTAATGATAACAGAAATTAACTTTACATCAAGTTAAAAGAATCAAATGGTTATCTAAAATATTTCGCTAAAGAACCACTGCAAAGCTTGTTTGAATTGTAATTCAATGACAATCAACAACCGATAAACGGAGTTATACAAAAGGTGACAGCAAAAATTTACTTAAAATATCCTTCTGATTAAATTCATATAAAAATAAGAAAAATTATTAAACCATATAACGAAGTTAATTTTTCTTAACTCATTTAAAGCTATTTAACATATTGATTAAATACAAAAATATAATATCATTTCTAATTCAAATAATTATTTCCTACGATTGAAAATTAAATTTTTACCTATGTTAAAAAATAAACGAATAATTTAAATTTTCGTTGACTTTAAAAATTTAATAAATTAGCATTTATTTTACTTTGTTAACGTTTTATTTACGCATTAATTATAAGAAACTGTTATTCATATAAAAAAATGCTATACACCCCTAAACTCAATGGGTCTCAAATAAATGACCTTACCGAAAAATGAGATAAATTTAGTTAACGGTGGTCGTCGTCGTGGAACCATTGAAACCGGTTGTCAAATTTCAAGAGGAAATGGTAAAAATAAATGGCATTGTGGTGTTACTGTCACCACGTCATGGTAAATTCTAACTGAGTTTCACTAATATTCATGCAGTAATATAAACTTTTACTGCATAATTTTTTGTCATACAAATTATAGAACAGTTAAAATGAAAAAAATATTATTAAGTGTAGTTTTTTCTGCAATAATTCCATTTTTATCACAATCCCAAGAATTAGAATGGTTCTTAGATGAAGATGAGCAAGGTCTACTATTTATAGCATTAAAAATTAATGATCTTGATGAAGAACTTACATGTATACTAGATACAGGAACTACAGAGGTCTTAAATTTACCAATAGATACTATTAATAAAATTGAAGATAAAGTTGAAAAAGATGATAAACGAAAGCGTACTGATATACTAGGCAACATCCAATATTCTCGTCAATTTATGTTACGAAACGTTAAAATTAATAATTTATTTTATGAAAAATTAGAAATTGAAGAGTATAAACCTTGGGGAGCTATTTTAGATATAAATACTGGAGAGAAAAAAGCAAAAAAAGAGCAAAATTTTGATTATCAACATGTTGCAGTAGCTGGTTTAGGCTTTTTTGTAAATAAAGTCGTTACTTTTGATATCATAAGTAACAAACTCATTTTATCTGATAATTTTACAAAACAAATTGAAAACGATTGGTTAGAAATACCTTTCACTAAAGGTTCAAAAGGACATTTAATCTTAAATGCTACTGATGATGTCAAAAGTTATGCATTAATATTCGATACTGGTGCAGGAAAAAATATAATTAGTTCTAAAAAACTTTCTAATAACAAAGAATTAATAAAATTAAAGGAGTTTCCTTTTTATATTACGGAACTATCGTTTGTCGATATTCCTAATTTCAAAGATGATTTTATAGTACTTGATGGGTTAACTGATGATTTGCCTGCTGATGGCATACTTGGCAATGATTTTTTATATAGTTATATCGTTAAGATTGATTTTAAAAATCAGAAAATGTGGATAAAACCTCAACCGGAAGAATAATATATCGTAAATTTACAGTATTTAAACTTACTACTCTATCAACATATGCAATATATGAAACAAGAACCAATTTAAAACAATAAAATGGGCATTAAATAAAAAAACTCCATCATAACTAAATTTATAGTAAAAACGGAAAAATTGAATAAGTTAAAAATTAAACTAGAAAGCATGAAAAGCAAAAAATATAAAGATTTATTTCCATTTTTTCTTTTTGTTAAATTCTTTAGGATATTCAACCCACCATATCGCAAAAAAATCAATAAAAAACAATACAAATGTTGACCATATTAAAAAATTATAATCTGAATTATTCTTGGAAATATCTCCCCCTTTAGATAATAAAACACCATGAGAAATAGTGACAATATAGCTATAAATTAGACTGATACGCCTCTTCCATATTAACTTAGTATTATTATGATTTTTTATTAATGGTTATATTTTAAACCGTTTTAAGATAACCATGATCAACTATAATCAGTCTTTTTGATAATCATTTTTGTTATCGTTTTAAATTATCAATTAAAAATATTACATACTGTTTTTTCGAAATTTTTCAGATTTTTTTCCTGCTGCTTTTGAATATTTTTAATTTATCCTCTTAAAATGTGATTTATATCACAAATTTTAAAAATACCCCTCCTTTTACAACGTGATCTTGATCACGTTTACTGACATTTTCTAATGAATCCACGCCATGAACGTATCTAAAATAATGTTAATTCAATGACATCAATCAATAAGGAAGGTAACGAAAATGAGTCGTTCAAACATAAAAGTAAAAGTCCAAAATTTTGGGCGTTTTTTAAGCAACATGGTTATGCCAAATATTGGCGCATTTATCGCATGGGGGTTGATCACCGCTATTTTTTTATACAATGCAAGGGATCCCAGTGCTGGGGGCTGGTTTCCAAATGAACGTGTATCAACATCGTTTATTGGGCCGATGATCACTTATTTACTGCCACTATTAATTGGTTATACCGGCGGTAAACTCATGTATAACGACCGTGGTGCCGTTGTTGGTGCGATTACGACTATTGGCGTAATTGTCGGGTCATCTATACCAATGTTTTTAGGCGCAATGATAGCTGGTCCTTTAGGCGGCTTTATGATCAAGCAATTTGATCGCTTAATAGATGGTAAGGTTAAAAGTGGTTTTGAGATGTTAGTCAATAACTTTTCAGCTGGCATTCTTGGTATGATGCTTGCACTAATTGCTTATTTTGCTATTGGTCCAGCCGTGGCTTGGTTAACCAATATTTTGATTATCGCCGTCCAATTTATGGTTGATCATGGATTATTGCCACTCACCTCTATTTTGGTCGAACCGGCTAAAGTTTTGTTCCTCAACAATGCCATTAATCATGGTGTCTTTACCTCATTGGGTGTGACACAAGTAGCAGAAACCGGTAAATCGATTTTCTTTTTAATTGAAGCCAATCCGGGTCCCGGTTTAGGGCTTTTATTAGCCTATATGTTTTTTGGTAAGGGTGTCGCAAAAGGATCGGCTAGTGGTGCTGCGATCATTCATTTTTTTGGCGGAATTCATGAGATCTACTTTCCCTATGTGTTAATGAATCCCCGCTTGATTATTGCCGTTATTATGGGCGGAATGACCGGAATATTCACGTTAACAGTTTTTCATGCAGGTTTAACAGCTCCAGCTTCGCCCGGTTCGATTTTTGCTGTAATGAGTATGGCAAAAGGTTCCTATCTTGGCGTAACGCTTTCGGTCATGGCGGCGACGGCTGTCTCTTTTGTTATGTCAGCGATTTTATTAAAAACAACCAAAACATCATCTAAAAGTCTTGATGATGCCAAATTAAGTCTCTCAAGCATGAAAGATGAGGCTAAAGGAAGAAAAAATGAAACGTTTGATCTAACTAAAGTCAAAAAAATAATCGTGGCTTGCGATGCAGGCATGGGCTCAAGTGCAATGGGTGCCGGTGTTTTACGCAAGAAGATTGAAAATGCCAACTTGGCAATCAATGTTAGCAATCTAGCCATTAATGATCTGCCCGATGATGTAGATATCGTCATTACGCATCAAGATTTAACGCACCGAGCCAGACAGTATGCCCCCAATGCTTGGCATATTTCGTTAACTAACTTTTTAGATAGTGAGTTATACAGTCAATTAGTCGACCAACTTAACCAGGCATTAGGAATTGAACAAAAGATAACGACAAAAAATGCCCCCCAAACTTCCGATAATTCCCCTCTCTTCCAATTAACCGACAAAAATATTTTTTTAAATTTAACCGCCAAAACAAAAGAAGAAGCAATCCGTTTTGCCGGTCAAAAATTAGTAGAAAATGGCTATGTTGACCCTGCCTACATTGAATCGATGCTAGAACGTGAAAAATTGACTTCAACCTATTTAGGTGAATTTATCGCTGTCCCTCATGGCACTATTGAATCTAAAAACAGTGTAATTAATACAGGTATCGTATTTTGCCAATACCCCTCAGGTGTTCAGTTCGGTGATAACAAAGAGGATTACGCCAAAATTGTTATTGGGATAGCTGCACGTAACAACGAACATTTGGACGTGATTGCAAAGCTGACCAACGCTCTCGATAACCCCAATACCATTACAAAACTCACAACAACTCACAGCGTGAAAGAGGTTTTAGCCTTATTAGGCTAATGCTGTTTTTGTACGCCTTACGTTTAGGTAAGAAAACTCGAACATTATTGAAACTCACAAGATATAAGGTATAAATTATGAAAGCATTACACTTTGGCGCGGGTAATATTGGACGCGGTTTTATTGGTAAATTATTATCTGATGCAGGATTTCACGTCACTTTTGCTGATGTCAATCAGCAAATTATTGATGAATTGGCACATCGTCATCAATATTCGGTCAATGTGGTTGGAGAAGAAGCAAGTACTGAGATAGTCTATCACGTCGATGCCATTAACAGTACATCACCTTACATTTGCCACCACATTGCAACGGTTGATTTAATTACAACCGCTGTTGGTCCACAAGTATTGAATAAGATTGCCCCAATTGTTGCTCAAGGTATTTTGAAAAGATATCAACACGATAATCAAGCGCCGCTAAATATTATTGCCTGTGAAAACATGGTTCGTGGTACCACTCAATTTAAGCAAGCAATCTTTGCATTATTACCTAAAACATTACATCAATGGGTAGAAACTCATATTGGTTTTGTTGATTCCGCAGTCGATCGCATTGTGCCACCGACCCTATCACCATCAGGTGATATATTAGCCGTAACGGTTGAAACCTTTTCAGAATGGATTGTCGATAAAAAACAATTTATTGGCACCATTCCGAATATAGCCGGTATGGAGCCTGTCGATAATCTTATGGCTTTTGTTGAACGTAAATTATTTACGCTCAATACCGGGCATGCCATTACGGCCTATTTGGGCTTTTACTACAATTTCGCAACTATTCGTGATGCAATATTGAATGATCAAATTCGTTTCATTGTTCGTGGAGCAATGGAAGAAAGTGGGCAAGTATTGATTCATCGCTATAATTTTGATGATCAAAAACACATGGCATATATCGAAAAGATTTTATCCCGTTTTGAAAATCCCTATTTACACGATGATACCGCCAGAGTTGGACGTCAACCCATACGAAAATTAGGAGCAAGTGATCGTCTCATAAAACCGCTACTTGGCACATTTGAATATCAGATTAACAATTGTAATTTATTGATTGGTATTGCTGCTGCCCTTAACTATCGGAATAATGATGATGAACAAGCAGTGCAATTAGCAAAACAGATTGTTAATCATGGAGTGATACCCACTTTTTGTCAAATTTCGGGCATTGATAGTCATAATCCAGTTGTTCAACCAATCGAAGAACTTTATACTGCAATGCAAAATCATCAATTTTTATTAAAAGATGTCGGATAAAAGGCTACAAGAAGATAAAATACTAGAAAAACTCAATCAGCAAACTGATATTCACAGTTTGCTGACTGTCGCCATTAAACTGATCAACAAAAGTGTGAATCGGTTGATTCTCAACATTTTTTGTAAGGAACCCCATGCCATTAAATTTGTGATTCCTTCACTTATTGGTAAAAATGGGCCTTTAAATGATACATCTGTTTGTTTAAAATTGCTTTTTGCTTTGGGCATTTTAAGCCGTGCAGATTATGAAGATATCGAATTACTTATTGCCATTTTAGATGAGCTGGATCTTAGTGATAAACACTATCATTATAGTGATGACGAGATTCTTGGACCTATAAGCTTATTACATGATATGGTGTTACCACAAAATTGGGTGTTACAACAAGATCAAGTTGCCGAACTCGGGATTGTCGATAATTTTAAATCATCCATTTTACAAAATCGTTATCAGCAAATGATCCGTTCAGCACTGATTATTGCGATCACCGATCTTATACTTCGAATTAGTAATAAACCCAAACATAAAGATCATGATTAACTGTCTATTACCGACTTTTTAACGTAAAAATTATTTTAAGTGGGTAAAGTTAGCAGTAATGATCGGCTTTATTTCCCACTCTTTCATTTAGTCGGTATAATGCCACCATTTTATTGTAAATTGGGTTATTCATGAAAACGTTATTTGCCAGCACCTCGCGCGGACTTGAGGAGTTACTTAAGAAAGAGTTAGAAGAGTTAGGCTCGATCAATTGTAAAATTACTCAAGGTGGTGTCTATTATGATGCCGATGAAACAACGTTATATCAGTCTTTATTATGGTCTCGTTTAGCATCACGCATTCTATTACCGCTTGCTGAATTTGATATATATAGTGATTTGGATCTCTATTCTTGCGTTTTTAATCTAAAATGGACTGATATTTTTGCCGTCGATAATTCATTTGTCATCAATTTTGTCGGGGTAAATGATTTTATCCGTAATAGTCAATATGGCGCATTGAAAATCAAGGATGCAATTGTCGATCATTTTGTCCGACAAACCAATAGGCGTCCCAATGTTGCAAAACACGATCCCGATATTCGAATTCATGCTTATCTTCATAAAAATCGTGTTACGCTATCCCTTGATTTAAGTGGAGAGAGCCTGCATCAACGTGGTTATCGTCAACAAACAGGTCAAGCACCACTAAAAGAGAGTTTAGCGACAGCAATCATTTTACGATCAGACTGGCAAATTGATGAACCGCTACTTGATCCTATGTGTGGTTCGGGTACATTGTTAATTGAAGCAGCCATGATTGCAGCTAAAATCCCACCAGGATTTCATCGAAAACAATGGGGCTTTTTAGCATGGAAAGGGTTTAATCCTACACTTTGGAATGATCTGCTATTGAGAGCAAAACAGAACATTTGCCAACCCAAAGGCGTTTTTATTGGTTATGATAATAATGCAACAGTGTTGGAACGCGCACAACAAAATGCACGTTATGCAGGCGTGAGCGATTATATTAGTTTTGCCAAACAAGATGTAACTCAATTAATCAATCCACTTTCATCCGAATCATCAGGCATGATTATCAGCAATCCGCCTTACGGTGAGCGTTTAGAAAGTGAACCTGCACTCATTGCCCTACATACTGCGTTAGGTCAACTTATTAAACAACATTTTGGTGGTTGGCGCCTTTCACTGTTTAGTGGTGCACCACAACTATTAGATTGTTTACAAATGCGTGCAGATAAGCAATTTAAGGCAAAAAATGGCCCACTTGATTGTGTGCAAAAAAATTATGTTATTGCCAAGCGTGATAACACGCTAGCGGTTTCTAATCCTAATTTACCGGCATCGGATTTTGCGAATCGATTACGTAAAAATAAGCAGAAACTGGAAAAATGGGCTACTCAAGAGCAATTGGAATGTTATCGTCTTTATGATGCTGACCTGCCCGAATATAATGTTGCCATTGATCGTTACAAAGACAAAGTTGTCGTGCAAGAATATGCAGCGCCCAAAAATATTGATCCTCAAAAAACACGGCAACGGCTATTTGATATCATTAATGCGACTATGTCTGTATTAGAATTAACAGCCGATCAACTGATCTTAAAAACACGGGAAAAGCAAAAAGGTAAACAACAATATCAAAAACTTGCTCAAAAGCAGGATTATTTTTTAGTGCATGAATACCCCATCAATCACCGTAAAACCCAATTTTGGGTAAATGTGACTGATTATTTAGATACAGGCCTATTTTTAGATCATCGCTTGGCACGTAAAATGATAGGTGATATGAGTGATAATAAAGATTTTCTTAATCTGTTTGCTTACACAGGAACGGCCACCGTTTACGCAGGGTTGGGCAATGCAAAATCAACCACCACCGTGGATATGTCACGTACCTATCTGGAATGGGCAGATCGCAATTTAAAACAAAATGGTTTAACGGGTAAAAAACATCGCTTAATTCAAGCTGATTGTTTGCTCTATCTTGCACAATGCAATGAACAGTTTGATCTCATTTTTATCGATCCCCCGACATTTTCAAATTCTAAACGCATGAATGAGACATTTGATGTTCAACGTGATCATCTTAAGTTAATGAGCGATCTAAAACGATTATTAAGACCAAATGGCGTTATTGTCTTTTCGAATAATAAACGAGGTTTTAAAATGGATGCGCACGGTATGCAAAAATTGGGCTTAACCTTTCAAGAAATCACTAATAAAACACTCTCATTAGACTTTAAACGCAATAAACAGATTCATTGTTGTTTTATTGTCAAACATCTATAATTACAAACCCTCTTACGAGGGTTTGCTTAATCCCTTAGTGTCTGTTTTGCTATTTGCTTAAATTAACTGTTTTTTTAATTTTTTAGCGCACCACTAAAACCGAGGTTTGTGCGCCACGAACAACACCTGACGCATTCGATCCAAGCAGGTGAGTCGTGATATTAGGACGTCTGGATCCTAAAATAATTAAGTCTGGCTTGATTTCGTTTGCTATTGATAAAATTTCGTCACGTGGATTACCAAATGCAATCGAAAAAGATAAATTTTCGCGCGGAAGATTGATGGTATCGAGTAACCGGTGAAATGCTTGTTCTGTTTGCACCGTTGCCTTATCTTTAAATTCATCAAAACCAAATGAATAAGCATTTACTATAGCGGATGCAATAGGTAAAACGTGGAAAAAAATAACGTCTGCATTCGATAATTTGGCTAAACATTCCAAATGTGGAATCACTTTTTTGGTTAGATTATCTTCAAGAATATCAATCGGAACTAGAATTTTTTTATACATAATAAGTACCTCGCAAATAACATCTGATAACATATCCTTTATGTTAAAAAATAGAGTTAGTGAAAATAATCATACTAGTTTTAAATTTATTCGCTAATGTTTTTTCGATAAATAAGCTTGTAGATACTTACTACTGTTTTAACTTGTTTTCGATAAAACTAAATGTTAGGTACTATGGCATCAATCTTGTTCCTAATCGTTAAAATGGTTTACCGTGGTGATCTAAATCAATTTATCGTAAGCAATAAAGTTATCTCAAAAATGTAATTTAGGTGAACGCTGAATCATTGATGATACTTTACGCTTTCAAGCAATGTTTGATAATGTTAATTTTATGATTACTTTATCGGGGAAAAGAGACTAATTGAGATCATCTATTGTCCAGACCAATTCAGCCGATGTTACAATTGATGTAAACAATCACAAAAAGCGTAGAGGTAAACAATTAATAGAAGAAGATCCCCAAAATGTCAATGAATATTAATTTATTACATTATTCGCAACCCCTAAGACTATTGATTATAAGGAGCATATCGGGTTTAATACTCTTCCTTCAGCTTGGATTTTAGAAGATAACTTAACATGAAAATCATATTAGCATCCACATCACTTTCACGAAAAAAAGTACTGGAAAAATTAGCCATTCCATTTGAGTGCGTGGCCCCTATTTGTGACGAAACTCCACTCCCAGGAGAATCTGCAAAACAATTAGTTGAGCGTTTAGCAAAGCTTAAAGCCCAATCATTAGTAGCTCAATACCCAAATAGCTTAATTATTGGTTCTGATCAAGTAGGCGTTTTAGATGATCACATTGTTTGTAAACCCCATACTGTCGAAAACGCCCGTATGCAATTAAGAAATAGCAGTGGTAAAGCGTTTTATTTTTATACTGGTATGACTGTTATCAATACCGTCAATGGACAATCCACCACAATTTGTGAACCTTTTAAAGTTACTTTTCGCCAGTTAACCGATGCTGAAATTGACGCATATATTTTAAAAGAGATGCCATTACACTGTGCTGGTAGTTTCAAATGTGATGAGCTCGGCATTACTTTATTTGATAAATTAGAGGGTGAGGATATCAATTCGTTAGTGGGTTTACCCTTGTTAAAATTGAATAAAATTATGATAACAATGGGATATAATCCGCTTTTGATCTCATAAGTCAGTGTTCACTAAGTAACACACTGACTTATCTTTATTCATCGGTCAATCGACCCGCTGACATTTTCATGATTTTTTGGCTATAACTTGCCACATCATTATCATGAGTGACAATTAATAACGCAGTACCTTGATGATGTATATCGGATAAAAGTTGCATAATATCGGCGGCGCTTTCGTCATCCAAATCACTTGTTGGTTCGTCTGCGATAATGATTTGAGGCTGGCAAATCAGTGAGCGTAAAATAGCAACACGTCGCATTTCACCGCCTGACATATTAGCAGGATAAGCATCTTGCAGATAACTGACCTTCGCCTTTTCAAGTAGGCTTTGTGCATAACTTAAACACTGTTGATTTTGGCGTTTGGTTAAATAAAAAGGTAAGCGAATATTTTCTAATACTGTTAAATTTGGCAATAAACTGCTACCTTGTGGAATGTAACCAATCTGTTGATTACGGAACGCAGACACTTGCTGATCATCCAGTTCAAATAAATTGGTCTTATTAAGTATGATTTTACCTTGAGTTGGCGTAAGTAAACCGGCAATCATGTTAAGTAAAGTTGTCTTACCACTGCCTGATTTCCCCATTATGCAAACAAACTCATCTTTATTCATTGTAAAACTTACGTTATTTACTGCCGAAAAAGTTTGCTTACCTCGTTGATAATCCTTGCGTAAATTTTTAATCTCCAACAACATTACTCACCCTCTCTTAATGTGCGATAAGTATCAAATTTAGTTATGGATAACGCAGAGTAGATACATGAAAATGGCCCTATAATTAAAGTAAGAATAAACACTATTGTGGCATAGATTAATGCATCTAACAGTGAAATGCTCATACATGGCAAACCAATAGACTGGCAAATCAATAAGCTAAACGCATATAACAACACCGCAGCAATGACAATTCCAGCAATAGCGCCTAATGCACTAATAATTAATGATTCACGTAGTAACATGCTGACAATATCACGACGTGAGGCGCCTAAAATACGCAGTAGTCCAATTTCTCGTTTACGCTCATTTAATGTCGAAGAAAAAATGATAAAGATCACCGCAATAGCCAGTATCCAGAAAGTAGCAGACAGACTATACACAATGGTCGAAAAGCTGTTTAAATATTTAGCTATATTGCTTAACATACCTTTAGTCATAACAAAGTCAATATTATAATCTATAGCATATTTGGGCATGATTTGATTGACGACATCTTTAGGTTGAGAATCGGGATCAACCTTGATAAAAATCGACGAGGCATAATTGGCAAAATGATCGACATCACCTTCAATTAATTTTGCTTCTTTCATTAAAGACTGTGCCGCTGACATGGTCATAAATACCGAGGTGTCAAACCCCATACCTGTTGAATCCATTTTTGCTGCCACTTTATAGGGATGATTATAAAACGTAATTTCATCCCCAATATTTGATGTAATTTTTGCGCCGACCACGACTTCATTATCGTTTAATGGTTTAGTTAGCTGGGTTTGCAACCAAGGTTTTATAACAAAATCGCTATGTTGATCAAACCCAATTAATTGCACTTTAGAACTGCAACACCCAGCGTTTAGCGAAGCAATAAAAAGTTGCGGTGAAATGGACTGTATTCCTTTAATATTTTTGATTTTTTCCATTAAATCAACTTTCAAATAAAAGCTACTCGGTTCTCCACGTAATAATGCAACTTCAAGATTTTTTTCATAGCCATAAGGGACAATCAGGATATCCGCACCTAGACGATCGGCCATACCCGAAATCCCTAAACTCAGGTTTTTCATTAAGACACTACCACCAAACAACGTCGCCGAAAATAGCATGATAATGATAATTAAACTACAGCTACGAAAAGGTCTACGCTGTATATTTCGCCATGCTAAATTAGCAATAGTTATTGGGGTTTCTTGCATGTTTTAAATCCATCTATCTACTATTTTTTAATATTCTTATAATTCACACTCAAATTTTTTTAACGATTTTATTCAAATAGAATACATTAATTAAAGACACCAAAAATAAAACACCAGATAGTAAAACTAAAGCTGGTTTAGCGCCCATATTACAACGCATCATCTCGTTTGAGCATACCCCAATTAAAACAGTCGGAATGGCGATAGCCAAAAGTGAGATACAAGCTAACGCCATACTTAAACCAAGACGAACAAACATTGTCCGACTTAGTAACATTAATGTGCCAATGGCGATAATCAAAGCACCAATACCTAATTCGGCTCGGGCTGTCCAAAAGCACTTCATAATTTTACCAGCTCCTGTATGACTATGTCCGGTATTAGCAACCTGATTATGTATGTCGTTAGCCGTATTTATTAGGGTATCGGGATGTGGACAGACAGGTAAAATATACAACGGAAATAGGATAATCATCAATCCAAGAAACATAATAAATAGTGATAAAATTATTCGATTTTTCATATCATTGAAACCTTATTAATTATTAATCACACGGGCAACTTTGCCATGCTCTAAAACAACCGTGGTTTGTGCATGTTTTGAAACTTCAACCGAATGTGTTACGACAATAATAGTACTGCCCTCTTCATGTAGTTGATGAAGTAAGTTCATTACCATTGCTTCATTACTTTCATCTAAATTGCCAGTAGGTTCGTCAGCTAATATTAATTTTGGATAGTTAATTAAGGCTCGCGCGATACATACACGTTGTTGTTCACCACCAGACAACTGACGCGGTAAATGTTTAGCTCTTGCTGCCAACCCTACTCGTTCTAATGCCTGCAAAGCTTCGTTTTCGTCAACCATACTATGATAATATTGCGCTACCATCACGTTTTCGAGTGCCGTTAAATAAGAGACTAAATGAAACTGCTGAAATATTAATCCAATTTTATCTCGGCGAATTTCGGTTAATTGTGGTAATGAGAGTTGAGTAATATCCTGACCATCAAGAATTACTGATCCAAGTGAAGGTTTATCCATGCAACCAATAATATTCATCAACGTGGTTTTACCACTCCCCGACGGTCCCATTATAGACAACCATTTTCCTTCTTCCACGGTTAAATTCACTTCCGATAATGCATGCAGTGAACCATAAATTTTAGAGACATTATTAACTTCGAGTATATTCATACTTATTTCCTATTCGCCACGTAACACAAGCGCTGGCTCGACTTCAAGCGCACGTTTTACGGGAATTAAACACGCAATGACTGTCACAATAGCTGAAATAACAATTGTTATTGGGATAAGATAAAACTCAATTACAATAGATCGACCAAATACATTAGTACTTATCACCTGTGCAAAAATCAGTCCACACACCACGCCTATCACTCCACCGGTTATGCCTAAGATTAACCCTTCGGCCAAAAACTCTTTAGCGATACTTTTGTTATTTGCACCAATGGCTTTTTTCAGTCCAATTTCTTTTCGACGCTCCATGACAACCGTCATCATAGTCGTCGCAACACAGATCATGGTCAGTATTAGCACCACCAAAGTGACTAAATAAAGTAAGGAAGACAGTTTACCCAATACGGAGGATTCAGATTGTGTTACCCATTTGATTAAATGAGGATCGACCGTTAAAGAGTTTGCTTTTATTTTATCAATATAGTGTTTTAACTCATCTTGTGTAGCTGTAATACTCACTTCTACCACTTCGGCTTTATCGCTATCTTTCAAAATTTTATCTAAATCATGTAAACCAATAAAAATATAACCGTCTTCAGTGCGTCCTGTTTTAACAATACCCGTAATTGTTAACTCTTCGTTATAGCGAGAATCTTGTTTGGTTTTTCCTAAAACCGGCATTGTGCTACCAATGGTTAATTTGGCAAAGTTTGCAATATCGGTACCGATTAAAATTTCATGGGAACGTTTAGGTAGTTCGCCTTCAATTTTCCAGTAAGGACTTGTTTTAATCACTTGTTCAAAATCCGTACCGACCATAATATAAGGCTGTTGGTTACTGCGAATAGATTCATAACGAAACGGGGTTACGCCAAGTAGTTTTTCTTTGGGTAATAAACTTACCGCTTGTGAGACATCTGCCATTGTCATCATTGATTGATTATCAGCAGGCAAGAACAACATATTGGCGCCATAGGAGCGAAACTCTTTTCCCATTTGGCGAGGAATATCATAACAAAGTGTTATCATACCAAGTAAAACTGTTGCCCCTATTGCCACACCAAGTAAAGCAATAAGAATACGTGAACGGCGACGAATAAGAGAGCTAAATATTGTTTTGATGATAAAGCGCTGATTTTTATTAATCATGATTTTGACCTTTCAATTACCGTCCATGTAAAACATCAGTTGGGCGTAAAAACATCATAAAACGCAATGCCGGTAAACTTCCCATAAACGTAATAAAACTCACCATAATCAATACCAATGGGATGATGAGCATTTTAGGCTCAATAAAAGAACCAAATACCGTGTGACCAATAATCTGTGCAAAGCCAAGACCGATAAAATAGCCGAAAATTCCGCCTAATAATGCAATAATAAAAATCTCGGTTAATACAAGCATTGCAACAGCTTTATTGGTTGCGCCAAGTGCCTTTAAAAGTCCGATTTCAGTACTCCGCTCAATGACATTAGCAGTCACTAAATTAGAAATAGCAAGTGCTGAACAAATTAACGATAGAACCGTTAATAAAAGCATTAATAACTGCGTTTTTTGTAAAATAGATCCCTCTGATTCGGCGACTTGCATAATGGCTTTTACTCGCACATCTGGCATCAACTCTTCTATTTGATAGGCGATCGAACTGATATATGCTGTACAATACCAAGTATCCCATTCAGCTCTTGATAAGCTATTGGGATCTTGCGCTGCTTTACGAGCCAATTCATTCTCTGGCGTTGTTAATGCACTCACTTCGACCCGTTCAACAAGCCCTTCTTTATTGGCTAAGTGTTGCGCAACAGGGAGAGAAACATACAGTTGAGAATCCTCAATTCCGCCACTATGAAAAATGTTATTTATGGTCAATGTAATCGTATTTTTAGTGTGTGGCGAAATCAGTTCAATAGTATCGCCGATTTTTAAATTCCACTGTTTAGCGACTGTCTCGCCAACCATCACTCCTTGCAAGTTATCATCTTGCATGGCGCTTCCTTCAATCGTCCACCATGACTTCATCGCTAACATCCCCGTATCCACTTCATCGCCCGTTGGAATATTAAGATGCTTATTAAACCATGTTCCGACCAGAGTAATTGGTTTATCATTAAAGGTTGCTTGTGTGGTGAAATATGGGGCAAAATCAACAATATTATATGCCCAGAAAATCATTTTAATTTTGACTAAATCATCTTGCTTGATATATTGAATAGTGGCTTGATTTTCATCATTATCAATTTGATACAGTTCACTAACCAAAGCCGTTCCACGTGGCACAATGTTTAAATTAGCGCCATAGGCTTTAAGTTCTTGATTCACTTTATCACCTACATCAAACATGACATTCAACATGGCGGTTGCTAACGATACTCCTAAAGCAACGGTTAATGCTATCAAAAACAGCTTCTTTTTTTGACGAACTAATACGCTTAGTAACATTGTGCGAAACATATCTTCTTCCTTTGGGAAACCATTTACTTAAAGCGGCTTTTTTCTGCTTCAAGGTGAGCTGTACGAATTACCATGTTTCCGTCAATAATTTCATATTTAAGTGGAACCGGATTACAACCACCTGAAAATCCGATAGTGGCAATATTCATAACGACATCACATAAAATACAAACGACTTGATTGCCACGCTGATAATAACCACTTGCACCACAAATATCACAAGCATCAAAACCTACTCCATAAGCATTTTCACTCTTCTTGATAACGATAAAACGTACTAGCGTTCCATCGCTTGCTTGAAAACCATACCGATGCAAATTGCCGTCATTGACTTGAGTAAGTGGGATAACAACTAAGCCCTCTTTATTTGCTGAAACCGGTTCAGCTGGCGTTAACTCTACCCCTTTTTCAAATATATAACGCGCACGTGTAACGGTATAAGCGGTCATTGCCATGCCAGCCATGAGTAATAACGAGGTTCTTCTATCTGTGCGTAGCTGTGCTTTAAGTTTACGAATCTGAGCCGGATTACTTCCTACTAACGAAGTCGTTTTAGATTTTATATATAAAATAACCGTGAATAACAGCACAATTGCCATAAAAATAAATGTAAATAAATTGACATGTGCCAGAATAAAAATAACTAAATCCATCATCCATTTTTGTGTGGAGATAAGACGTCGGACAATTAAAATTTGAAGTAAATTAATGCTGTTTGCAATCGTGTATATCAGCAAGGATAAAACAGAAATGGTAATAACCCATTTAGTTGATAACCGTTCACATATTCGACACGTAAATTGACCAATTAATACCGCTAATAGCAACGCAAAACCATAACCAATCCATTTAAACAAATAATCATTATTAAAAATCGACTCCATTCCTACATCAAATTGGAAAGGATAAAGCATTAGATTAGGTAAGCACTGTGCCATTATTAATCCAATTGCCAATATGAATAAACCATTAAATATGCGGTTAAAAAATAGCGCCGACGAGCGGACTTGTATAAGTATAATAATTAACAACGGGATAGTAATAACTAACCAACAAATAATGACACCAAGATCATAATATTCACGCACTGCAAATGCCGTGTTACGTTTTAAAATGGTATAAGTTAATGCAACAATTGAGCCTAAAATAAAACCGACAACGATAAATGTTTTGATAGGACGGGGATTGAATTTAGTCAGTAGCGCACAAAGCAACGCTATCATAATTGCGGGAACAAAAGTATTATCAGTGACGTTGATAAGGTATTGAAGCATAATAATTGCCTAGCCATTACAATTTATTATTGACGAGTTTAAATCTCGTCAATAATGGAGTACTTTTTTAAAATTTTCTTATTGTTACAAAACAAAAGTTACCAAGCTCGTGGGATATAATCAAAGTCCCAAGATACTTCAATAGGTTTGCTCCAGAAACGACCTTCTACGCCAGTTTCTTGGTCTACATGTAATAAGTAACCTTGTTTTTCTGGATTTTCAATAGTGAAGGTAACTTTATATTTTCCAGCTCCATCAAGTTTAACATTATTACCATAGTGAGGACCGTCAGAAGCATTCATCGGCATGAAATTACCTTCGATTGTTTTATCACTACCTTGTTTTTGAATTTTATATTTTACGGTTAAGTAAGGAACAAAATCACCGACACCATATCCTAAATTATTATCAGCTGTAGCTGAAATGTCAGCTTCAAGGTGCATATCCGATTTTGATGCAGGTAGTCCTCCCATTCCAGCGGGTTCCATATCCACTGGTTGGAAATATACGGCACCGATATGCAAAGGCCCTACCGTCACTTCATCACCAATAGGAAACTCTTCAAACCCTTTTTCTTCACCAGGTGCTGGCGCTGATGCAGCATACGCAAACGAAGATATTGCAAGTATTGACGAAATTCCTGCGGTTAATAATATTTTTTTCATTTCAAACTCCTCTAATTTTAACTACTCTTTATTACGAAATAACTAAATTGCTATCGCTACCAATACTTGCTTTTTTTCTATTTTTTCCGTCTTTTGAGATACTTTGTTTTATAGTACGAAATGGAAAATGCAACGACTATCACCATGAAGATTTGTGGGAGTAATGTTTCAACAGTTGGATATATTCCAAGCACTTCAATTGAGCGTACAAAATCAACGGGGGTTACATGGATAATATCAGCTTCTTGTAACTCTTTGACACCACCACCGGCAAAAGCAATAGCCATGATATACATTAATATACTCGTGCCAATAAAAAATGGTTTAAGAGGCAGTCTCATTGTTCCAAAACGAATGATAATAAAGATTACGGCTAATACTAGCGTTCCGATTGCTAGCCCATACCAAACCATGTCCATGTGTTCTTTACTTTCACTCAACATAGCTTGATAGAATAAGATTGTTTCTGCACCTTCGCGGAAAACCGCTAAAAAGGCAGCAAATCCTAATGCAATACTACTGCCTGAAGATATAGCACTTTTCACCTTGCCTTCTACATAATTTTTCCAAGCTTCTGCTTCAGCTTTTGAAAACATCCAATTACTTATGAAAAATAAGACCACTGTCGCTAATAACATTGCGACACCTTCAATAATCTCTTGATTTGCCCCGCTAAGATTGACAATGGAATTAAGTGCAATTGCAGCAAGGACACTAGCAAAAACGGCGAAAAGTGAACTCATATAGACAACTTTCACCATTTGAATATTTCCTGAACGCACTAAGTAGGCCGAGATAGCAGCTATCACTAATATTGCTTCTAAACCTTCCCGGAAGATAATGATAAATGAAGCTAACAACACACTCCAACCGCTCTCTTTTTTGCCGTCTAATTCGTTAGCATCTTCATGAAGCATTTTCAAAATGACATCGATCTCGGCACGAACAGTTTTATTTGAAGCACCATCTGACATTAAACGCTTAATTTTTGCGAATTGATATTCAGTATCGGTTCCACGCTTACCCGAAATATAAGACATAACTGCGCGTTCAACACCGTGTTTTTCATAAAAACCAAAATAAGCATTATTAACACGTGCTTTAGCCTTTTCAGGATCTTTCATAAAATAGAGATCATAGGCATCATTAAGAATGACATCCATTTCGTCAATAATCGCATTCCATGTTTCATATTTTTTTTCAGCTGCATAAGATGAAGAAACAAAAGCAACTACGCTAACAAAAAATAGCAATGTTAGCGTTAAATATTTTTTCACAGCCATAATCTCTTATTTTCCTAATAACATTAAACCTATTGGTTTATTGTCTGAAGGTAACTGCAATTCTTGACTAATAACGTCTGGTTTGATGGCATGAATATAACGTGCACTTAAATCCAAAGCCGCTGAAGCCAAGTAGACGTTTTGACTCATCGCACCTACAGCAATATTGCCAAAATTATTAGCTTTTTCTTCTTTGATATTATTAAATGCGGCTGAATCAGTAACGAAAATCAGCACATAATTAGCTCGTTTTACAAAATTTTGTAAACCAACATCGGCACGAATATCTTTATTGTTTATTTCTTTTAGATAGTGCCCTTCCCACTCATACAAAAAGGTTCCTTTTTCACTTGCAACATAGATTCTTACATAAGGTTGTTTACCCGTACCCATTGGAACAGTCCATCCCGTTGTTCCTCGATTCAAGCCACTTGCAGCCCAAAGCACAGTAGAAAGCTCTTCATCCGAAATTTGTCCATTAGGAAAACCAGGACCAGGTGTTGATGACCGTTTTGTTAAACTTTCAAATAAACTCATGCCATCTTTTGTTTGAGGAGCAGGTAAAGTAATATCGGCATAACATAGAGAGATAGAAAATAATGATGAGAATAAAATGACAACTATTTTTCGCACAATATACTGCATAATTACCTCTGACATTTTTGTAATCTAATGGAGGTGCTATCTTATTGCTAATAATTCCAATTATCAATACAAACTATCATTTTTATCATTAAAGTAATAAGAAAATTAGCGATAATTTTTTAACGTATTGATTTGTAATCACCTATTTTTTAAAAAAACGTTAATACCTTTAATCCGATTAAATTACCTTTACTTAAATTTTTTTATAACTAACTTTAATCTTATTTATTACTGAAATGTTATAGACACTTTGTTATCATTTACACAATTTTTAATTCAAAATTAAATGCTTCTTCTCGAAATCTTTGTTTGCAGGCTAGGGACATTGATAAAAGTCCTTTTGAAAGGTAGATTTTTATTAGCAAATGCGTACAAGAATAGAAAAAATTTGCCACAAGTTGAATTTAATTCATTTGCTTCGTAAAATAGCCAAAATTTTATTTTTGGCTGATTATGCAACTTCATTTAGTCGTTAATACATTTGGTTCTGACCTGCAACGCCGTTACGGCGAAAAAATTTATAAACTGACTTTACATGGTGGTTTTAGTTGTCCTAATCGTGACGGAACTATCGGTGTTGGTGGTTGTACCTTTTGTAATGTCGCCTCGATCATTGATGAGTCCATTCAAGTAAAAACGATTTCACAGCAGCTTGCCCAACAAGCGCATCAGATGAAAAAATCCAAGCGCTATCTTGCCTATTTTCAAGCCTATACCAGCACTTATGCCGAAGTTGAAATACTCAAAAATATGTATGAAGAAGCACTCAATAGTGCGGATATTGTCGGTCTTTGTGTCGGTACTCGCCCAGATTGTGTGCCAGATGAAGCGCTGAATTTACTTGCCAGTTATCAAGCAAAAGGCTTCGAAGTTTGGCTTGAGCTTGGCTTACAAACGGCTCACGATAAAACGTTACACAATATTAATCGTGGACATACATTTGATGTCTATCATCAAACGGTGCAAAAGGCTCGTCGTCTTGGTATAAAAGTTTGTACTCACTTGATCATTGGTCTGCCTAAAGAAACCAAGCAGGATAATTTAATGACGCTTGATAAAGTGTTAAATAGTGGTGTAGATGGTTTAAAACTGCATCCGTTACATATCGTTGAAGGCAGTATTATGGCTAAAGTGTGGCGTGCAGGTCGGCTTGACATACTCTCTTTAGAGCAGTATGTCGATATTGCTGGCGATATTATTAGGCAAACACCAGCCCATATTTTGTATCACCGCATCTCTGCCAATGCTCGTAAACCTACCTTACTTGCCCCTGATTGGTGCGAAAATCACTGGCAATCAATGAATGCTGTAGACCAAAATTTAAGGAAATTTGGTGCTCAAGGTAGCGCGATTAACGACACATATCATTGTAAGCAATCTAAAGATTCAATTGACAATTTAGGCAGTTAGCGGTTTAATTCCTAACAAAGATTTTAAAAAAACAACATAATTTAAGGATTCTATTTTTTAAGGATGAAAACATCAAGAGTTAACATTGCATCTAAAAGATTTGCAAGCGTTGTTAAAGTTAATATTCTTCCATTTATATACTGTATTTTTTTATTTTTTTTAATAAAGATTTTTTCAGCAGATAAATATGAATGGTTGGTCGATTCAGGCGTGTTCAATAATCTATGTCAATTACCAGTAGGTGGACGATTAACAACTGAACCCATCATTGTTTTAATTCCCTGCTTTCTTATTTTATTTTTACTCAAAAATAAAATGATCCGATACACATATATGTTAATTGTGCTTATCTATCTTTTGTGGTCTTTTTATTTGCGTTTCAATTGGTGCTAAAGGTAAAATTAAAAAGTCTGTTTAGATAATTTGTTTTTAACAGCCCCATTAAGGTTTAATTTTGCTAATAAAGCTTTGGAGTACAATTTTGTGAAAATTAGATCCTTTATGCTATTAAAAAGGATCTAAAACGGCATTAAGAATCAATATCAACGTTGATAGAATTGCCCACAACAATGCATGTTAACGTATTAGTATGAATTAAAATAAAAGTGTAAAGATCGTTAGATTGTGGAACCGAAATAAAGAATAACCAAAGCGAAATTACCGATTTAAAATCATTTAACATCGCTTTGGTTCATTAAGATTTAGGGGGATTTTCAATAAAAATGATTCAAATCTAAACTTTTGAATGATTGTCTAAACGTTCATTTATATCGCTGACAATTTTAGATAATGTTTCACGCTCTAAAAGAGAAATATCAATTTCACACTCTTTGTTATCATACTTAATGCATAATGTTTCATTAACACTACAAAATAATACTAATAATCCTAATGGCAGTAGTAAAATAGATAGAATGATTTGCCCAATATCCCCAAAATGTGAAAACAAATCGATAATTTCTTTTATTCCTAAACAGACTATTATTGCGCCGATCAATCCGCCTTTAAGATTATATGTACGAGTAATGGAAAGAGAATGAATACTTTTTATTGGAATTTCTCTTTTTTTACCGGCAAGATTGGATAAAGGATTCTTGCTAAAAGAATTAGTTAATTCATCAATGTTGACAACATCATCATTAATTTCAATTTTAGTTTTCTGCCAAGGCGTTAGCAGTGATTGTTTGAATTGATGTACGACCATTTTTTTCCTTGTTATAATTTTTAGATAAAAATAAAGAGTTAACTTTATGGGCGCAGAATATTATCATTTAAAAATCATTCAAACAATAAAATTCATCATATTTTTAAATTAAAAGCGCAAGCAAAAAACGACCTATTTTTTCGCTAAAAACTAACGATAAAATCTATTTTTTGTACCTTGTCTAGCAACAAGTATATAATATGCCTTTCACACTTGAGGCAATGTGCATGCAACTCGCTTTTTGTATCTATAAATATTTTCCTTTTGGTGGTCTGCAACGTGATTTTTTGCAGATTGCTAATGCTTGCTTAGCTCGTGGACATAAAGTTCGTGTCTATGTGATGGACTGGCAAGGCGATAAACCTGTCAATTTTGATATCATCTTAGTACCCAAAAAAGGGCTTTCAAACCATCATCGAAACCAAAATTATTATTATTGGGTAAAAACACATTTACAAACGCATCCTGCTGATTGTGTTGTTGGTTTTAATAAAATGCCTAATTTGGATGTCTATTTTGCAGGCGATACTTGTTTTGCAGAAAAAGTGTCACATAAGGGCTTTTTTTATCAATTATTACCACGCTGTAAGCATTACTTGGCATTTGAAGATGCGGTATTTAATCCACATCACCACACACAAATAATGGCTCTTACTAAACAGCAAATACATGACTTTGAAAAGTATTATTACACCCAACCTTCACGTTTTTCATTACTACCACCTGGTATTGCACAAAATCGTCAATATAATTCTGATTCACCAATAAAACGTCAACTATTTAGACAAACCAATCAGATAAATCAGGATGATTTTGTCATAGTACAAATTGGTTCAGACTTTAAACGTAAAGGGGTTGACCGTACATTATATGCGATTGCTGCATTGCCTGAAGACTTAAAACAAAAATTGGTTTACTTAGTTGTAGGACAAGACAAAGCTGATGATTATCAAAAATTAGCTAAACAGCTTGGTATTTTACCGCGAGTTCGCTTTTTTTCGGGTCGTGATGATATTCCTGATTTTCTATTTTCAGCCGATTTACTGCTGCATCCGGCAAGACAAGAAGCCGCAGGTATGGTATTAGTTGAAGCATTAGCAGCAGGTGTACCGGTCATTGTATCTGGCATTTCAGGTTATGCCTATCATATCCACGATGCTAATGCTGGCGTTGTACTTAACGAACCGTTTGTTCAATCTGAACTCAATCAAGCCGTCTATCATGCCATCACGGATAAACAACAATTGTTAACTTGGCATAATAATGCCATCCACTATGGCGAAACAGCGGATTTATATCATTTGGCTGAACGTGCCACAGACATTATTTTAGGTTGTAGACATTATGAATGAAATCAAACTTAAATCACCGTTCGATCAGATATGGAAAAATAAAGATCCGTTTACTGAAGTTGAATTGATTTCGGGCACTATCTATCGAGCAGTTAATCAACGAAAAACATTAAATTTTGAACAAGATGGACAATCATATTTTATTAAAATTCATCGTGGTACAACAATAAAAGAGATCTTAAAAAATCTGTTATCATTCAGATTGCCCGTTTTAGATGCCAAACAAGAATGGGATGCAATACATCGTTTAGAGCAAGTGGGTGTCAATACGATGGATGGACGCGCTTTTGGGCGTAAAGGTTTCAATCCTTTTACCCGTCACTCCTTTATTATTACCCATGATCTTAATCCTGCTATTAGTTTAGAAGATTTCACACAATCATGGGCGACAACACCGCCTAGTTATCACTTAAAGCGTTCATTAATTATTTATCTGGCAAAAATGATCGCCAATATGCATGCAGCAGGTGTTAATCATCGTGATTGTTATCTGTGCCATTTTTTACTTGATTTACCACTGTTTGAAAATCATCAACAACTAAAATTGTCGGTTATTGACTTACATCGAGCACAAATTCGTCAGCAAGTACCCACCCGCTGGCGTGATAAAGATCTGATTGGACTCTATTTTTCATCCCGCAATATTGGCTTAACAACGCGAGATATTTGGCTATTTTTAAAAGTTTATTTTAATAAGCCGTTAAAAACAATTTTACGAGATGAACACAAGTTGATTAGTCACACTCAACAAAAAGCAGAAAGAATTCGTAAACGTACGGAAAAATATCATCTTTAGCAATAAGGAGATACTATGTTTATTGAACAAATCGATATTGAAGGATTTCAAGGAATAAGCCGATTATCATTAAAATTAAATTCACAAGCCAGTGTTCTGATTGGTGAAAACCGTTGGGGACGTTCAAGCTTAATCCGTGCACTAACCCTTTTATCACTGGATAAAAAATTTTATCAATTTGTTGATTCCGATTTTTATCACGATAAACATGAAAATTATGGCAATAAAATTAGTATTACTGCAACTTATTGCGAATCTTATGAAAATGAGCTGAATAACCAAAGTCATCAACCTTTACAAGCTGTTGCTTATCAAATAGAACAAGATAATTTTAGACGAATTACTTATCAACTCACGGCTAATAAACACAATACAAATATTATTAGCCAACATAATTTAGTTGATTATCACAACAAGCGCTATACGCTTTCCGATCCAGATTCATTCATTGCAACCCTTATTGAACTTAATCCAGTAGTCGCCCTTAAAAATGCAACGAATACGCCTAACCTACCTGTCACCAATCAACCTTTATCAGAATATTTTATAGATCAACTTTCTAAACAGTTACACGAACACTCAGCACAGTTAAGTCAAGATGAATTGCAACAAGGCTTAAAAGCTGGACGTGCTTTATTAGAATACTATTTTGGCAATCCTGAACAACGTTATCAAAATGTCGCAAAGAAAAATAGCCCTCGTAGTGAAGATTGGAATTCACTTGAACGCATTAATAATATTTTAGATGAGCTTGATAATCGCTATTTACGGACAGCTTTGTTAGATATTTTCGGCTCTATTATGATTGCCAAAAGTGATAATCCTTTAACGCAAAACGCAGTACCAATTTTAATTTTAGAAGAGCCAGAAAGCCAACTTCATCCAATTATTTTATCAATTGGTTTCCGATTACTAAAAAATCTACCTACACAAAAAATCATCACCTCCAATTCAAGTGATCTCGTTTCTCTCTTTCCATTAGAAAATATTTATCGGTTGATTCGTCTACCTGATCAGATAGTGACAAAATATATTGCACCAAATTCATTAAGTGTTGATGATAACCGTCGAATCTTATTTCATGTTCTCTATCGACGGGCAAGTGCTATCTTTGCACGTTGCTGGCTATTAGTGGAGGGTGAAACGGAAGTCTGGTTACTACGAGAACTCGCAGAACAAAGCGGATATCATCTTAGTTCTGAAGGCGTGCAGTTACTGGAATTTGCTCAATGTGGTTTAAAACCATTAATTAAGTATGCCAATAAAATGGGGATTCACTGGTATGTCATTACCGACGGCGATATGGCAGGTAAAAAATATGCTGAAACGTTAAAATCTTTGTGTCCTTCGGATAAAGACCCGAATGAGTATTTAACTATTTTGCCCGCTCGAGACATCGAGAATTTTCTTTTTAAAAATGGTTTTAGCCATGTGTATAAATTAGCGGCCTATCATACTGTTGAATATATTGATTTGCCCGTCCATAAAATTATTCAAAAAGCGATCCATAATAGCTCAAAACCTGATTTAGCGATTGCAGTTTGTGATGATGCAAAATCAAGAGGAGTAAAATCGATTCCTCCTCTTTTAATTGACGCTTTTTCGAAAATAATTAAAGCCTCAAATAATCTCGATCCAACATTATAGCCAGTTAAGTCCCTGTCATATTCCGCCGTGGTTATCGGCGGAAGTCGATACAACCTATTTTGCTATACGTTTGTATTTGGCACGTTTCGGCTCTAAGGCTTCTGCCCCTAAAGTCCGTTTTTTCCACTCTTCATATTCGGTAAAGTTACCTTCAAAGAACTCCACATGCCCTTCATCTTGGTAGTCTAAAATATGGGTTGCAATACGATCTAAGAACCAACGGTCATGCGAAATAACTAATGCACAGCCCGGAAACTCTAATAACGCATTTTCAAGCGCTCGCAGTGTTTCAACATCTAGGTCATTGGTTGGCTCATCGAGTAATAGTACATTACCACCAACTTGTAATAACTTAGCTAAATGCACCCGACCACGTTCACCACCAGACAACTCACCAACTCTTTTTTGCTGATCAACGCCTTTAAAATTAAAACGACCAACATAGGCACGGCTTGGAATTTCGAAGTTACCAATACGCATAATATCTTGCCCATTTGAAATTTCATCCCAAACAGTCTTATTATCATCCATACTGTCACGGAATTGATCGACAGAGGCAAGTTGTACGGTATCACCTAATGTGATAGTTCCTGAATCTGGTTGTTCTTTACCCGATAGCATTCTAAATAGCGTCGATTTACCCGCACCATTTGGACCAATGATCCCAACAATCGCCCCTTTAGGAATACTAAATGACAGATTATCGATTAATACTCGATCACCATAGGATTTAGTTAAGTTTTGCACTTCGATAACTTTATCACCTAAACGTTGCCCAGGCGGAATAAAGAGTTCATTAGTTTCATTACGTTTTTGGTAATCGTTGCTATTAAGCTCTTCAAAACGGGCTAGACGGGCTTTGCTTTTTGCTTGGCGACCTTTTGGATTTTGGCGTACCCATTCAAGCTCTTTTTCAATCGATTTACGGCGAGCAGATTCGGTTGCTGCTTCTTGCGCTAATCGCTGATCTTTCTGTTCAAGCCAAGATGAGTAATTACCTTCCCATGGAATACCTTCGCCACGGTCTAGCTCTAAAATCCAACCAGCAACATTGTCTAAGAAGTAACGGTCATGGGTTACAGCGACTACAGTGCCTTCATAGTCATGTAAAAAGCGTTCTAACCATGCCACAGATTCAGCATCTAAATGGTTAGTCGGTTCGTCAATTAATAACATGTCCGGTTTTTCCAGCAATAACTGGCAAATAGCAACACGGCGACGCTCACCACCCGATAAATTTTCGATTTTTGCATCCCAATCAGGCAGGCGTAGCGCATCGGCAGCTCGTTCTAATTGATTATCCAGATTATGCGCATCTTGCGATTGAATAATTGCTTCAAGTTCAGCTTGTTCTTTGGCTAATTTGTCAAAATCAGCATCTGGATCAGCATAAGCCGCATAAACTTCATCTAAACGAGCCAATGCTTTTTTGGCATCACCAACAGCTTGTTCAATTGCTTCACGTACAGTTTGCTTAGGATCAAGTTTAGGTTCTTGCGGTAAATAACCTATTTTTATGTCCGGCTGTGGACGAGCTTCACCTTCAATTTCGGTATCCACTCCTGCCATAATTCGTAGTAATGTCGATTTACCTGCCCCATTTAAGCCAAGAACACCAATTTTAGCACCAGGGAAAAAACTTAAAGAGATATCTTTTAAAATATAACGTTTAGGAGGAACAATCTTCCCAACACGATTCATGGTATAAACATATTGCGCCATAAAACATCATCCGTTTGTTAAATTAATCATAGCCAAGTTAATTTTACTTACTATAAAAGTCATGCCGTATATTGTAACGATTCTGTCAATGGGGTCTAGGGTTATTTGTCGAATTGATTAGATTTATTCACTCTCTTTTATGTTTAACATGCAATATAATTGGTTTTATATATAATTAATAACCTATTAAATTGACAGTATGAGTGATAAAGACCATTTTAGGAGCAAGAATGAGTAACATCACAGTTAATTGCCATATTGATCGACAATATATTGTCGATACTTATTACGCGCTGCAAGATTGTTTGGATGATGAGTTTACACAAAAAATAGATGATTCAATTGCTGATAATATGCGTAATTTTACCTTCACCTTCGATAATGAAAAAATAGTGAAGCTAAATAACGATAAAAACGAAGTCAGTACTTTCTATTACTCTGATCTATATCAAATAAAAGAAACCACAACTGGGTTATTTTTTTTTTATAATAAGATAATTTTTGAATTTGTTCGTTATGATCTGTTTCAACAGGATGAGTTACTGCTGCTAAAAGATTATCTGGCTCCTTATTTAAGCAAAAATCAACAACCCGAAATAGCAACGATAAATTATCAATTTGACTATCAACGATTATATGTTTTATTTCGTCATATATCTCGCAATCATTACAAAACTACGTTGACTTTATCTATTTTCTTTTCCGTTTTAGGTTTGTTGGCGGCAATTATAAAAAATTTGCCACTGTCTGTATTAGCTTTCATATTAGCTATTATTTTATTACCTACGATACTTAATTTTAGTCTTAAACAGCAAGCAAGAAAACAGGTTTTAACATTAAATGAACGCTTTCGCAGTATGACCTGTATTTTTTATAATGATCATATAGCATTCAATTACCAAAAAAGAGTAGAAAATTATTTTAATATTAACTATGCTGAATTTTTCAAAATCGAGAAAACACCAAAAGGTTATGCGTTTTTTATACAGCAAGATATGGGTTATTTCTTTTTTTATGAAGAGTTTTCTTTTAAACAACAACAAGTGCTGGAAGAGAAACTGAAACACTATAGCAATTATTCAGAGAAGTAATACCATACCCTTTTTACTCATCCCACCTAATACGAGGTGGGATGTTAATCAGATTATAAGAAGGTGAAGATTTGATCTTTCGGCAGACGTGATTTAGGACGATGCGCATTACCATCATCTTGAGCACGATAACCTAATGTTGCAACCACAATGCTTTTCAATCCTTTGTTTTTAAGATCTAAAATTTCATCCATTTTTGCAGAATCGTAACCCTCTATTGCAGTAGAATCCACACCAATTGCCGCAGCGGCAAAAAGCAATTGCCCTAACGCAATATAGGCTTGTTTACCTTCCCAACACTGTTGCGATTCAGGTGTCTTGCTGTTTAAATTTACAAAATAACGTCGACCCTGATCTTGAGACGCCTTTAATTCCGCCGAAGGCAAACGTCCGTCTTTCTCTTCTTGATTAAGGAGATTGACTAAATGGGCTTCATCCAACGGGGTTTTAATGCAAAAAACAATAGTATGTGATGAGCCGGTGACACGTGGTTGATTAAAATCAGCTATTGCTGGCAAAATTTTATTTTTAGTGGCTTCGTTATCAATAACATAAAAATGCCACGGTTGAGAGTTAACCGAAGATGGACTGTTTCTTAATACTGTTAAAAGTTGTTCAATCACCTCAGCCGGAATTTTTTTAGTTGGATCATAATGTTTTGTGGTATAACGTTTTTCTGAAATTTCAACTATGTTCATTTTAATGTCCTTAATTAATGATTTAAATAATTAATACCATAAGAAATAGTATAACCAGAATGATAAGACGCTCAATATATTATTTTGATAGGACGAACTTTGAAAATTAGTCGAGAATAATAGTTAGAATAAGGCATAGACAATTTTAGTTTAGAATATTTTTTATTCATTGACAAATAATCGTTGACACATTCATCAGCATTTGGTAAAAATAACACCAATTTATTTTGTATAACTGTTGAATTTAGAGATTTTTATGTTTATTAACTTTTTAACTTACAACCTCAGCCTCCTCCTCGCATCATCTTGCGCGGATAGCTTGTGTTTGGAGTAAAAGTTTTAAATATAAAATACTCGACAAATTAACAATAACCCGCGCTAAAGTGCGGGTTTTTTGTTTTATAACGCTAAACACCGAGATAGCGCAAATAAGAAAAGGAAAAAAACAATGAGCAACCAAGTCATTATTTTTGATACAACATTACGTGATGGCGAACAGGCATTACAAGCAAGTCTAAGTGTAAAAGAAAAATTGCAAATTGCATTAGCTTTAGAACGTATGCGAGTTGATGTTATGGAGGTTGGTTTTCCTGTTTCTTCTCCCGGTGATTTTGAATCGGTACAAACCATTGCAAAAACCATCAAAGATAGTCGGGTTTGTGCGCTATCACGCTGTATTGATAAGGATATTGATGTTGCAGCTGAAGCATTGAAAGTTGCGGATCAGTTTCGCATTCATACATTTATGGCAACATCGACGTTACATGTACAAGATAAATTAAAAATGACATTTGATGATGTCGTTGACAGGGCTGTGCACTGCATTAAGCGTGCACGTAATTATACTAATGATGTGGAGTTTTCTTGTGAAGATGCAGGTCGTACCCCAATTGATAACTTATGTCGGATCGTTGAAGCGGCAATTAAAGCCGGGGCAACGACGATCAATATCCCAGATACTGTCGGTTATACTGTTCCTTATCAATTTGGTGGCATTATTCGTACCTTATTTGAACGTGTCCCGAACATTGATAAAGCGATTATCTCTGTTCATTGTCATGATGACTTGGGTATGTCGGTGGCTAACTCGATTAGCGCGATTCAAGAAGGTGCTCGGCAAATTGAAGGGGCGATGAATGGTTTAGGTGAACGAGCAGGAAACACCGCTTTGGAAGAAGTGATTATGGCGATCAAAGTTCGTCAAAATATCCTAAATGTTCATACTAACATCAATCATCAAGAAATTTATCGTACCAGTCAAATTGTCAGTCAAATTACCAATATGCCAATACCGGCGAATAAAGCCGTTATTGGCAGTAATGCTTTTGCGCACTCATCCGGTATTCATCAAGATGGTATTCTAAAAAACCGAGAAACCTACGAAATCATGACCCCCGAATCAATTGGGTTAAACCAAATTCAATTGAATCTTACTTCACGTTCAGGGCGTGCAGCGGTTAAGCATCGCTTAGAAGAATTAGGCTACCATGATACAGACTATAATTTAGATCAAGTTTATGAAGCTTTTCTTGAATTGGCAGACAAAAAAGGACAAGTTTTTGATTATGATCTTGAAGCATTAATATTCATTAATCAATTGAAAGATGAACAAGATCATTACAAATTAGATTACTTTAATGTTCAATCAGGTTCCACGGTCGTATCGACTGCATCAGTAAGCTTAATTATTGGTGATCAAAAATTCTCTGATGCAGCAACTGGTAATGGCCCCGTCGATGCCGTTTATCAAGCAATAAATCGTATTACTGGCGAACCTATTTCAATTGTTAAATATCAATTGGCATCAAAAGGTCAAGGCGAAAATGCGCTAGGTCAGGTTGATATTGTTGCTGAATATAAAGGTCGAAAATTTCACGGCGTTGGGCTAGCTACCGATATTGTGCATTCGTCAGCTTTAGCATTGATAAATGTCTTGAATAATGTTTATCGAGCAAACCAAGTTGCCGAGGAAAAACAAAAATTACATCATGATTGAGAACGAATCTTGTTTTGTTCATCAGGAACAAAATAACCAATTTTAATGAGATTGTTAAGGAATAAAAACATGTCACAAAATTACCATATTGCAGTATTACCTGGGGATGGAATTGGGCCAGAAGTCATGAAACAAGCCTATAAAGTGCTTGATATTATCCGTCAAAAATATCAACTTTCTATTACCACAAGTGAATACGATGTGGGTGGCGCAGCGATTGATATTCATGGCTGTCCACTACCTAATGACACACTGGAAGGTTGTGAAAAAGCCGATGCCATATTGTTTGGATCTGTTGGCGGGCCTAAATGGACACATTTACCCCCTGATCAACAGCCAGAACGTGGTGCATTATTACCACTACGTAAACATTTCAAATTATTTGCTAATATGCGACCAGCAAGTCTTTATCAAGGTTTAGAAGAACTTTGTCCTTTACGTGAAGACATTGCTAAACGTGGCTTTGATATTTTATGTATGCGGGAATTAACTGGCGGAATCTATTTTGGTTTACCCAAAGGACGTGAAGGCACAGGTGCCCAAGAAAGAGCTTATGATACCGAAGTCTATCATCGATTTGAAATTGAACGTATCGCAAAAATGGCTTTTGAAGCAGCTAAAATTAGACGTAAAAAAGTCACCTCGGTAGATAAAGCCAATGTTTTACAAACATCAATATTATGGCGAGAAGTTGTCACTGAAATTGCTAAAGATTATCCCGATGTCACGCTTGAACATATGTATATTGATAATGCCACTATGCAACTGGTGAAAGACCCTTCACAATTTGACGTGATTTTATGTTCAAACCTATTTGGCGACATTTTATCGGATGAATGTGCCATGATAACCGGTTCAATGGGAATGCTACCTTCTGCGAGTCTAAATGAGCAAGGTTTTGGGTTATATGAACCTGCTGGTGGTAGTGCGCCCGATATAGCAGGAAAAAATATTGCCAATCCAGCCGCCCAAATACTCTCTTTAGCATTATTAGTCCGTTATAGCTTAAAACGTGATGATATTGCTAAAGCAATTGAAAATGCAGTTAATCAAGCGCTGGAACAAGGCATCAGAACAATTGATTTAGCTCGAGGCGGTCAGTATGTTTCAACCGATGAAATGGGCGATGCTATCTGCCGTTTTATCTAACAAAATTTAATATGCTTAAGTTGAAAAAATTCGGTTAATCTTCAGGATAACAATAAAGGAATAAAGCAATGTCAACAAACCCAAAAACATTGTATCAAAAATTATATGATGCGCATGTTGTGTATGAAGCGCCAAATGAAACACCTATTTTATATATCGACCGTCACTTAGTTCATGAAGTGACCTCACCTCAAGCTTTTGATGGTTTACGAGCGATGAATCGAAAAGTGAGACAACCCCATAAAACCTTTGCAACCATGGATCATAATACCTCAACCAAAAGTAATGATTTAAATGCATGTAGCGAAATGGCTCAAATTCAATTAACTGAACTTGCCAAAAATGCTGAAGAATTTGGTGTTTCACTTTATGGGCTACACAGTCCATTGCGAGGTATCGTCCATGTTGTCGGCCCAGAACAAGGGATGACATTACCCGGTATGACAATAGTTTGTGGGGATTCACATACTGCAACACATGGCGCATTTGGCGCACTCGCTTTTGGTATTGGCACATCAGAAGTTGAACATGTATTAGCAACGCAAACCTTAAAACAAGGTCGTGCTAAAACCATGAGAATCGAAGTGAAAGGTCAAGTGGCCGACGGCATTACCGCTAAAGATATTATTTTAGCCATTATCGGTAAGACAACCAGTGCTGGTGGCACAGGGCATGTCGTTGAGTTTTGCGGTGAGGCCATTAAAGCCTTATCAATGGAAGGCCGTATGACACTATGTAATATGGCAATTGAAATGGGAGCTAAGGCTGGTCTGGTAGCACCCGATGAAGTCACCTTTGCATACTTAAAAGGTCGCCAATTTTCACCAAAAGGGGACGATTTTGACAAAGCGGTAGATTATTGGAAAACCTTAAAAACCGATGACGGTGCACATTTTGATCGTGTTGTTACTCTTGAAGCCAAAGATATTGCCCCACAAGTCACTTGGGGAACCAATCCCGGACAGGTCACATCCATTGATGCCGCCGTGCCAAACCCAAATGATTTTGCCGATCCCATTGAAAAACAGTCTGCTCAGCGTGCATTAACCTATATGGGATTAACCGCAGGGACAAAAATGAGTGATATCAAGATTAATAAAGTCTTTATTGGATCCTGTACTAATTCTCGAATTGAAGATCTCCGTGCCGCGGCAAAAATTGCTCAAGGACGTAAAGTCGCTAACGGGGTGCAAGCTTTGGTGGTGCCTGGTTCGGGGCCTGTGAAGCAACAAGCTGAAGCCGAAGGTTTAGATAAGATTTTTATCGATGCGGGTTTTGAGTGGCGTCTACCTGGGTGTTCAATGTGTTTAGCCATGAATGATGATAAATTAGCACCGGGGGATCGCTGTGCATCGACCAGTAATCGTAATTTTGAAGGGCGACAAGGTCGAGACGCCAGAACGCATTTAGTCAGTCCTGCTATGGCTGCCGCAGCAGCAATCACTGGCTATTTTACAGATATTCGCAAACCATTTTAAGGAGACGGTCATGGCAAAATTTACAACACACACAGGACTAGTCGTTCCTTTAGATGCGGCTAATGTTGATACCGATGCGATTATTCCAAAACAATTTTTACAAAAAGTAACTCGTACTGGATTTGGTAAACATGCTTTTCATGAATGGCGTTTTTTAGATGATATTGGCGAACAACCAAATCCAGAATTTGTGTTAAATAAACCTCGTTATAAGGGGGCAAGTATTTTATTAGCTCGTGAAAACTTTGGTTGTGGATCTTCTCGTGAGCATGCACCATGGGCATTAGCAGATTATGGGTTTAAAACGATTATCGGATCGAGTTTTGCCGATATTTTTTATAACAACTCGTTTAACAATCAACTATTGTTAGTGAATCTGTCAGAAGAAGATATTGATCAACTTTTCAAAATTGTTGAAGCCAATGAAGGAATCGAATTTACTATCGATCTGGTTAACGAAGTCGTGATTGCAGGCGATAAGCAATATCCTTTTAAAATTGATGCATTTAAACGCCATTGTTTATTAAATGGATTAGATAATATTGGTTTAACGCTACAACATGAAGATGCAATCAGTGCATTTGAATATAAAATCCCTTCTTTTTTAGCATAAGCTCTTAATGAAGATATCATCGCTTATTACTATTTAAGCGATGGTATATCACCTTTTTTTAAAATAAGTCAACCAATAACACTTCACTTAGATGACCAATATAATATATATTTCCGCAACTTATTTTTACATCAGAAAATTATGACCATAAATTGTTCATAAGGAATAAAAAGTAACAAAGAATATGACAATAAATCATCAAGATGAGTGAATTCAATTAAACAATCTAGCGATCATTTTCAATGGTTGATAGTTTTTGCTTCATCACCAGTCAGTAAAGTTATCCCCCCTAAATGATGATTGAATAAAATTAACGGTATAACTAAAGTTGTTTACGCTGATTTGACGGTGGAATAGATAACGCTTCTCGATATTTGGCGACGGTACGGCGTGCAATAATAATACCCTGATCTTCAAATATTGAGACTAACTTACTATCACTTAATGGTTTTTTTCGGTCTTCTGCTGAAATATATTTTTTGATTAAAGCTCGAATTGCAGTAGATGAGGCTTCGCCACCTGATTCCGTATTAACATGGCTGGAGAAAAAGAACTTGAGTTCAAATATTCCCCTCGGACATTGCAAATATTTTTGCGATGTTACTCTCGAAACAGTGGATTCATGCATATCAATTGCCGTGGCAACATCAGATAAAATCAACGGTTTCATCTGCTCTGTTCCATGCTCAAAAAAAGCTTGTTGATGTTCAACAATAAATTGACTCACTTTGAATAAAGTTTCATTGCGACTTTCAATACTTTTTATAAACCAATTCGCTTCTTGCAAATTTGCACGAATATATTGACTATCGCTATCATTAGCCGATTTTGCCATTTTCGCATAGTGTTGATTAATGCGTAGGTTGGGTATGGTATCAGTATTCAACTCAACCTGCCATTTACCCGCCACTTTTTTAACTAGTACATCGGGAACAACATAATCAGGTTGCGTCGTATTCAGCAGGTCACCAGGATAAGGATGTAAATGCTTGATAAATTCAATCGATGCTTTAAGTTGTTCCTCACTCACATTGAGTAATTTTTTCAATGTTCGATAATCACGGCTTGCCAATAATTCCAAATGATTATCAATTATCTGTTTAACTAATTTTGGGGCATCTAAATATTGAATTTGAATTGACAGACACTCTTGTAGCGTTCTGGCTCCCACGCCAATTGGGTCAAAATGCCAAATCCGCTTTAAAACAGCCTCAATTTCATCAAGCTCTATTTCAGCATTACCTTGCGCTTCAAGCAGTTCTTGAGTTGTCGCCGTTAAATAACCGCGATCATCAATGGCTTGAATGATTGAAATTGCAATGGCGCGATCAGTCTCGCTAAAAGGGGTAAGATCAAGTTGCCATTTTAGATAATCGTATAGCGTTTCATGAGTTTCACCCTGATAGATAGGTAATTCATCGTTACGATAATCCGAATAAGTACCAGACGGTGTCCCAGCTGAATAAATATCATCTAAGGATGCATCTAATGGTATATCCTCAGGTATTTCTGGGCTATCTAATGCTTCACGGGTATCTAAATTTTCAGTCACCGCACTTTCGTCAACGTTAATTTCGTCATAGTGTTCAGCAATTTCTAATAAAGGATTATTTTCAAGTGCGGTTTGAATTTCTTGTTGTAATTCCAAAGTTGACAACTGAAGTAATCGAATAGCAAGTTGTAATTGTGGCGTCATCGATAATTGTTGGGATACTTTCAGCTGAAAACTAGGTTTTATCATAGTCTAAATTCATTTCCTAAGTAAACGCGTTTGACATATTCGTTACTTAAGATACTACTTGGTGTTCCATCGGCAATCAAATGACCTTTATTGACGATATAAGCTCTTTCGCAGACATCTAAAGTTTCACGTACATTGTGATCAGTGATTAAAACACCAAGTCCACGATCACGTAGATGTTTTATTATATTTTTAATATCAATTACTGAAATCGGGTCAACGCCAGCAAAAGGTTCATCCAACAAAATAAATTTTGGATTAGCCGCTAAAGCTCTGGCAATTTCAACTCGTCGCCGTTCACCACCCGATAAAGATTGACCAATACTATCCCGAATATGCGTAATATGAAATTCTTCAAGCAGTTCTTCTGCTCTTTCTAATTTTTCATTTTTATCTATGTCTCGGCGAGTTTCTAAAATCGACATGATATTATCAATAACAGATAGTTTTCTGAAAATTGAGGCTTCTTGAGGTAAGTAACCTATTCCTTTTTGAGCACGTTCATGTAATGGTAAAATACTAATATCATCGTCATCCAGATAGATTTTACCCGCATCTAACGCCACTATACCAACGACCATATAAAATGTGGTTGTTTTACCTGCGCCATTAGGCCCTAGCAATCCGACTATTTCGCCCGAATTGACTGTTAAGCTCACATCTTCCACAACGCGCCGTTTTTTATAAACTTTGGCTAAATTTTCTGCCTTTAATATTGACATTTTATTTATTCATCTCTTTTACTTGATTAGGTAAGATAGTGCTCTTAACTCGTGCGTTATTATTTGAATGTGCAGTAATGTATTGTTTTTTGACATCATAAGTAATGAGTTCACTGCTAACATGATTATCTTGTTGATACATGTGGGCATTACCTTGCAATGTTACCTTATTGTCTTTAACACTGTAGATTACTTGTGAAGCGTGACCTGTTACAATTTTATTTTTTTCAGGTAAGATTTGCTTAAACTTTACTGGTTTGCCATAAGCAGTGATTTTTTGTTTTGATGAATCTTGCATATCTGTAATAACAACTTTATCTGCAATAATAGTTAATTCATCTTGAACAATATTCACATTACCACTAAAAGTAATGGTATTTTTTTCAATATCAATTTGTTGATTATCGGCATCAATAGCAATCGGTTTATTGTTAATTGTTGTTTTTGGCGTTTGTTCTTGATTTTCATTTGAAATTTGAATATTGGATTGATCCGCAAAACAACAAAATGACACAGATAATAGTAAAAATAATGGAAGAATAACTTTTTTTTGCGAACTCATTTTTTATTTTGCCTCAGTATTATAATACGTTTTTATATTTTCAAGGATATTAGCCGTTTTGGCTTGTAAATCACCATCTAACCCAATGCCTGTTGAGTAAAATCCAATGCCTTTGAGTATTACAGGGTCTTTAGATGTGACATGTTGTGTATTTAAATCAACCACCGCTTTATCCGTTTTTACTTGTTGCAATTGAGCATCTGGCACAAGATTATCTAACTGAACATCCTGATAAAGATAAATCAATTTATCATCAGTCAAGGTTGCTTTTTTTGCTTTAATATGCCAAGTGGCAACATGATCGGCATCATAAAGGGTAAAATTAGGTAAATCAAATTCGGTATTATCCGTATCATCAAAATAACGGACATGTGCTGATTCAATTTTATAAATAATTTCTCCTGACAAATCATAAATTTTAGTTATCATTTCATCACTTTGATAAATAGGCGTATTAGATAAATCTGTAACAGGTTGAGTGACAACATCATTATCTTTCTGATAATTATAGTAAACGCCAATCACAATAATGAGAAGTAAAATACAGATTAAGTTTTTTTTATTCATAACAGAAGTCAATTACGCTCATAAAGTTATTCACAAGTTAGGAAAAAATATTATTTAATTAAGCCAGAAATTTAAGATATTTTACTGCATTTTTCATTAAATTAATATCTGACATTAAAAGAAGTTAAATTTTCTTGGAGTGGTAATTCACTCATATTAATTTGGGTAATGCGAGCAGATCGCGGTCCACCATGCTCTAACCACAGTATTAGCTGTGAAATCTGTTGATTATTACCTTGTGCAATTATTTCAACGGCACCATTTTCTAAATTCTTAACATAACCCACTAAGCCTATTTTTACTGCTTGTTGATAAGTAAAAAAACGAAAACCGACACCTTGCACCGAACCACTTACTATAATTTTAATTAGTCTTATCATGTCACAACCTTATACGACTATTTTCTTAGTCCATAATAATGAAGTTATATTGATATTTGAATCAATATATTCATATTTTATATATTTTACTTTTATTGATAAAAAGCTATGATGAATAAAAAAACAAAATCTAAATACTCAAATGATTAAATAAGGAATAACAATGAAACGACTCTTCAAATATAAAAAAAGTTTGTTTTTAATTATGTTGATTTTGTCATTAAGTAGCTACCTTTTTTGTCAACAAATTTATGCGTATTTTCTGGTTGATACAGATAAAGTAGGCGTTGTTGTCGATGAATTTAATGGTGTCAAAGTTTACTATAATGGTCATGTAGGTAATGTGAGTGGACGCAATACGTCTAAAGATGGATATAATCTCGGTTTGAAATACCAATGCGTCGAATTTATTAAGCGTTATTACTATGAGCGCTTTGATCATAAGATGCCAGATAGTTATGGTCATGCGAAAGATTTTTTTGATGATTCTATCGCCGACGGAAAAATCAATCCCAAACGTAATCTACTGCAATATCACAATGGTTCAGCGTCAAAACCTCAAGTTGAGGATATCATTGTCATGGGATGGAGCAGATATGGTCATGTCGCTATTATCAGTAAAGTCAGCGATAATGAGATAGAAATTGTCCAGCAAAACCCTGGTCCTAATGCTAGCTCTCGTGAAACGATTCCTTTAATTTATAAAGACGGTCTATGGAAGATTGATTCATTTCGGGTTTTAGGCTATCTGCGTAAAAATTAATGTTAAATTAATCATTATTAAGAGAATATAAATTTAAAAACTATTTATAATTTATATAAATAGTTAATTACGATCCCAGTTTTTTCCATCAATAAACTAGGATCGTTATTGTTTCTTGTAAAAAAGCAGTTCAATAATTTACTTATAACTCTTTACTTTTGATATCTCCAATAATCAATCCATTATTGATTAGTTCAGGAACATCAACATAAATATTAATACCATAAATTTTACCGTGCCAATCATTATTAACTTTTTTTGCTTTTATATAAAGCTCTTTATCCCCAATTAGTTGACCTTGATTATAAACTTTATCAACATCAATTTTCTGTACAGTGTTAGATCTAACTAGATTGTGATTTTCAAATTCGTTACCTGATATGAATAATTCTAATCCAGCAATAATTACACCGTTCCAATCATTGAACAGTTTAGTTGGTGTTAAATCTATCGCATGTTCAGAAATAAGTTTTCCTTGATTATAAACATCCTTAGATTTTATAGACATTGTTTTGTATACATCAACAATATTATTATTTTCAAACTTTTCTCCTGAAATATTGATATCATATCCTTGCATTTGACCTTTCCAATCATTTATTAAATAATCTGAATTGGTATTTAAGGTTTGTTCAGAAGCTAATGTTCCTTGATTATAAACTTTTGTTGAATCTATACTTAATAACTTTTCTGCAGTAACTTGGTTATGGTTTTCAAAATTTTTTCCAGTAATCGTGATATTGCTACCTTTAACGAATCCATTCCAATCATTTTTGAAATAGCCTTGACTTATCAACGCTGATTTAAAAGATGATAATTCGCCTTGGTTATATAAATCAGTAGCGTTAATTGTTAAGTTATTATACCCTTCAATTAAATTATGATTTTCAAGTTTTTCACTTGATAGTGATATATTGTAAGAAGTAATCCTACCATTCCAGTCATTTTTGAAAATTTTGCCGTAAATGGACAGATCCCCTTTTGAATTCAGTTCTCCTTGATTGTAAAGATATTCTTTTTCAGAAATAGATAAATTTCCACCTCCATAGATTACATTGTAGTTTTCTAAATTTGAACCAGTTAAAGATATTGAATTAGCTGTTAACTCACCTTTCCCTGCATTTATAAAGTAAAAAGCGTTTATATTAATGCGATCGGATAAAAGTTTTCCATAGTTATTCAAATGAATTACCGAACTATCTAAATCAACTGAAGACTTAACTAAACCATAATTTTTAAATGACGACCCCTTTATATTAATATATTTACCAATTTCAATATTTCCAGTGCTGTTATTTATAAAGTCATCACTATTTACATAAAGATGATATGATTTTATCGTGCCTTGATTTTCAAAAATACTGGATTTTAGTTGGATGTTTTGGTTCTGTGATTGAATCAAACTTTGTTTGTCGTTAAAAATAGTGTAACCAGATAGGGCAATATTATTTTCCGCCAATATTTTGTTTGCATTATACGTGTCGTTAGCTTTCATAGTTATATCATTACTTGCTTCAATAACACCATAATTTTTAACATATTGGGCTTTAAGTTGAACATTTTTTGATTTGATATCATTTGTATTTAATATATAACCGCTATCAGCAGTAAATTGTTCTCCAGCGGAAAGCTTACCGAAATTTTCTACATATTGACTTTGTATATTAAGATTTTTTCCACTTTCTATAGTCGTATTGTTTCTTATTCCAGAACTATTAAAATTAATTGAATCCTTTGCCGTCATATAATTGTTATTAATAATGATACCATTGGCATTGATGTTAAGGTCTCCAGCACTTACGCCCAACGTTCCTGAATTACGCACACCGACACCTTGTTCATTTGCACTCAATGTAATTTTACCTGCGTACATGCCACCTAAAGCAGATACATCAATACCATAATTAAATCTATCTTGATAGATTTCATCTTTTTTATTCTCAGTAAAGCTTAAATCTGTACCGACATTATTTTGACCTGCTATCACATTAATTTCTTTATTAGCCCATAATTCAGCATTAATTTTCACACTTCGAGCAATGATATCCGTATAATCTTGCCCGGTATTTTTTAAGCCTTGACCCGTAACATAAATATGTCCACGTTCAACTTGATACCCAGTCAATTTTCCGTTTTCTACTAGCGGTTTACCGGTTGTTAAAGTTGCTCGGTCAGCATTGATAAAACCACATCCATTACAGGTTATACCCGCTGGGTTGGCAATGATCACTTGTGCTTTTGGACCGGCCACTTCAATGTATCCATTCAACTGACTAATATTAGGTGAATTGACTTCATTCAAAATGACTTTAGCGCTTTGTGTGAGTGATATATTACCGTTAACAAACTCCACTAATTGCGTTGCATATCGATCTGTTCCATTATTTAATATCACTCCTTTTTTGGATACATCAAATTGAGTATATTTATTATGTGAAACCCCACTACTCGATGGATTAGTAATATTAATTATTTTGATGCCGTCAGAATGTTGATAAATATCGGGGCGTTGACTACGATCGGCTGTTTTGTCTGCGACAATATTGGTAGCATAACAGCTATCAATCAGACTAACCATTCCCAATGCGATATACGATATAAATATTAAAGGTTTTATTTTGAAGGGTTTTGCTGGGTAAATTGAGCCGTGTTTTTGATGAATTATTCCAACTTTATTTTTATTACTTGCCACCATTTGATGCGATTTAACCAGTTCGGATACAACAATAAATACATTTCGAGCTTTATTAAAAATAATTCGATATAAATTTCTATTCATATTATTTCCACCTTTCATCAATTGTTAATGCATTAAGTTATATACAGCTAATTTTTAGATAAATAAAAGTTCAGTGAATATTGAAAAAATTTGACACAGTAATTAAAACTTAAGAATTTTTATCTTTTATTAATATCATCAATAAGATCTATTAATTTTTTTAGTCTAATGTTACATCAAGAACATTTAAATTAGATAAGGAGGATCAGCGAAACAATTTAAGTTAATTACAACTCATTGAGGGAATTATGATAAATTCCCTGTGATATCGATTTTTTTATTGAATAATAACAATAGGATACCTCATCAAACCTTAGTATAAAGATAAGATTTTATTGATTTTTCTGATTGTTATAATCGCGATGCATTATATGGAAAATAATCATATCCGTAATATTAGATATGATAGTTTCCGTTTTTATTGTATTTTGTTTGTCATTGGAAAAAGTATTATTATCTAAAGTGAAAAATATCTCTGAAGCCGAATTTTCGATTTTATATCGCTGATTATGTTGAGTGTTATCTAATTTATCAACATTAATTGTACCTAAATTGTTAATATTATTTCCACCTGCTACATTGATATTATTAGTTTTGATAATTCCTAACCAATCATTCTTAAATTGCTTAGTTTCTGTATATATCTCATTTTTGGCAAATATCTCGCCATTATTATAAATTTGTCCAGCTTTAATAACGAGTTTATCCTTTGCGTTTACGATTTTTCGATTGTCAAAATTTTCACTGTTTATTTCAATTTTATTAGCGCTGATTTCCGCTTGCCAATCGTTTTTAAAATTAGTGCTTTTAGTCGTTAATCGCTCAACAGCTATTAATTTCGCTTGATTATAAATATCAGCTGTATCAAGTTTTAAATTTTTATTCGCAGTAACTTTATTGTAGTTATCAAACCTACTATCTTCAAATGAAACCAAATCATTAACAGTAATACCATTTAGACTTATTTCATCGGCATTCACCTCTCCTAACCAATCATTTTTAAAATAATTACTGGATATTGCTATTTTATCCTGAGCCAATAATTTTCCTTGATTATATAATATTTCAGTAGAATTGATTTCAAGTTGTTCTTTAGCAATAATTTGATTGTAATTATAGATTTTTGATGAAGATAATTTAACTTTATTCGATTTTATGATGCCTTCCCTACCATTTTCCAATTTGCTAGCGTTTAAAGATAGCGACTCCTTTGCTAACAATTGACCAAAGTTGGATACTTCTTCAAGTTGTAAATTCATGTTATCTGCATCAATAACACCAAAGTTAGTTAAATCTGTCCCTAAGTCATCATTTTTGATACGTATTTTTGAACTTTTTAAAATACCTTGCCAATCATTTTTTAAGTTTTTGATATTTAATTCCATCTTATCTTTAAATGCGATATTACCATTATTGTACATTCCGTTAGTTAATCTTATATTAGCCCAATTACCGGTAATCCAACCATGGTTATCAAATTGCATACCGTTTACATTGATTCGATCCTCTGCAATGATTTTACCTTGCGATGTATTGGTTATTTTCGATTCAGTTGTGTTTCCTAAGTTTACCGTTGGTGATTTTACTTCACCTTCATTAACGATATTATTTCCTTCTAATGAAACATTTTCTCCAGCTTGAATTGAGCCTTTATCCTTATTGGTGATATTATCACTATGTACGATTAAATCTTTTTCTGAGGTTAATTTGTTCTCATTTGTCACGTCATCTGCAACTATGTTTAATTTATCCTTAGCTTCAACTTCACCGTAATTTTCAACGTTTTTCCCCTCTAAATCTACATCTGCTGATTCAATTTTCCCTTCCCAATCATTTTTTATATTATCACCCGATACACTAATTTTATCGGTGGTTGATACATTTCCCGCATTTTCAGTATAATTAGCAGAAATTTTTATCATTTGTGCTCTTAATCTTCCAACATTTTTGGTACGTTTGGCTGTTATTGTAATAGCTACAGCATTTATATTACCTGTCCATGTACTAATAAATTCTTGACTAAATGAAGTAATATTTTTTCCTGCTGACAATTTACCCTCATTCGCAACCAATTTAGATGCTTTTAGATTGATATCTTCTTTCGCTTCAACGGTTCCATAATTTTTTACTTCTGTTTTTGCCATTAAACTGACATTTTTTTGAGCAGCAATTGTGCCATGATTTTCTATTTGTTGACTGTTTAATAAGATGTCTTTTGTTGCTTTAAGATTACCACCGACATTATTTAAAATTTTACCATCCACCGATAAATTTAACGTCCCCGCATTAGCCATAAGTATTCCATTATTACGTACACCTACCCCTGTTTCGGTACCTATCATCTTAATTTTTCCAGCATACATTCCACCTAACGCTGAAACATCCAGTGCAAACTCAGGTTGCGCAGTATTGGGGTCTGATACGATTTTTTCAATCTTAGTCAGATCTGCTTTCACTTTGCCTTGACCGGTCACAATAGTGATTTCTTTATTTGCCCATAACTTGGCATTGACATTCACACTACGTGCGATTAAATCGGTGTAATCTTGCCCTGAATTTTTTAATCCATCCCCTGTAATGGCTATTTGCCCTTTTTCAACATGATAACCAATCAATTGTCCATCTTTCATTAATGCTTTACCGGTCGTCAAGGTTGCCCTATCTGCATTAATAAAACCACAACCATTACAGGTTATACCGGCCGGATTGGCGATGATCACTTGGGCTTTTTGACCGGCCACCTCGATATAACCATTTAATTGGCTGATATTTTGCGAATTCACTTCGTTTAGTATGACTTTGGCGCTATTTTGCAGTGATGCATTACCATTAATATCACCGGCTAATTGTGTTTTACTACCGTCACGAGAGTTATTTAAAATGACGCCATTTTTTGAAACATCAAATTGCGTATATTTATTATGTGAAACGCCCCCTTTTGTTGGCGTTGCGATATCAATTTGTGTTACGCCGTTTGGTAAGCCTTGAATGGCTGGACGTTGCGCTTGATTGGCATTTTGATCGACAACGATATTATTTGCGTAACTAGATTCAACAATGCCAACCATACCTAAAGCGATATAGGATAAAAATACTAAGGGTTTTAACATAAAGGATTGATTTTTATGTTTAGAAATCACTTCAATTTTTTTTGTAGTCTGATTATGACTTGTCATGACTTGATGGGAACTAACCATTTCGGATACCACAACATACAATCCACGAGTCTTATTAAAAACAATACGAAAAAAATTCTTGTTCATAGTATTTCTCACCTTTCATCTATTTTCTAACATGCTAAGACAAATCATATTTATCTATTAAACAATGGGTCATGCTCAATAAATCCATATTTTTTTTATAATTAACCAAACAAATAATTATTGAAATTGATACAACTAAAAATGACAACGATAAGATTTATATATTTGGAACCATTACCACAATTTGATTGCCCCTAAAATAAACAGGCTAATAGCAACGGAAAATTTTATATGATTTAGATAACTTAATTTTTTTATAATAAACTTTAACTTCATATTTAGTCAAAGATTTTATTTATTTTTTTGTCAATTTTCGAGTTTAACTAAGTTAGACTTTAATTCTTTTGAAGTTTATGCCACACAATAAAATTTTAATATTTGGTTTAATAGTCCACGTATTAAGGAGTTCATGTCAAATCAGATGCTTTTATTAATCCGATTAACAAATCATTGATGTTTTTTGAACAGTTAAATGATCAATGTTGTTAATAAACCTTCATCACAAAATTATCGATGAAAAACAAAATTTTATTTCAAAATAATCTGTCAATAGAGGGAAGGAAATTGAACGAAAGGATTATCAAAGGAACGAAATGTGGCATTATTGGCTTATCAGTCATTTAAACACAACTGATAAACCAATATGATATTTTACCGAGATAAAATTTTATTTATCATGATTAAAACTTTTAAATGTTGGATAAATACTAATCACTGATTTCTTGTAATTCTTTTGCATTTATCTGTCCAAAATTTTCTATCCCATTTTCAACTTTCAATACAAGAAGATTAGTATCGATAACGCCAAACCAATCATTTTTGAAATGTTTACTGACACCGTCTATTTTATTTTGGGCAAATAACTCTCCATTATTGTAAAACTCTGTTACGTTAATCTTCAATGTATCATTAGCACGGATTGATTTTCGATTATCAAATCGTCCTTCAATTATTCCTTCTTCATTTTTTTGTCCTGCTATTTTAATCGTGTTGGCACTGATTTCACCTTGCCAATCATTTTTAAAGTTGTTACTGATTATATCTAATTCTTTTAATGAATGAATTTTTCCTTGGTTATAGCCATCTGTAACTTGAATCATTAACTTGTTAGCAGCAGTGATTTCATTGTAATTTCTAAAATTTTCATAATGGGAATATATTTCATTAGTTTTTATTAGGCCTTGCCAATTATTTACAAAATTACCGCCTGATAAATATAAATAATTCACTAAAATTTTTCCATAATTATAAACATTACCATAAGCCATATCTATCCCATCACCCTCTATTAGGCCATAGTTTGTAAAATCATTATCAGAATTAGCAGAATCAATCCCAATTACAGCATAATCGAAAGATAGTTTACCGTTCCAATCATTTTTAAATTGATGATATAAAATATCTAATTTTGATTTTATCGCTATTTGACCTTGGTTATACATTTTCCCATACGATGCAATCTGTCCATAATCACCACTTACCAATCCCCAATTATCAAATTGATTTGCGATTAAGAAAAAATTTTGATCAGCTTCTATTTTTCCACGCCAAGTATTAACCACGGTTCCAACCTTTCCGGTATATAAATTTACCAATGAACCTTTGATATTACCTTCATTAACTATATTTGTTCCAGATAATGAAACAACTTCTCCAGCTTGAATTAAACCTGTATCTTTATTGATAATATTTTTTTCACTAACGACCGATATTTCCTTTCCAGATGTTAGTTTATTTACGTTCATAACATCAGCAACAATGCTTAATTTAGCCTTGGCATTTACTTCGCTATAATTCTCAAAATCTTTCCCTTCTAAGGTAATATTTTTCGACTGAATTACACCAAACCAATCATTTTTGATTTTATCACTCGATACAGTAACGCTTTCTCCTGCTGATAAATCACCCGCATTTTCGGCATATGATGCTTTAATTTCCACCTTTTCAACCGCATTCATTTTGCCCACATTTTTAGTGTGCCCTGATTTTAATACAATTGTGTTGGCGCTCACATTCCCTGTCCATGTACTAAGAAAGCCCTCACTTTCTGCGCTAAGATTATTGCCTGCAGACAATCTATTTTCGTTGGCAATCAATGTATTAGTTTTGATTTTGATATCTTCTTTCGCTTCAATAATCCCATAATTTTTTATCTCTGTTCTACCCAACACGTCGACATTTTTTTGACTGGCAATTGTGCCATGATTTTCTAATTGTTGACTGTCTAGCAAGATATCTTGTGTTGCCTTAATATTACCCCCCACATTATTTAAAATTTTACCACTAACCAATAGATTCAACATTCCCGCACTTGCCATGAGTGTCCCATTATTACGAACACCTACCCCTGCGTCAGTACCCACCATCTGAATTTTTCCGGCATACATTCCGCCTAACGCTGATACATCTAGAGCAAACTCAGGTTTTACAGTATTCGTGTCTGATACCACATTTTTAATTGTTGCCAGATCTGCACTCACTTTGTTTTGACCTGTCAGAATAATGATTTCTTTATTCGCCCACAATTCCGCATTAACCTTTACACTACGTGCAATTAAATCGGTATAATCTTGCCCTGAATTTTTTAATCCATCCCCTGTTATGGCTATTTGCCCCTGTTCCACGTGATAACCCGCCAATTTTCCATTTTCCATTAGCGGTTTACCGGTGGTTAAAGTTGCCCTGTCTGCATTAATAAAACCACAACCGTTACAGGTTATGCCTGCCGGATTGGCGATAACTACTTGGGCTTTTTGACCGGCTACCTCGATATAACCATTTAATTGACTGATATTTTGCGAATTTACTTCGTTCAATATTACCTTGGCGCTATTTTGTAGTGATGCATTACCATTGATATTACCGGCTAATTGCGTTTTACTACCGTTTGAAGAGTTATTTAAAATGACACCATTTTTTGATACGTCAAATTGGGTATATTTATTATGGGATACGCCATCATTGTTTGGTGCTGTGATATCAATTTGCGTTACACCGTTTGGTAAACCTTGAATCGTTGGGCGTTGCGCTTGATTGGCACTTTGATCGACAACGATATTATTTGCGTAACTGACGCCAGTCATACTGACCAGTCCTAACGCAACATAGGATAAAAAAACTAACGGCTTTAATAAATAAGATCGGGGATTATCGATCGAGTTATTGTTGACGTGAATACGCTTGCCTTGCTGACCCTTACTAACCACAACGTGATATGATTGTGCAATATCAGACACAACAACAAATAATCCACGAATCCGATTAAAAACAATACGATAAAAACGTTTATTCATAATATTTTACCTTTCATCTTTTTGTTAATAGCCGTAATAAATCATATTAATATTAAATTATGGACAGCAAATTTTCTAAAATGACTTCAGAATCAGATAAGACTATTAAAAAATTTAATACGAATTCAACTATAACGGCTGCGTTATGATTAATGCTTTAAAAAGCACGCAAATGACTTACAGAACACTTAATGACTTTTATTAAGCTAACGGTGCAAACAAAATTTTTATATTGTTTAGATAACTTAATGTTTATATATTAAACTTTAAATTTTCATTTAGTCAAAGAATTTTACCTAATGAATTGTAAGCAAATTTTATTTTCAAATTTCAAAATGGTTAAAAACGAAGACTTGTATTGATATCTTTTTTTGATAATGATTAAAGGTGAGAGATAACTGTAGATAACATTTAACATAATAGAATCTTAATAACCTGATTTAGCAAACGAGAAATAACGTTTGGTAAACCAGGTGAGTAATTTTATCAATTATAACTTACTGTCATGCATTTTATTGATTAACGAAAATACCATTGATCACGCCAATGTTGTTAATATAGGCTATTTTAGATTCAATATATTTTGCATTAATTATTCCATGGCTGTCGTTGGTCAATGTCCTAGCTGTTAACTTAATATAATCATCTGAAGTTATTTTTCCTTCGTTATAGATGAGGTTAGCGAGTATACTAATTGATTTATTGACAGATAGCGTTCCATAATTATTAAAATTATAGTCAATATCTAAATCAATAGTGTCTGATGCTATCCAACCAAACCAATCATTATGAAAATTTCTACCGTGTAACTGTATTTTATTTTTAGCCAGTAACTGACCATTATTGTATAAACTACTTACGTTTAATTTGAAATCATCATTGGCTTTTGCAAAATTTCGGTTATCAAAATTTCCGCCTTTGATTTCGATTTGGTTAGCATTGATTTCGCCTTTCCAATCATTTTTAAAGTTATCAGTTTTTATTGCCAATTTATCGGATGCAAAAATCTTCCCTTGGTTATAGCCGTCTTTCACTTTGATCACCGATGAATTTAATGCACTAATTTCATTATAATTATCCAACTTATTGGTATCCATTGTAATTAAATCGGCTTTGATTTCACCTTTCCAGTCATTTTTAACTTCATTGCCTTTTAAAATGATTTGTTTATTGGCAAATAATTTTCCTTGATTATAAAACTGGTTACCCCCATTAATTGACAGTAATTGACCCGCCTTGAGTTCATTATGATTTTCAAAATTACGCGTATTTATATCCACCTCATCAGATTTGATAATACCTTGCCAACTATTTACAAATGCATTGTTTACTACAGATAAAGTATGATTAACTAAAAGTTGACCATAATTATAAACATTATTATTCAAAATATTTAAATTATCAGCATTGATGACGCCATAATTAGTGATAGTAGCATCCGATTTCGTTTTGTTGATATGCATATAATTACTGGCTAATTTGCCATTCCAATCATTTTTAAAATCTTTAATGTATAAATTCAAATTGTTATTTAGCGTAATTTGACCTTGGTTATACATATAATCTTGTAATTCCATTGATCCATTATCCGCATTTATCTGTCCAGAATTCTCAAATTGATTAGCATGAATATCAAATAATTGCTTAGCATTGATTTTTGCTCGCCAAGTATTCACAATTTTCCCAACCTCTCCTTCCCCTAAAAATACTGAGTCACTATTGATTGTGCCATCATTGATGATGTTATTTGCAATTATTGAAACTTTGTCCTCAGCTTTGATCAATCCTGTATCGCTATTTGTAATGTTGGTTCCTTTTAACAATAATTGCTCATCTGATAGTAATTTATTGATATTATTTATGTTTTCTATCGATATCACTAAGTTTTCAGCAGAATTAACTTCGCCATAATTTTCAAAATTTTTCCCATTCAAGTTAATATTTTTAGCGTTAATAATCCCTTGCCAATCATTTTTGATATTGTCGCTTGTTAGGGTAATTTGTTTTCCTGCCGTTAAGTTCCCATTATTTTCTGCTGTTGAAGCATTAATGGTGACAGTTTCATAGGCTTTCATTTTACCCACATTTTTAGCTTGCTTAGCATTAATCACAATGTTATTCGCTTTTACATCCCCTGACCAAATACTAATAAACTCATCACTGGTTGTTGAAAGAGAATTTTTTGCAGACAGTTTTCCTTCATTGGTAATTAACGTATGGGATTGAAGTTTAAGGTCATTTTTGGCTGTGATTGTGCCTAAATTTTTAATTTCAGATTGACTTTTTAAGACAGTTCCTTCAGAGGATTGCATCGTTCCTTTATTAATAATTTTGCCATCAGCAGAAAGATTCAATGAACCGGCACTCGCCATCAGTTTTCCTTCATTTCGTACCCCTACACCATTTTCGGTACCGACCATTTTAATTTTACCTGCATACATTCCGCCTAGCGCAGAAACGTCCAATCCAAACTCAGGCTGATCAACTTGATTATTAAATCCTTGCTTTTCAATGGTATTCAAATCAGCACTTACTTTAGCTTGTCCTGTGATAACATTAATTTCATTATTTGCCCATAATTCCGCATTAACATTGACACTACGTGCAATTAAATCGGTGTAGTCTTGACCTGAGTTTTTTAAACCATAGCCATTAATTTCAATACGTCCGCCATCAACTTGGTAACTTTGCAATTTACCATTATCCATAATGGGTTTACCCGTCGTTAACGTGACTCTATCAGCATTAATAAAACCGCAACCATTACAAGTTATACCGGCAGGATTGGCGATAATGACCTGCGCTTTTTGACCTGCAACTTCAACATAACCATTTAACTGACTAATATTTGGAGAGTTAACTTCATTTAAAATCACTTTTGCACGATTTTGTAATAATCTATTACCATTAATGTCGCCAGCTAATTGGGTATTAGTTCTTCCTGTCGCATTATTGAGTATGACACCATTTTTGGATACATCAAATTGGTTATATTTGTTGTGAGAGACACCGCTATTACTTGGCGCTGCAATATCAATTTGTGTTACGCCATTTTGCAAGTTGTGCACATTAGGGCGTTGTGCTTGGTTAGCCGTTGGATCGACAACGATATTATTGGCATAACTGACATTAACCACACTAACCAAACCCAATGCAATATATGACATAAAGACTAAAGGTTTTAATCTGCAAAACTGAACATGCTGGATTGGATTAGGGTTAACATGAACTGTTTTGATTTGTTTAGCATTATTGGTTACGACTTGATGCGATTTAGTCATTTCAGATACCACAACAAACAATCCACGGACTTTATTGAAAATAATGCGATAAAAATTCTTATTCATAGTATTTACACCTTTCACCTATTATTTTGTTAAAACGTAAAAAATAAAATCATCATATTAAACAAATGATTATTTCAATAAATCTACAAAAATAGTTAAATACGGCAATACAAATAATATTTTGAATTTAATGCAACAAAAGGAAATCGATAGGATGATAAATTACGTTAACATTAGCTAGTTATCCACTAATTAACCATCATCCTTGGTAGAACAGAAAGAAACAGACACACCAAATTAACATCATTTAGATAATTTGATGCATGTATAATAAACATTAAATTTATATTTAGTCAAAGTTTTATTTGTGCATCCGTAATTTACATTTCTTTGTTAATCCAAACAATTTTTAGGGTTAGCTAAGACTTTTGATAACAAGATTTTTCTAATTTATTAATTTATCACTTAATTTATTTTCTGTTTTGTTAAAAAAGTATTTCTATTAAGCAGATAGTTGGTGTGATCAAATCGGTTTTAATATTTGGGCACTTGATGATGTTTTAATTTTATTCGGTCTAGATATTTCTATTACCAGTAATTTTATTGATATTAATTAGGTAAGTTATAGAAATTTTTATGTTTTTTGGGGATTAAAGTGAATGAGTAGAAAGCTCATAAGTTGACAAAGATTGAAAAAATTAATTTTTAAGATCCTAGCTTACCTATTGATGATATATTTCAGTAAACTAGGATCTTATCTTTACAACAAAAAAGAATTAATTGATCAAATTAATCTATTCATCTTTTGCATTAGTGGACTTTCCATTAATTAGACCACGATTAACGATTTTATCAGATAAATTGTCAGTAATAATTTCAGCATTAATCACACCATGCCAATCATTGAGAAAATGATTACCCGCTAATTTAATCTCTCTTTTCGAAATCACATTGCCTTGGTTGTATGTATAATTAGAATTAATAGTTAACTGATCACCAGCTTCAACCTCACCAAAGTTTTCCATATTTGTTATAACATTCAGATCAATATTTTCAGCTTTAATTGAACCAAACCAATCATTTTTTAGGTTGTGACTGACTACTTTTACTTGTTGGTTAGCCAATAATTCACCATTGTTATTAAAATCATTCAGGTTAATATTCATTGTATCATTCGCTATTAATTTATTACGGTTATCAAATCTATTACCTGTGATTTCAATGTTATTTGAATTTATTTCACCAAGCCAATCATTTTTGAAATTATTGCTATTAATTAATAACTTGCCTTCAGTTAAGAGCTTAGCTTGATTGTAAGCGTTTTCGACATTGACATTCAGCTCAGAATTAGCAAAAACTTGATTGTAATTGTCAAATTTTGCACCTACCAACGTAATATTATTAGCTTGTACTTCGCCTTTCCAATCATTTTTGAAGTTGTCACTCGTTATAGATAAATCATTTTTTGCCAATAATTTACCTTGATTGTAAACATTCTTAACATCAATATTGAGTAAGTCATTGGCATTCATTTCGTTATAATTAATAAATTCACCCGTTTCGTTAACTTGATCATTGTTGGTTTTAATGTTCACAAGATTTATTTGATCAGCATTAACTTTACCGTTCCAATCATTTTTAAATGAATCAAAAGATAGATTAATTTTGAAACTTGGTGTTTCTGAACTTTCAGAATGTGGTGAAGGTTCGGGTGAAATTGATGATAAAATTCCTTGATTATAAAGTATTCCTTTTACGGCGATATCGATGGATTGTACACCATTAACAGCACCATAATTTCTAAAGTTATTGCCCTTTAAATCAACGATTTTCGATTGCATTGTACCATTCCAATGATTAAAGACATCATCACTAATAACATTCATATTTTCTATTGATGCTAACACACCGTTATTGGATAACATTTTGGAATTTATGGATAATTCTTTTTGCGATCGAATCAGACCTGTTGAATGATTTTGAATGTTCTGACTTGCTAGCGTTAATTTATTATCTGAGGTTAACGTATTAATATTATTTATATCTACAACGTTAATGATCAAGTTGTCAGTTGCGTTAATTTCTTTATAATTTTCTAGATTTGTTCCTTCAAGTTCTATATTTTTTGACTGAATCACACCAAACCAATCATTTTTGATTTTTTCACTTGATACAGTAATACTTTCTCCTGCTGATAAATTCCCAGCATTTTCAACACTTGATGCTTTAATTTTCACACTTTCAGCCGCATTAATTTTACCCACATTTTTGGTTTGCGCTGCGTTTAATGTAATATTATTAGCACTCACATTCCCTGTCCAGGTACTCAGAAATTCCTCACTTTCTGCGCTAAGATTATTGCCTGCTAATAATCTATTTTCGTTGGCTACCAATTTTTCAGCTTTTAGATTAATGTCTTCTTTAGCATTAACGATGCCATAATTTTTTACTTCTGTTTTTCCCGTTAAAATGACATTTTTTTGACTAATGACTGTGCCATGATTTTCTATATTGTCACTCTTCAATAAGGTGTCTGTCGCAGAATTAAGATTACCACTTACGGTATTTAAAATTTTGCCATTTGTTGATATATCTATCGTTCCCGCACTGGCCATGAGTATCCCATTATTACGAACACCTACCCCTGCTTCAGTACCCACCATCTTAATTTTTCCAGCATACATTCCACCTAATGCTGAAACATCCAGTGCAAATTCAGGTTGTTCGGTATTGGTGGCTGAGGCGACTTTTTCAATCTTTGTCAGATCTGCACTCACCTTCGCTTTACCTGTCACAATATTAATTTCTTTATTCGCCCATAACTTGGCATTGACATTTACACTGCGTGCTATTAAATCAGTATAATCTTGCCCTGAATTTTTTAATCCATCCCCTGTAATGGCTATCTGACCCTTTTCTACTTGATAACCAGTCAATTTTCCATCTTCAATTATCGGTTTACCGGTGGTTAAGGTTGCCCGGTCTGCATTGATGAAACCACAACCATTACAGGTTATGCCTGCCGGGTTGGCGATGACAACTTGGGCTTTTTGACCCGCCACCTCGATGTAACCATTTAATTGGCTGATATTTTGCGAATTCACTTCGTTTAATATTACCTTGGCGCTATTTTGTAGTGATGCATTACCATTAATATTACCAGCTAATTGTGTTTGGCTATCATCACGAGAGTTATTTAAAATGACACCATTTTTTGATACGTCAAATTGGGTATATTTATTATGGGATACGCCATTATTGCTTGGTGCTGCGATATCAATTTGTGTTACACCGTTTGGTAAACCTTGAACGGTTGGACGTTGTTCTTGGCTGGCATTTTGATCAACAGCGATATTATTTGCGTAACTAGATTCAACAATACTAACCATACCAAATGCAATATAGGATAAAAATACTAAGGGTTTTAACATACAGGATTGATCTTTTTGCTTACAATACCCTTCCATTTTTTTTGTGGTTTGATTATGACTAGCCATGACTTGATGAGATTTAACTATTTCAGAAACCACAACAAATAATCCACGAACTTTATTAAAAACGATGCGATAAAAATTTTTATTCATAGTATTTTTCACCTTGTATCTAATGCTGATGTCTGAAAACAAAAGCATATTAAGTTATTAAAAATTAATTAAATTTATAAAAAAAATTAATATCCTTTTATTAACAAGCAAAGATATTAATGGGTTACTACAACTTGAAAAAAATATACAAATTCTGTCATTCGGGTATTTATGGGGATTTTCTATTAACCAACAGAAGATTAATTAGTTTTGATTATCATCAATTTTATGTCGTTAACATGAATAGTTTGACCACTGACTCAATATTTAAAAATTGACGTAAAAAGAACAGTATTTCAAATCACTCATTGGATCTTATTAACAAATAGCTATTGGTTAAATATTGTTTTTATTTGATATATAAATGTAAGTTAATCTTATTTAACATGACTAATAAATATCAAAAAAACAAATAATACTGGAACTGATTGATTTCACAATGGTGTGTCTTTTATTGATTGATGTGAAATTGTGCCTATACCACAAGGCATTCATTGGATAAATAAAGTGTACTATATAAACATTTATTTGAGGTTCGGTCAAAGACTTTATTAAATTATTTTATATATTATTGAAAGAATTTAATTCAATTTTAATTTAAATCAAAAAAATTTAACTTTAGTAAATTTTTATATCAATGTTTTGCGATTTTAATGTTTATTTTTTTAATAAGATGAAAAAATTAGTTTCTAATTAACCATTATTTTTACTTTACTACGTTTTTTCGACATTTATTGCTTTTTAAAGAATAGTGGTGGTTTTAGGGGTAAAAATTTATATGAACAGCATCTAAAAACAGCAATGTTAGAGAAAAGAAGAATTCCATTTGGTCACAATTTTTTTAAGATAGCTAACATTAAAGAGCAGGTTAAATCGGTTTCTATTTTCAGTATATGATTATTTAAATTTCGAAAAATAGACCCTGGTTTTCTAATTTTTTATACATAGAAAACCAGAATCTTAAGTTATAAACAACTGTTCAAGTTAAAAAACATTAGCAATCCATAAGTTATAGTTGATTTTCATCATTTATAATTCCTGTTATTAATCCATAATTCTCAATGTGATTCACTTTCGTTTTAATGTATTTTGCATTCATCACAGCTTTCCAATCATTTCTAAAATAATCAGCATATAACCAGATGTGCATATCAGAATCAACTCGTCCGTAATTATAAAAATTCTTTGTCACAATATTCATTAAATTACTTGTTTCAAATTTTCCATAATTCGATAACTGAGTTGAAAGAATATCTAGGTTTTCAGCTTTAATTACACCATACCAATCATTTTTAAAATTGGTGCCGCCTATTTCTAGATTTCCAAATGTAAATAAGGATTTGTTATTGTAAAAATCACTAACATTGATAGTAATATATCGATTAGCTTTTATTTCGTTCATGTTGTGCATTTTTCCACCGGCGATATCCAGTTTATCGGCATCAACATGAGCTGCCCAATCATTTTTAAAGTCTGCACTATATATACCAATATGATTATTTGATGTAAACCTACCTTGATTGTAGATGTTGCTAACAATGATTTGTAGATCATTAGTCGCATTAAAGGTACTATGATTGTCCAGTTTATCAGCAAATATTGTCACTAAATCAGCTTTGACAATACTTTCATTTCCTTCATTCGAAAAATATGAAGTATTAATATCTAAATTTTCATCAGATAATAACTTAAATTTATTATATAACTGTTTCACCCCAATATTTAGGGAATCTTGAGCAGTTATTAAACCTTTATTTTCTAATGTTGTACCGGATAGATCAATTTTGTCAGCGCTTATTGAAGCATTCATCTCATTTTTTAGTTTGTCACCCTGAATGCTTAATTCATGTTTCGCCAATATCTTCCCTTGGTTATAAAAATCCTTAGATTTAATTTTAATTTGATCTTTTGACTGTATCGAACCAAAGTTAGAAAAACTTTCATTGACGATCTGTTGGTCGAAATCAATTAAATTAGCGTTGATTGTTCCTTGCCAATCATTTTTAAAATTCTTATTCTGATTTACTTTTAGAGTTTTTATTGCATCAAATTGACCATTATTGTAAAAATCATTACTTTCAACGATTATTTTACTGGATGAGTATACCGAACCTTTATTTTCAAAATAATCATTATTGGCATATAATTCACCGACTTTTATTTTGCCAAAAGCGGTATTAATAAAGTCACTACCCAATTCATAAAAATAGCCTACATCGATAAGACCTTCGTTAACACTTTTATGTGGATTTATTAACTTGAAATAATCAGCTATTATTTTGCCATTGATGCCATTGTTATAGTTTATTTCAGCAGATATATCCAATGCGCCAGTTAAAATTGTACCATCAGAATCGAAATTTTGTGTTATAACTTCCGCATCATAAGCGTTTATTATTCCGTCTTTTTTGTTAGAAAATTCTATACTATTAATCCTGATTTCGTTTCTTCCCACTAATTCATTAAGATTCGTGATACTTTTAACATTCATAGTTAATCTATTGTCGGCAACAAGTTGACCATAATTGACAAATTCGTCACCAAAAATTTTGATATTATTTGATTCAATTTTGCCTTTCCAATCATTTTTGAATTTTCTACTGTTTATAGTGACTTCTTTTTTAGCAGCTAATTTTTTATTATTTTCAAACTGATTTGCGAGCAGATTAATTGTGTCATTTACGTTAATATTGCCTGTATTTTTTGCCATATTCGCATCAATTTTTAGATTTTGCGCTTTTATATTTGCTGAATAACTATTATCAAACTCTTTACTCGTTGTTGTAATCTGTTTACCCGAAGATATTAATCCTTGGTTACCAACCCAACTTTCTGCATTAAGCGTGATATCACCTTGCGCATTTAATCTATCAACATTTTTTATTTCTGCTTTACTGGATAATACAATGTTTTTTGAACTTTCAATTGTTGAATGGTTTTCAATTCCACCATAAGTCGTTTTGAATTCAAGGTTTTGCGCTGAACTGATATAACCAGCATTAATTACTTTGCCATCGTTAGTTACAGTTAATGTTCCTGCATTTGCCAATAACGTACCATTATTTCGTACACCAACGCCATGTTCTGTCCCAACCATTCTAATTTTATCCGCATACATGCCCCCTAATCTTGAGACATCTATGCCAAACTCGGGTTGTCCAACGTTATTATCAATGCCTTGTTTATCGATATGTTTTAAATCAGCGCTAACTTTTGCTTTACCCGCTATAACATTGATTTCCTTATTTGCCCATAATTTAGCATTGATATTGACACTTCGAGCGATCAGATCGCTATAATCTTGTCCAGTATTATTTAGACCATTACCTGTAATTTGAATTTGACCTTTTTCGACTAAATAACCATCTAGGTTACCATTTGTTACAATCGGTTTACCGGTTGTTAAGGTCACTCTATCAGCATTGATAAACCCACAACCATCACAGGTGATCCCGGCTGGATTGGCGATGACCACCTGTGCTTTTTGTCCGGCGACTTCAATATAACCATTTAATTGGCTGATATTGTTAGAATTAACTTCATTTAAAATGACTTTTGCGCTGTTTTGTAATAGTGGATTACCATTGATATTTCCTGCTAGTTGTGTATTCGTGCCACCAGTAGCATTATTAAGAATCACACCCTTTTTTGACACATCAAATTGAGTATATTTATTATGAGACACACCGTTTCTACTCGGTGCAACAATATTGATTTGTGTTGTACCATTTTGTAATTCCTTAACGACAGGACGTTGATTTTGATTGGCTAAGGGATCAACCACAATACCTTTTGCATAAGTTGTACCAACAATACTTACCATACCTAATGCAATATAGGATAAAAATGCAAGTGGTTTTAATGTGCAATATTTTGTATCGTTATTTGAATTCTGTTTAATATCCGTTTTTTTAGCTTTTCGGCTGCAACGTGATATCGCCTGATGTGATTTTACAATTTCAGATACCACAACGAACAATCCACGAGTTTTATTAAAAACAATGCGATAAAAATTTTTATTCATAGTATGTCTCACCTTTCATAGATCTACTCTTTTTTACTCAAAAAGAATCGGAATTTTCTTAAAAACCAGTCATTTTATAAAAATCAATTTATTCTATAATCAAGGCATAAATTAAGATTACTGTTTTACAAAATGACTAATATCAATTAGTTACTACAATGAAAAAATGACTACAGTGTAATTAACAATCTGTTAATTGAATTGAATCAAATCCAATTAATATCAATAGTTAATATAACTTTTTACTGCAAAATGTAATGTGAAATTAAGCTCATATCCATTAGTCATCGTTTTGTATAAGTTATCGATAGTTAACTTTCATAAAATAGGACTATTCAAATAAGGTTAATTCAAGTTATAAAAAGGAAATTTAATAGAATCTAACAACCTGTATAGCGAAATTAGATGGCTATTCTTTTATGGCTGACTGAATGCTTACAATCAACAAAAATAGTGACCTTTTTAATGTTATGTATCTTATCTTGGTGGTAAGAGTTAAGACTTTTCCGCGATTAATAAACACTTAAAAAAACTGTAATCAATTTATTAATATTTGATCGTTTTATCATCAGTTTACAAAGTAATGATAAAACCCATGATTATGCGGTTTAGATAAGATAACTTATATATAATAATCTTTAAATAAACTTTCAGTCAAAGGTTTATTTAAAATATCTTCATTAGCTTTACAAAAAATTTTTTTAATTTTTCTTCATTAACTAATGCATTAATTATTATGGAGTTATTTAATTGATTTTATTTAGTACTTATTATTGTTTATTGAAAACAATAATAAGTACTAATTTATTGTTGGCTAAATGATAGGTAACACTAATAAGTCCAATTTAAATAGAATCCGAGTGTTAAATGATTAGTATTAAATTTGTCAGGTTTATGTAGGGGCACGCCAGCAAACATATCATAATAAAGACCAAAGTGACGTCCTCTGATTCCGATAGCCGAACCGACTAATTTTTTACCCGTCAGATTTTCGGAATTTCCCCCAAATACGCCACCGGCATCCAGTCCTAAATATAATTGCTGGTTTAGTGGCGTATACCATATTAAATCATTGCGAATAAACCAGCCATTATCGGCACTTAACATCTCTTCACCATCAAATCCTCGTACCGTCCAACGACTACCAATCGAAAATCGATCCGGTGCAGTTAATTTATTACGTCGAGTGTATTGTCCTTGTGAATCAAGGCTGTATCCAAAATTTTGATTACCGAGTTTAAAAGGCACATAAACGGATAAATTAGCATTAATGATATCGGTTAGAGCACTACCGATTTCAGATTTTTCTTCAAATGCTTTTTGTGCGCCAAACCAACGTACGCCTTTTTGATAAGATGCACCTGCATAAACAACGATATTATCGAAGTAGTGACTATGCTGTAAGCCAATTCGCCAATTGCTTGTTTTGCGCCGCTGAATTTCGATTTCGGTATCATTGATGAAATTGTGAGACTCTCTTAAATTGATGCCATAACTTAATATTGTTTTTTGCGCTTCATTACGGTGCAATACTCGGCTAATTTGAAAATTATAATATTTACTTCGTCCTTTATATTGATAATCGACCACATCCGAAATTTTTTGATTATAGGTATTTGCATACATTGAGGCATCAAAAAGCCAATAACCAAATGGGACAGAATAGGCAAATAGATAATTTTTTGAGCCATAATCGTCCACTCCCTCTAAATTATGTCCACCAGAAACATAAAAACTGTCACTGAGACCAAGTGGATTATCCAAATAAAGTGTAAGCCCACCTTGATAGCGACCCGTACTTTTTGATCCCGAATTATCTAACGATAATCCTATTCGCCAATATTTCGATTGTTGACGTTGGATAACAATATCTGTTTCACCGGCCTCTTCTCCTGGTAATAATTGGATTTGAGCACTGGCAGTTGGAATTCGCTGAAAATTTTCAAGTCCTTGTTCGATAGCGCGTAAGTTAAGTAAATCCCCTTTTTTTAATGGCATATTACTTGTTAAATTGGCTCTGGTGTCACTATCTGATGAATAAAAAATATTTCTTACCGTTCCTTTCAGCAACAATAAAGTAAATGTTCCTGAATTAAGATCTTGTTGAGGCGCCAAAACCCGTGTTGTGATATAGCCATAACTAATAAGCTGATTTTGTAATTCCGTCATCAGTAAATTTAAACCTTTGCCACCCAAGCAACGACCTTCCGCTTGTTTGGCTAACGTATTTAACGGTATGGTAATTGGAAAGGCATCACGTTCTAACAATTCAACATGTTGAATCGGAAAACAAAATTCCTCTTCAGGAAAATTGATCGTCTGAATTTTTTGTAAAGGTGACATTAAACTTACATTAGGTGTTTTAGTTGACAATGCCTCTTCTGTTGCTTTTTGTCTTTCTTGTTGGTAGATCAGCTGCTGATCACTGATCTTTCGTTCTTGTGCTGTCGGTAACTGCTCAGCAAATACGTTATTTGAAAAGATAAAACTTATTACTACAATTAACAATACTCTGATTTTCATCATTTTTCCTATTATTGTATTTTAGTTTGCGCTAATGTTAATTCGATAATCGAATTTAGTCCATAAAAAAATAGACATGCGTTAAAAATAATCAGTTCAATCGTTAAAATCTTTTCTAAATAAAAGAAAATATATTAGGATATATCAGCATGAAAATTTGAAATAAATCGTTTGAAATCTCGCAGGCAATATTTTGATTATACTAATTGATAATTATGATTCTTTTACGTTTAATATTTATGATTATCTTTGTCGAGCTAAAGCCAAAGTTAAAGTGATTAAAAATAATGAGATGACAATTGACCAATTGAAAAAATTGAACTTTTCTAAAATTGTTCTCTCACCAGGACCGGGGAGTCCTAGCAATGCAGGAATAACTCTTTCCGTTCTAGCTGAATTCAATCGTAGCTGCCCAATATTCGGGATCTGTTTAGGACATCAAGCAATAGCACAGTATTTTGGATATGAGATTGTCAAATCTCCGCAACCAATGCACGGTAAACTCGATAATATTAATCATGATGGTCAAGGAATCTTTACTGGAATTGACAATCCACTGACGGTAGTGCGTTATCACTCTTTAATGGTAAGGGATAATTTATTACCTGCATCATCACCACTCATTGTCACCGCACGAAATAAACAAGGATTGATTATGGGATTACGCCATAAATATTTACCTATTGAGTCGGTACAATTTCATCCTGAAGCAATCAAAACAGATTGTGGTTTGCAAATCATCAAAAATTTTGTTCATCAATAGGATTTACATGAAAGTTCATATCGATTTTGAAGGTCAACATAAATATTTTTGCGATCCCATAAAAATATTAGCAACAACTAAAGTGTCATCCATAAAAAAATGCTTAGAAGAGATTGAATCATTTATTGCACAAGGATTTTATGCAGTAGGATATTTAGCCTATGAGAGTGCAATGGGCTTTAATCAGGCTAATCAAACCCAATCCAATCCGCCTCAAGATACCGATTTACCTCTACTATTATTTGGTATTTATGATAAATACTCATCTCACCCCCCTAAATCAATACCTCATTATCAGGCAGAACCATTAGTATTAAGCTGTGATACAACTATTGAAGAATATAATCAAAAAATTGATTTTATCCGTTCTCAAATTGAATTAGGAAATACTTATCAAACCAATTATACCATTCAATTTAAAGCGCCTTTTGACGGAAATCCAATTGATTATTACTATTTTCTTCAAAAAAATAATCAGGCAGATTATTGCGCTTATCTTGAACATGATGATTATCATATTTTATCGATTTCACCCGAGTTATTTTTTAGGATTGAAAATAAAACGATTACCACTAAACCGATGAAAGGCACCATAGGGCGTGGTTTGACTACACAACAAGATAATCAACAACGCCTTTTGCTGATGTCAGAAAAAAATTTAGCAGAAAATATGATGATTGTTGATTTACTTCGCAATGATTTAAGTCAAATTTCCAAACCCGGCACGGTTGTTGTACCAACGCTCTTTTCTGCTGAAAAATATCCAACCGTGTGGCAATTAACCTCAACTATTGAGGGGCAATTAATTGAAGATATTCATTTATTCGACATTTTTCGAGCATTATTTCCATGCGGTTCAATCACCGGTGCGCCAAAAGTTAGTACGATGCAAATTATCGCTCAAATTGAGAACACTGCTCGAGGGGTCTATTGCGGCACGATTGGATATATTGAACCATTTGGACATAAAATGGTATTTAACGTGCCAATTCGCACATTAACGATAAATCAGCAACATATGCATTATGGTGTGGGTGGAGGGATTACCTGGGATTCCACTTCACAAGATGAATATAACGAAATTTTAATTAAATCAGCAATTTTAAATCGTACAATTACCATACCAGAATACATTATTGAATCACTGTTACTTGAAAATGGTCAGTTTTTTTTATTGGATCAGCATTTAACAAGATTAACTGATTCTGCAAGTTATTTTAATTTTGAGTGCAATATCCGTATCATTAAGTTAGCCCTAATGAATCTGGCAAACACCTATTCTAAAAATTTGTATAAAATACGGATTTTACTTAGAGAAAATGGGCAGTTTGAGATTAATCATGATAGTATTATCACGCCTTTGCAAATCGCCGAAATTGAGTTTGCTCCAAATTGTATTAATAACCAGAATCTCTTTTTATACCACAAAACATCAATTCGGCATCATTTTCCGGCACTAACCCCTGCAAAAGAGTATATTATCTTTAATCAACATGACGAAATCACAGAGTTTGTTAATGGTAATATCGCGTTATTGGTTGATAATCAATGGGTAACCCCCAAAATCACCTCTGGTTTACTGGCAGGGACAATGCGGCAATTTTATTTGGAATCAAAACAATTAGTTGAAAAAACACTGACTAAAAAAGACGTATTACACGCTGAAAAGATTGCATTCATTAATAGTGTTCGCAAATGGGTGGAAATTGATGATAAAGTTTTTAACCACTTCAAACAACAATTAAAAACTCAATGATATAAAGGTAACGATTTCGCCAACTCAATGGCGAAATGTTATCGAATCTCTTAACGTGTTATCGAGGTGGCAAAGTCACGCTCTTCATCCTGCCAACCTTTCGATAATGCATTGACTAATGCGGCATAGCCATTATTTTTTAACGCTATACGATGTTCAAAAAATTTTGTTTCAATATTTTCTTTACTATCTTTAACAACCCAACGCCCTTTTATTATCGCATCGCCGGTGTAACTGCCATGAAATCCATCAATAAATAGTTTGACGGTCAATGTTGGGGTAGTAATTGCTTTGGTTGAAACTAAATAATGAGGTAGAAAAATCGCTAAATCTTGTTCTAAACGATCACCAAGTTGTTGTGAAAGCGATGATCCCCATAAATTGTTTGAAGCCGTAACAAACTGAATATTATCCGTTTGCAAAACAATCCCTTGTTTGTTTAAAAAACTAGCTACATCTATGGATTCAATCCATATAAAACCATGCGCTGAATTCAAGGTTTGTGAACGTTGATTTTGTAAATGACTCTCTAATTGAAAGTAATGTTTTTCAGCGGTTCCTGAAGAACAGCCAACTAATGTCGTTAATAATGCCATAATCCCAATTGTAAAAATGCGATTTATTATACTCTTCATTATTTTTTACCTTTTGCTTTGGGTTCCAAATCTTGTTTAACAGGTGCAGAGAATATTAAAGCATTGCTTTTATCATTCAATGTGCTTAACAATGGCGTCAACTCATCCATCATTTGTTGAATTTTTTGTAAACTCTCTTTTATTTGATTATTCATTTCTGAACCAGGTTGTAATTCTTTCATTGTATCGTTCAATGAGCGTAACGCTTTTTGCAGATCTTTTGGCATCGTTTGCATCTCTTTGCTTGCCATGATCTTATTCAACGAATTCATTAAACGCTCACTCGATGCCAATGATTGATTAAACTGATCCATTGTTTTATTTAATGGTAAATTATTGAAGTTATCTAATAATTGTAAAATTTTAGCTTGTATTTGTGCTATGCCTGTTGAAGTAGTGTCGATGGTATCATAACCATATTGCACAGCTGTTTTTTCATTGTATTCATTTTTTAAATCAGGATAAAAATCCAAATCAATATACAGCGCACCCGTAAATAAATTTGATGTTTTAAGCGAAGCTCTTAAACCATTTTTTTGTTCTTCCATGATCTGCTTTGCAATATCGATTTTTTCATCCACTAAGTCGGATAAACGATCAGGCTCAATCTTAATTAAGACCGGTACTTTTTGATTCAGTATTGACGATTCATTTAACATGTCTATGGTATAAAATGGCACTTTGCTAACTGTACCGAGTCTTATTCCATGATACTCAACCGGTGCGCCAACATTTAGCCCCGATATGGAATCTGAAATCATGATCAGGAACTCTTTATATTGAGTGTATTGAGATTCTTGTATCGACTTTTTATCATCGTATAATTGATATAATGCATACTGCTGTGCTGGAGCCCCCAATTTAGATCCATCCGGTAAATCAAAACTGATTCCCCCAGATAACAGAACATCTAAAGAAGGAAAATTCAAACTTGCACCCATAGAAGAAAGTGTTAAATTAATTCCACCTTCTTTCCAAAATCTAACATTTTGTGTCACTAGCGCATCATAAGGCTCTTTGATGAAAATTTGATATTTCATTTTACGCGCTTCAACATCAAACAACGAGGTTTCTACATTCCCTACCCGATAGCCTCTAAACATCACTGAAGCACCACGCGGTATCATTCCGCTTTGATCACTTTCTAAATTTAACCGAATACCCTTAATACTAGGATCGGATATGGGTGGCGAATCAGACAATTCAAACGGATCGTTTTTAAAGCTATGTTTATCATTTCCTGCGACTAATTCAATATAAACACCCGATAAAATCGTACCTAATCCCGTAACTCCATCACGCCCTATTTCTGGTTTAACCACCCAAAATATGGAGTCATTTTTAAGCAAAGGCTCCATATTTTTATAGATTCGTCCTTTGATGACAACTTGATTATAATCATCCGATAACGTCACTTGATCTATTATGCCTACATCAACACTACGATTTTTAATCACCGTTTTTCCAGCAACAATACCACTAGCATCTTTTGCCAGCAAAGTGAAGGATGTACCTCTATCAGCAAAATGAGAGTAAATTATCCAAAGCCCAACAATTACAGTAACAATAGGGATAATCCATATTGCTGAGATAGCTCTGATTTTGATAATTTTTGCTAATCTATTTGAATTTGTCATATGTTTCCTATAACGCTAATTTCTAATTGGTCTACGATCCCAAATTAATCGAGGATCAAATTTTTGCGATGCAATCATTGTCACAATTACGACGGTGGCAAAAAATACAACACCAATATCTGGATATACCCCCATCATTTGTTGATTTCTAACTAATGAACACACGACAGAAACCACAAAGATATCAATCATTGACCATTTACCGATAAATTCGACAGCACTATATAATTTTTTCATTCTCAAACAATTTTGTTTATTTTTTCGCTTAACCGCTAAGGCAAAATAACAGAGCCAGCTAAGTGAAATAATTTTCAAAATTGGAATAACAACACTCGCTGTAAAAATAATTAACGCAACAGGAACATCACCCGCTTGCCACATATAGATGACCCCATCCATAATGGTTGAAGTCGATGATGAACCAAATACAACCGTTATCATAATGCCATATAAATTTGCTGGAATATAAATTAGTAATGAAGTTGTTAGTAATGCAATCGTCCATTGTATTTTATTACGGTTTCGAATCTGACTTTTCTGTTTACATCGAGGACATTTAGCATACTCAAAAGGAACAATAGCCTGACAACAGCTACATAACTTTAATTTTTGACTGATTGCCGTTTTACCTGTTTTTAATTCGCCTTTAGCAAAATTATTTGTTTTAATCTCATTCCAAATTGCATCCGGAGAAAAAATAACTAACGCTTTTATATAAAAAAAGGCGAATAAACAAAAAGCCCAAAATGAACTGGTTACGCCGATATTACCGTAACTCATCAATTTAACAAAGCTAACCAGTACCCCTGTTAGAAATATTTCTGGCATGCACCAGTGTTGAAATCTTTCGTATACAACTAACAGATCTCTTTTGCGATATTTTGAAAGCTCTATTTTAGAGCAAAGTAGCGCAATAATTGCTAAATTAATAACGGGAAAAAGCAATACAAACACGACAAAAAGCGCCGAAATATAACTGTAATTATCATCAAATAGTGTTTTAGGTATATCAATAACACTTACGCCATTAAAATTACCGACCAGACGAATATCAATAAATATAAAATGACTTGCTGCGATAACCATTATCAATGCACATATGGCGTAGATCATCGCTTTAAACTTCATATCTGCATTATTTTTAGCTAAGGTGGTATTACAACGAGGACATACCGCCTTATGTTTTAAAAGAATATCAGATAGCTCTACAACCAAATCGCAATTTGGGCACAATTCATATTCATTACATTGTTTATCAATGGTCATTATTTCCCTTTATGTAAGCGCTAATGAGATATGTAAAAAAAGTTAAGTTTAGCATAACATTTAAGTCTAAAGCTTTAAACAATTTGATCGACAAAAAATTGACTTCAATAAGATTAACTTAATTCGTATATGACTTATTAATCGCATTAAACTCACAGTAACAAATACCATTTTGCAGGAAAAACGAGCAAATAATATCCAATTTTTACCTTATTTACTTTCTATTTTTTCAATTATTTTTTTTGATAAACAAGTTCATTGGTTTTTATTTGTCTCAATGTATTGCTGGCTAACACTTATCTCGAATTGAACTAAACTATCTCTATTTTTAGTCCCTCACTTAAGTCTAAATTAGCGCATGAATTTAGTCGACTTCATGAAAAAAAACATTTTATTATGTATCAGTTATTATCTATTTTATTTAAAGCAAAAAAAACTTGATACTGTATAACAATACAGTATAATACCACCCAATATGCTAACTCAGTGGAATTTTATTATATGAACGAAAACAAACAACGTGCACTTTCAGCAGCATTAAGTCAAATCGAAAAACAATTTGGTAAAGGTTCTATTATGCGTTTAGGGGATACCCAAACGTTAGATGTTGATGCCGTCTCAACTGGTTCTTTAGGACTTGATATTGCATTAGGCATTGGTGGCTTACCAATGGGGCGAATAGTTGAAATTTTTGGACCAGAATCATCAGGTAAAACCACATTAACATTATCGGTTATTGCACAGGCTCAAAAAGAAGGTAAAACTTGCGCATTTATTGATGCAGAACACGCCTTAGATCCAATTTATGCAGCTAAATTAGGTGTACAAGTTGATGACTTATTAGTTTCACAACCCGACACCGGTGAACAAGCACTTGAAATTTGTGATGCATTAGTTCGTTCTGGCGCAGTTGATGTGATCATTGTCGACTCGGTAGCAGCATTAACACCTAAGGCTGAAATTGAAGGTGAAATGGGTGATTCGCATATGGGGTTACAAGCTCGTTTGATGTCACAAGCCCTGCGAAAACTTACTGCAAATATTAAAAATGCGAATTGTTTAGTCGTATTTATTAACCAAATTCGGATGAAAATTGGTGTGATGTTTGGTAACCCAGAAACCACAACTGGTGGTAATGCACTTAAATTCTACGCATCTGTTCGTTTAGATATCCGTCGTACTGGTGCAGTAAAAGAAGGCGAAGATGTGATTGGTAGTGACACACGAGTTAAAGTTGTTAAAAATAAAGTCGCAGCGCCATTTAGACAAGCTGAATTTCAAATACTATATGGTTGTGGTATTTCTAAAGATGGTGAATTAATTGATTTAGGTGTCAAACATAAATTAGTTGATAAAGCGGGGGCATGGTATAGCTATAACGGCGAAAAAGTGGGTCAAGGAAAAGCGAATTCAATTAAATTTTTACAAGAGCATCCCGAAATTGCCAATGAACTTGAAACTAAATTACGAGAACTATTATTAAATAGTCCTGCGGTTTTTTCTGATGAAGACGCATCACCAGAAGATGAAAGTTTTGAGTAATGAGCAAAAAACTCAATAAATCTATCTTAAATAAAGCTGTGCAATTACTTGCACAGCGTGACCATTCATCCTATAAATTAAACCAAAAACTAACACTATTTTTTGCCAAAAAAATCAAAAGTTCGGACGAAGAGTATCACGAACAATACCATCAACTTAGCTCAGAAATTAATGATGTTATTGAGTATTGTATTGAGCAAAATTGGATGAATGATGCCCAATATATTGAAAAATATATTACTATGCGAGCTAACAAAGGATATGGTAAATACCGAATTGCATTAGAACTTAAGCAACGAGGTTTAGCAACCGACTTAAGCCGTGAAATTCTGAATAATTCAGATATAAATTGGTCTGAAATTGCTCACCAACAATTAATTAAAAAATTTAAACAAATTGATCCCAAAAATAAACCTTTGTGGTACAAAAACATACAATTCTTAACAACCCGAGGTTATACACAAGATGATGTAAAAAATGTGTACAGTTTGTTGACTTAAACTGGTAAAATATCTAAAATGTATTCAATCGAAGTTTGAACGATACCCTTTACGAATAAAGCTCACTAGGTCATTTTATTTTTTCCTTATTTACTTGTAATATTAGCTAGATTCACTGCAGTATAAAGAACATCTACTATTCAACTTTAGTTGTAACGGGTATATTACTATATTTAAATATCTATCATTTTTATATGGAAGCCTAAATGAAAAGCACTGCAGAAATTCGTCAAAATTTTCTTGACTTTTTCAATAGCAAAGGACACGAAATCGTAGCAAGTAGTTCCCTTGTTCCACATAATGATCCAACATTACTATTCACTAATGCTGGAATGAATCAATTTAAAGATGTATTTCTTGGTATAGATAAACGTCCTTATAGTCGAGCAACAACAGCACAACGTTGCGTACGCGCTGGCGGTAAACATAACGATCTTGATAATGTTGGCTACACAGCTAGACATCATACTTTCTTTGAAATGCTAGGTAATTTTAGTTTTGGTGATTACTTCAAACGTGATGCAATTCATTTTGCATGGGAATTATTAACCAGTAAAGAATGGTTTAATCTTCCAAAAGATAAGCTTACTGTTACTGTTTATGAAACAGATGACGAAGCTTATGCTATTTGGGAAAAAGATATCGGTATTCCAAAAGAACGTATTATACGAATTGGCGATAATAAAGGTGCACCTTATGCATCTGATAACTTTTGGCAAATGGGTGATACCGGCCCTTGTGGACCGTGTACCGAAATTTTTTATGATCATGGTGATCATTTATGGGGTGGACCTCCAGGTAGCCCTGAAGAAGATGGTGACCGTTTCATTGAAATTTGGAATATCGTCTTTATGCAGTTTAATCGCCATGCCGACGGTACCATGGAGCCTTTACCTAAACCTTCTGTTGATACAGGTATGGGACTTGAACGTATTGCTGCCGTACTGCAACATGTTAACTCTAATTACGATATTGACTTATTTAAACAGTTAATTAAAGATGCAGCTGAAATTATTCAAACTAAAGATTTAGAAAATAAATCTTTGCGAGTTATTGCCGATCATATTCGATCTTGTGCGTTTTTAATTTCAGATGGTGTGATGCCTTCCAATGAAGGTCGTGGCTATGTATTACGTCGAATCATCCGACGAGCAGTACGACATGGTCATATGCTTGGCGCAAAAGGAATATTCTTCTATAAACTGGTAAAACCATTAATTAACGTAATGGAAAATGCCGCAGTAGAATTAAATAATAATCGTGAACATGTTGAAAATACCCTGAGACTAGAAGAAGAACAATTCTTAAAAACATTAGAACGTGGTTTATTCTTACTTGATCAAGAATTAGCAAAAATTACAGGTCATGTTTTACCGGGTGATATTGCCTTTAAGCTTTATGATACTTACGGTTTCCCATTAGACTTAACGGCTGATGTCTGCCGTGAAAAAAATATCACGATTGATGAAGTCGGTTTTAATAACTGTATGGAAGAGCAACGAAAACGCGCGCGTGAATCAAGTTCATTTAGTGTTGATTATAGCAATGTGATTAAACTTGATGAGGTAACTGAATTTTTAGGTTATCAAGCAACAGAATCTTCCGCAAAAGTTATAGCGATTTTTAAAAATGGCCAAAAAGTTGACAGTATTCATGCCGGTGAAGACGCTATTGTGATATTAGATAAAACCCCTTTCTATGGTGAGTCTGGTGGTCAAATTGGCGATAAAGGTGTCTTAACCAATGCTAACCTTGAATACACCGTTTTTGATAGTCAGAAATATGGTAAAAGTATTGGTCATTTAGGGCAGATCGTAAAAGGATCCCTAAAAGTTGGTGATAATGTTACTGCAGCGATTGATGTTGAGCTACGTGAACGCATTCGTCGTAATCATTCTGCTACACATTTATTGCAAGCTGCACTGCAACAAATTTTAGGCAATCATGTCCATCAAAAAGGTTCATTAGTCAATGATAGCTATCTGCGTTTTGACTTTTCACATAATCAAGCCATAACAGCAGAGCAAATTACTGAAATTGAAAATCTGGTGAATCAACAAATACGTCGTAACTTACCTGTCGATATTGAGTTAATGCCAATAGATGAAGCTAAAAATAGAGGCGCTATGGCATTATTTGGTGAGAAATACGAAGACATTGTTAGAGTGCTAACAATGGGAGATTTTTCGATTGAATTGTGCGGAGGTACGCATGTTGATCGAACTGGTGATATAGGTCTATTTAAAATTACCTCAGAATCCAGCATTGCTTCTGGTGTTCGTCGTATTGAAGCTACAACAGGGCAAAATGCAATGGAGTACATACACCATGAATCCAATTTGTTAACGCAAATTGAACAATTGGTAAAAAGCGACAAATCTACAGTTTTAGTTCGTATTGAGCAATTGCTTGAACAAACTAAACAGTTAGAGAAAACCATAGAGCAATTAAATGCACAAAAAGCTAGCCAACAAAGTGCACAACTGCTCAATCAATGTGAAAACATTGGTAATAAAAATTTGCTAATCGCTAAACTTGATAATGTCGAAGCGAAACAATTGCGCACAATGATTGATGATCTTAAAAATCAATTGAAGTCTGGAGTAATTGTTCTTGCTGCTGTTAATGGTGACAAAATTAATTTAGCTGCTGGTGTAACAAATGATTTAATTAATATTGTTAAAGCTGGCGAATTAGTATCTCAATTAGCATTAATGGTAGGTGGTAAAGGTGGTGGGCGGCCTGATTTCGCCCAAGCAGGTGGAATGGATCTTTCAGCGTTACCAGGAGCGTTATCTTCTGTGAAAAAGGAAATCAGTAATAAATTACAAGCTAGTTAGTGAGATAGATTCGATTGACTTAAAACAAGCCAACAGAGTTTGTCTTTTAAATCCATTATTGTGTTTATTGATGGACTAACGAAGCTACTTTTTATAACAGTTTGGATATATAAATAACTGAGAGTAGGAGATCGAATGTTAATTTTAACTCGGAGAGTAGGTGAAACACTAATTATTGGTGACGATGTTGTTATTACCATTTTGGGCGTGAAAGGCAATCAGGTCAGAATTGGTATTAATGCACCTAAAGAAGTTTCTATTCATCGTGAAGAAATCTATAACAGAATCCATCAAGCACAAAACAAGGCTGATGAGGTTTCTGAGCCTAAAGAATAGCAATATTTTGGGCACGAATTAAACAACTAGAACGCGTAAGCAAAAAAATGTTTGACTTATTTTTTGTAAACCGTAATATGTGCGCCACACATAATGATTTTGTTGTTCAGATAAAATCATGGTTGTTTTGGTGAGATGGCCGAGAGGCTGAAGGCGCTCCCCTGCTAAGGGAGTATGCGGTCAAAAGCTGCATCGAGGGTTCGAATCCCTCTCTCACCGCCATTTTTAAAAATTTAAAATATGCATCCGTAGCTCAGCTGGATAGAGTACCCGGCTACGAACCGGGCGGTCAGGGGTTCGAATCCCTTCGGATGCACCATTTTAACAAAATTCAAAATATGCATCCGTAGCTCAGCTGGATAGAGTACCCGGCTACGAACCGGGCGGTCAGGGGTTCGAATCCCTTCGGATGGC
>NZ_JBIDFM010000001.1:862146-881234 GCF_046635805.1 Gilliamella sp. CG13
ATGCACCATTTTTACGAACTTACAAGCATCCGTAGCTCAGCTGGATAGAGCACTCGGCTTCGAACCGAGCGGTCAGGGGTTCGAATCCCTTCGGGTGCGCCATTTAAGCATCCCAAAAGATTCTTCGATTTATGCTAATCAATCAAAGGTTATAATGTGTAAAACCATCTAAAAAATTATTCTATACGCATATATTAATCATCTGCTCTACTCTACACTTTAGCATGTTTACCAATACCCTAAAAATGCTTATATAAAACGCTCTACAACGCTTTTTATGTTTCTCAGGCATCTAATGTCATCTATTCCTACCAAAGCCCTAAAAAGTGTTTTAAGCAAGATTAGAAGTCAAAGTGCACATTCTAAGTTAATACTAAAATGAAAAATGAACACCATAATAAAAGCGTTATGATTCCACAAATTATCCCTGTTGTTGCAAAACCAAAACCTCTTTTATTATTATTTTTTATATCACTCATAGCAACAGCACTCAATACTATAGCGACAATAGCGACGACAATACTTAAAATATTGATGACCAAAATAGAAACCAGTGATGAAATTCCGCAACTCATCCCCGCTATAGCTAAACCACTTGTTGCTTTATATTGTTGTTGATCCATTTATCTTTTGCCCCTTGATACTTTTGAAAAATAAAATAAATAGCAGTTAAGTATAAGATTATCGTTTTAGCAGATCAATATAAGATATATTTCACTTTATCAATCATAAATCACCGCTATTCAAATTATTTTCGTGATAGATGCGAATAAGATCGATATCAGTAACAATTGACATATAACAATAACTAAATGATTTAGATAATGATTTAATACTGTATAAAAATAGGAAAATAGATTTAAAACCAATATGAAACATCGGTATGATAAAATTTACCAAAAAATGATTGTTAATAACTTGTATTTGTTTTTCTTTTATGAATAATAGTCGAGATAAAATATTCAGCAGTATAAGCAAGAAAAATAAATGATAAAATAATTGCTTTTATCCAATTGAACTACATTGATTGACGAATATCAGTTAGATTTCTTCGGGTATACCACTCTGGTTGAATCCCGATATAAATCGAGTATACTAAGCTCAAACTTTAAATATTTATAATCAGTCTGCTTTTTTATTTTAAATATGGTCGTCGCTATATTAAAATAACCATTAAAGTAGATAGATATCTTTAATTAATCATAATGGACTTTTTTTATGTTGGACCCGAATTTACTCCGAAATGAATTGGATCTTGTCGCTACTAAATTAGCGCGCCGTGGATTTAAATTAGATGTTGATAGTATTCGTCAACTAGAAGAAAAACGTAAAGTGCTACAAGTTGAAACCGAAAGCTTACAGGCAGAGCGTAATGCACGTTCTAAAGCTATTGGTGAAGCTAAAGCTCGTGGTGAAGATATCACGTCCGTACGTGAAGAAGTCAATAAGCTTGGTGAAAGACTCAACAGCGCTAAAGCTGAGCTCGAAATCTTACTGAATCAAATTAAAGATATTGCTTCAAATATTCCAAATATACCGGATGATTCTGTACCTGACGGTAAAGACGAAAATGATAATGTTGAAATATCGCGTTTTGGTACGCCAAGAACATTTGATTTTCCAGTACAAGATCATGTTGCTTTAGGTGAACGTTTTGGTGGGCTTGACTTTGTTGCGGGTGTAAAACTCACTGGGGCTCGATTTGTGGTGATGAAATCTCAAATTGCGCGTTTACACCGTGCTATCGCTCAATTCATGTTAGACCTTCATACCGAGCAGCATGGCTATGCTGAAATTTACGTACCTTATTTAGTTAATAAGGCCACTTTATTTGGAACAGGTCAATTACCAAAATTTGCAGGTGACCTATTTCACACAAAACCGCTCGATGAAGAAGCAGAAAGCAGTAATTATGCATTAATCCCAACCGCTGAAGTTCCAGTAACAAACTTAGTGCGTGATGAAATTTTAGATGAAAGTGAGCTTCCATTAAAAATGACCGCTCATACACCTTGTTTCCGTTCTGAAGCAGGATCTTATGGTAAAGACACACGTGGTTTAATTCGTATGCACCAATTTGATAAAGTTGAGTTAGTGCAAATAGTGAAACCAGAAGAATCCATGCAAGCGTTAGAAGAGCTTACTGCTCATGCTGAAAAAGTGTTGCAGCTATTAGAACTGCCTTATCGAAAAATTGTGCTATGTACCGGTGATATGGGCTTTGGTTCTTGTAAGACCTATGATCTTGAAGTTTGGGTTCCTGCTCAAAACACTTATCGAGAAATCTCTTCTTGCTCTAATATGTGGGATTTCCAAGCACGTCGTATGCAAGCTCGTTATCGTAGCAAGGCAGACAATAAAACTTATTTAGTCCATACTTTAAATGGTTCTGGATTAGCGGTAGGGCGTACATTGGTTGCCATTATGGAAAACTATCAGCAAGCTGATGGAAGCATTAAAGTTCCATCCGTTTTAGTCCCATACATGAATGGTGTCGAAGTAATAGGCTAAAAAACGTTTATTAACCCTATAATAGCGCTATTCATTAGCGCTATTTTTTTATTAATTAAGGTGAAATCATGATAAAAGGTGTTGTCCTGTCAATACTCGCATCATGCCTTTTTGGCTTACTTTATTATTATCCCGTGTTATTGCATCCCTTGTCAGTTACTGATATCTTTTGCTGGCGATTGTTGACTTCTTTTCCTGCGATTGTGATTTTAATTTTAATCGAAAAACAGTGGTCTGCCATTTATCTACTTTTTGTCCGTATAAAAACACATCCCCTTCTCTTAATTGGGTTATTGTGTTCTTCACTACTTTTGACAATCCAGATGATGATCTTTATCTGGGCTCCTATCAATGGACATGGCTTGTCAGCTTCGTTAGGCTATTTCTTATTACCATTAACCATGGTTATTTCAGGACAGCTGTTTTATCAAGAAAAGCTCAGTTTTTTACAAAAAATAGCAGTGGGGCTTGCGGCATTAGGGGTCGCTATTGAAATTGTCAATACAGGCGCATTTTCGTGGGAAACAGCCGTCATTGCCCTAGGATACCCCGTTTATTTTATGACACGCCGAAAATTACAAATAGAGGGCATTGCAGGCACGTTTTCAGACTTCTTTTTTATTTTTATTGGGTGTTTGTTTTATTTTATTCTTAACTACAGTTGGGATGAGATTATTCATGACATTACCCATTTTCCTATTTTTATCCCTATGCTAGGAATCATTACCGCTATTGCTTTTGCAATGTATTTTGTTGCAAGACGATTACTACCGATGGGATTATTCGGATTACTTGGATATGTAGAACCTGTTCTGCTTTCTATGGTATCGGTAATATTTTTGCATGAATCTGTATCGTCAGAGCATATCATCTCATATGGGCTTATTTGGTTGTCTGTCTGCGTATTAGCATTAGAAGGGAGTATATTTGTTTTACGAGCGATAAAACGTAAAAGAATTCGGTAAATAACAAAAAAGCACATTTTAATGTGCTTTTATTTGATATAGTGAAATTTATTTACTAAACGTGACCGGCTGACCATAACTTTCAATAATCGCTTGGATTCTGTCTAAGGTTTCTCTTGGAGGTGCCTCAACGCCTTCCAATTGATATTTATCCCCTATCGTATCCCACTTATAAGCCCCCATTTTATGGTAAGGCAATAATTCAACACGCTCAATATTGTCCATTCCTTGAATAAATTGACCTAGTAGATGCGCAGAATTATCATCATCCGTCCAGCCTGGCACAACGACATAGCGGATCCATGTTTTTTTATTAATTTTTTGAAGATATTTAGCAAACTCAAGTACCCGTTTATTCGAAACACCGACCAGTTTTTGATGTATTTCATCATTCATCTGTTTTAAATCAAGCATCACTAAATCCGTTACTTCCATTAACGCATCAACAGTCTGATCAAGTTGTCTGGCATAACCGTTGGTATCCAGACAGGTGCTTATACCCTCTTCATGACAAGCCTTAAACCATTCTGTAATAAATTCAGATTGCAACGTTGCTTCACCACCCGATGCGGTGACGCCGCCCCCATTAGGCATGATAAAACTTTTGTAAGAAACAATTTCTTTCATTAGTTCATCAACCGTGACCTCTCGTCCTGCTTTCAAATCCCAAGTATCACGATTATGACAGTATAAACAGCGCATTAAGCAACCTTGAAAAAAAACAATGAAGCGAATTCCTGGCCCATCAACAGTACCAAAAGATTCGAAAGAATGAATACGACCTTTAATCGGTTGTTTTGTTGTCATAATGATATTGTTATTTTGTTCCATAAATTTTCTCTAATCGTTGCTCACATTGCTTATACGTTATTTTAACTCAGATACGGTTTAGCTTTCACCAATTACACTAATCAGAAACGCTTTTTAATTTAGGTAATTATATAGGTTAAAAATGAATGATATCAACACAACTACTCTTTTACGAATAATGAATATGAATTTAGTCAATATTATAAAAAAATAGCGCCCTTTTTGGACGCTATTTTGTCGTAATTTAAAATCAACTAAATTACATAGATTGTGTAAAAGTACGTGTAATGACGTCTTTTTGTTGTTCTTTAGTTAATGAGTTGAAACGCACTGCATATCCAGAAACACGAATGGTTAATTGTGGATATTTTTCAGGATGTTCCATCGCATCTAATAATGTTTCACGATTCAATACGTTAACATTTAAGTGCTGACCACCTTCAACTGATGCTTCGTGGTGGAAGTAACCATCCATTAAACCAGCTAAGTTACGTTTACGTGCATTATCATCTTTACCTAATGCATTTGGTACGATAGAGAAAGTATAAGAAATACCGTCTTTAGCGTAAGCAAATGGCAATTTAGCAACAGATGTTAATGAAGCAACCGCACCTTTTTGGTCACGTCCGTGCATTGGGTTAGCACCTGGTCCAAATGGCGCACCGGCACGACGACCGTCTGGCGTATTACCTGTTTTCTTACCATATACAACGTTTGAAGTAATGGTTAATACAGATTGTGTAGGAATTGCATTACGATAAGTTTTAAGTTTTTGAATTTTCTTCATGAAACGTTCAACTAAATCTACAGCGATATCATCTACACGTGGATCATTGTTACCGAATTGTGGATATTCACCTTCGATTTCAAAATCTACCGCAAGACCGTCTTCATCACGAATGGTTTTTACTTTTGCATATTTAATTGCAGATAATGAGTCAGCAGCAACAGAAAGACCAGCAATACCACATGCCATAGTACGAATAATATCACGATCGTGAAGAGCCATTAATGATGCTTCATAGCTGTATTTATCGTGCATATAGTGAATTGCGTTTAGTGCTGTCACATATTGTTTTGCTAACCAATCCATAAAGTGATCTAAACGAGCAAAGACTTTGTCGAAATCAAGATATTCATCAGTGATTGGATCTTCTTTCGGGCCAACTTGCATTTTTAATTTCTCATCCACACCACCATTGATTGCGTATAGAAGAGTTTTAGCAAGGTTTGCACGCGCACCAAAGAATTGCATTTGTTTACCAACAATCATTGGGCTTACACAACATGCGATTGCATAATCGTCGTTGTTAAAGTCTGGACGCATTAAATCATCATTTTCATATTGTAAAGATGACGTATCAATCGATACTTTTGATGCGAACTCTTTGAATCCACTTGGTAATTGTTCAGACCAAAGAATAGTCATATTTGGTTCTGGTGATGGACCCATGGTATATAAAGTGTTTAAGAAACGGAAAGAAGTCTTAGTAACTAATGTACGACCATCAACACCCATACCAGCGATAGATTCTGTTGCCCAAATAGGGTCACCAGAGAATAATTCATCATATTCTGGAGTACGTAAGAAACGAACCATACGTAATTTCATTACGAAGTGGTCAACAATTTCTTGAGCGTCTTTTTCAGTAATTAATCCAGCTTCAAGATCACGTTGGAAATAAATATCAAAGAATGTTGAAGTACGGCCTAAAGACATAGCGGCACCGTTTTGAGATTTAACCGCAGCTAAATAACCGAAGTAAGTCCATTGAACAGCTTCTTGTGCCGTTTTCGCTGGTCCAGAAATGTCGTAACCATATTTAGCAGCCATTTCTTTAATTTGACCAAGCGCACGATGTTGTTCAGCGATTTCTTCACGACGTTGCATTGTCATGGCTAAATCAACACCATTTTCAAAATCCGCTTGTAATGAATTGAATTGTGCAAATTTGTCTTGCATCAAATAGTCGATACCGTAAAGTGCTACACGACGGTAATCCCCAATGATACGACCACGTCCATACGCATCAGGAAGACCAGTGATAACACCTGATTTACGACAACGAAGAATATCTGGTGTATAGATATCGAAAACACCTTGGTTATGGGTTTTACGATAATCAGTAAAGATTTTTTTGACTAAAGGATCAAGTGTTCTGTTGTATGCTTTACAAGAGTTCTCGATCATTTTGATACCACCAAACGGGATAATCGCACGTTTTAATGGTTTCTCAGTTTGTAGGCCAACAATTTTTTCTAAATCTTTTTCAATGTAACCTGCATCATGAGCAGTAATTGTCGAAATAACACTTGTATCAAAATCTACAGGGGCATGGGTAGCATTTTCAATTTTGATGCCTTCCATAACTTTATCCCATAATTTAGTTGTCGCATCAGTTGCGCCAGCTAAAAAAGACTCATCACCCTCATATGGTGTGTAGTTTTTTTGAATGAAGTCGCGGACATTGACATTATTTTGCCAATCACCATCTTTAAATCCTTTCCAAGCGACCGCTTGTACTTCGTTTAAATTACTCATAGTTTTTCACCTCAGGTTTACTAAAATTTCTATCTACTCTTTTGTATATAAGGGTAAATATCATAAAAATCAATGTGGCTTACGTAAATATAATGCCCAATAAGGCAGCGCAACGGCTAAACCACCTAAAATATTCCCGATTGTTACAGGAATCAAATTCTTTAACACAAAATGCTCAACGGTTAATTCTTTGAATGCATCCGGTGATACACCTATTGCATGCCAAAATTCTGGAGAAGCAAAATTGTTGATCACAATTCCCATTGGGATCATGAACATATTAGCAATGCTATGCTCAAAACCACTTGCCACAAACATTGCTACCGGTAAAATCATGATTAGCATTTTATCTAATAAACTACGACCAGCGTAACTCATCCAAGCCGCCAAGCACACCATTAGATTGGCTAATAAACCAAGAAAAACAGCTTCAATAAAAGTATGATGCAATTTATGATCTGCAGTTTGCAGAACATTTAGTCCCCACATACCATTGGCTACCATATATTGACCTGAGAACCATATCACGCCAACAAACAGTATAGCACCAATAAAATTACCAATATAGACTAAAATCCAATTGCGAATCATTCTAAACCAACTGACTTTATGCGTCATTTTCGGCAAAATTGTTAAAACTGTTGAAGTAAAAAGATCTGCTCCACAGCAAACAACGAGCATAAGTCCTAATGAGAAACAAATACCACCGACTAACTTAGCAAGTCCAAACGCAACGGTAGATGTACCTGTTGTCACAGTAATATAAAATACAAAAGCAATTGAGATAAATACACCTGCAATAATGGCAGATAAAATCGTACTACTTGGGTGCTTATTTACTTTATAATTACCGACCTCTTCAGCGATTTGGGTCATTTGTGCGGGGGAAAGAGAATCCACAAGCTTATCATTACTCAATGTTAACATCCTCAAAAAAACTAGGGTTTTATGAGGCGGATAGTATACTCTTAATTTATGTCAAATCATCAATTTTTTAGTTAAAAAAATTTAAAAAATTATAACTCATTATTTTTATTTTATTTTTTTACATTTATTAACATAAATAATAACATTCTGTTTTGATTTAAAAAGTGTTTAACAGTTTTAATAAGCTTTTAAAACAGACAGTTAACTATTTCATAGCAATTATAAACGATTTTTTTGCATTGCTGTTGACTGAAGAAATTCCGATAAAATAAAAAAATTTTCCATCCTTTTTCTGATATATCGAAAAAGGAGGAAAATAAAATAGAACAAGTCTTAAATAAATATGTAAATGTAACTTCACGTTACAATTTGGATATCCTTATCCAAATTTTGCCCGTAATCCAATTGTTATGGATTACTTACCTCTGAAACTAAGAAGTCAACTTTGCTAGGTAACCCCGGTGATACTCGAATCACTTTAGGATTACGCCCAATCACTTCATAGCCTTTTGGTAATGTTCTGGTATCCAATTTAATCACAAAATTGGCTCCTCTTTCCCAACGACCACCCGATACACCGACTAGGTGATAACGACCAATTGCATCGGTTGTAATGATTTCACCCCGAGCCGTAACCAATTTGATCCCCCCTAATCCTTCTTCACCTTCATCTTGAATACCGTTACCATTTTTATCGACATACACTTTTCCGAAAATAAGCGCATCATCAAATAATGGATCAGCCGTAACCGTTACGGTTGCATGAGATATATTGGAGACTACTCGTCCGGTTAATGAGTTTATCGCTTTCGCTGTATTGGTATATTCACCTTGAGTCACCCCCGAACCGACCACCAGCATATAAGTAAGCGTTATTTCATCGTTAGATTTCAATTTGATGACCTGAGAGGTGACCGTTCTTCCGCCACTAGGATCAGCAACTTTTTTACCATCAAGACGCGTTGAACCTTTAACAAACTTAAAGCCTGCCGGTAAGATATCTTGTATCTTGATAGCAGAAGCACGCGGACTATTATTGATAATTCTAATTGAGTAAGGCACGATATCACCTACAACGACATTATCTTTCTGTGCCATTTTAATTATCGTGACATCCTCATCCGAATTACGATACCCCAATAGCATTTCATTCGCTAACCGTGTCAAAGTTGTTGACATATCTTTTAACATGACAGGCACAGTGTGAGCACCACCCACACCATTGAATGTTACCGAAGCCGGTGGATTAGCTAAATTAATTAAGTCATGTTCAATTACTTTACCGTTATTGTCTGCGTATTGATCAAATGACGGTATCAAATCAAATAAAGGATTACCACGACCAACATTGACACTACCATCGTTATACTCGCCATACAGGACTCTAACAAAGTATCGTGCTGCACCATTATTATTGGTATCAATAATGAGGTTACGGAAACTAAATTTACCATTTTCACCACTTATTGACTTAACCGGTTGACCACTTTTATCTAAGATGTGTTGTTTATCACTATCTAATAAGTAAACATTCACACCTTTTAAGCCATTATAATTAGCAGCACCTTTTAACCCTCCGCCCTGATTATCATCAAGAATTCTTCCTTCAATGAATCCTCCATTGATATAACCAAAGTTTTGATCGATTAAACTACCTGAAATATCTAATGTTGCCACGTTTTCTGTTTTTGGGGTATTTACGGTGCCATTACGATCGTGATGCGCATCATCCGGATCAAAGCTTGCTCTTAAAGTCGTCGGTATACCGGTAACTTCAATTTTCCATTTACCCGGAATAATGTTATTAATTTCATAATCAACATCACTTGCTGCTAATGTGTGTGTAAAGTGGATAGCAGGATTGTTTACATTCTCGAATAGTAATGTGACCGGCGCATTAACTGAACTATCAATTGAAGGATTGTACTCTCCATCATCATTGTTATCTAAGAACACTTTACCTTTAATACCACTTATCCCACTCCAAGCAAAAATCACTCCTTGAGCATGATCGGTTGCACTCGCAAACTGGTAAATTTCCTCCATTTCGTTATCAGTCTTATTCGTTGTTGCAGCAATATTACTATCTGTTAGTAAGAAACTACTTATATAGTTAGAATTTTGAATAGAGACTTTAACTTTGTAGTTAACACCTGAAACTAGGTTTTCAAACTTATATTGACCAAGATCATTAATATTTGTGCCTGTACTTATTGCCTCAACACTATCAACCAAATCATTTTCGACAAATAATTCAACGGCATAATGCGGGAATAGTGAATCAATACCAATATCTTGAGCTGTTATTGTGTTACCATCATTGGTATCGATATCAATCACAACTTGACCACTAATGCTTGCTTGACCTTTTAGACCGAAATCAACATTGGTGACTAATGGAGAAGATGCCGCATTCATATCTAGTTTTGTTCCATTTGGAACATCAGTAGCAGGCATACCTTGTGGTTTAACCACATAGCTATAACTATAGCCTGAACCTGCTACTGGTTGAACAGTAATAATCCATTCACCCTCTGCAATATTATTGATTTCATATTGACCGTTAGCATCACTCACAGCGGTTAGAAGAATATTAGGATTATTCGCATCCCTTGCTTCAACGGTAACACCCGCTAAAGTAGTATGATATGTCTGATGTATACCTTTTCCTGAGTAATCTTTATAAATTTTGCCTTTTAACGCTTTTTGACTCTTATAACCATAATCAATGTTGTCAACTTGTTGATTAACACCCGCTACCACTAACATATCATGATTACTTGCATTTCCACCATTAACCATGGCTGGACTGAAACTGATTTGATATCCAGACTGCAATAAGGTGCTATCATCAACACTCACTTCATATTGATTATATGCCGTTAAATTATCAAACTGGTAATGACCATTGCTATCCGTTGTCATTCTGATTTCAGGCGCACCACTTAAGCCATTACTTTTGAGGGTAACAGGAATACCATTTAAAGGTCTATCAATAGCTGCCGCATGGTAATTCAAACTAGCATTATCATTGATATCCATATCGACAACCACTCGCCCGGCAATTTTAGCACTCCCCTTCAAGCCATAGTCGATAGTTTTACCTGCGGTATCTGTGGCAGAAATGGTTAGTTTCAACTCGCCAGGATTGACCTGATCAATGGATAAATAATTTACAGCGTAATTGACGTAACTATAATTCCAATCTTGAGGATAACCCGTAATTTTAACAATCCATACACCCGATGTCAGATTGTTTATTGCATAACTACCATCGGCAAGTGATACGCTTGAAACTTTTGCGTTATTACTTTGATTGATAGCACTCACCTCTACCCCTGATAACGTAGGATAATTAGCATTATGAATCGCATTACCCATAATATCTTGATAGATATGACCACTAATACCTATATTACCTTTATAACCAAAATCATTACTGACTTTTTGGTCGTTGTCCGCTGAAACAACTACAGGGGCAATATCGAATGCGTTATTCGTCGAGGCCTTACCTGTCGGACTAAAGCTAATGACATAACCACTTAAAGCGTTTGTAGGATCCGTCACTCGAATTCGATAATTACCACTCGATAAACCATTAAATTCAAAATAGCCATTACTGCCAGTGTTCGTTTGTTTATAGATAACAGTATCATTAGTTGGATCAATTAGGTTTATGGTTAAATTAGCAATACCAGTATCACCTTGTGACAATTGTTCATCGACATCGTTGTCCAGAACAACCATACCTGTAATTATGCTTTGACCTTTCATACCTAGATCAAGTTTGATATCTCGACCGGTATTTGAATCAACCTGATAACTAACACTATTAGTGTTGCTCCCACTTGGAGTTACTGATTTTTCAACAAAATAGCTATAAACTAAACTTGAACGTGTTGGATGTGAAACCGAAACTGTCCATTTGCCTTCAGTAATGTTAGTAAACGAAAACTGACCATCGCTACCAACTGTTTGGCTTTCTGTCACTTTTTTGTTATTCCATTCACCTTCAATTTTTACAACAGCACCCTCTAATTTTGTATGGAATGTTTGATAAGAACCATTTCCGCTTGCGTCCAAATAAACTGTTCCTGATAAGTTGCGTTTAATTTGATAACCGAAAGCACGTTTTTCTGGATTAAGTTCATACCGACTGTCATTCGGACCATTAATATCAAACGTTGCTATCGCCGATGGCGTTGCTGGATTTCCGGGACTAAAGACAAGTTTATAATCATTATGATTTACTGCGCTTGTAATTTCATAATTATGTTGACTTAATCCGTCTATTTCAAAAGCACCAGTAGATGGGTCAACCGATATATCTTTAGGTGTGAAGCCCGATTTATTGTTTGCTGAATTTAAGGTTATTACTGGGGTTATTGGTGTAGATAACTGACCAAATGCCATATCGTTTCGACTATATTGATCATCATTATCTCGGTCAATAACCACATAACCTGTGATTTTACTGCTACCACGATAACCGATATTGATATTGTCAATTGAAGGTTGATTGACAGTTAAGTTAATATCTAATGACAAACTATTATTCTGCCCAACAATCGTTCTGTTATTCATTGAAGTATAATTTAAAGCATAATTATTCCAATCTGCCACTGTTTGTGAGTTATCAGCAGAAAGAACCCATTGACCTGGTGACATATTTTCGAATTTAAAATTTCCTGAACTATCAGTTATTACCGAAAATGTTGCTTGATTATTAGTCGTATTAGAATTTGGGCTTGGCACTTTTGTCAAATTAAGTTTGACCCCAGCAAAGCTGGTATCAACATCTGTTTTACTTTGACTATTATCCACATCAATCGTTACTTGTCCTGCGATAATACCGTCATAATTAAATCCAGTACTACTACTGAAATCATCATTAGTTAGCGGCATAAAATCAATGATATTTTTATTATTTGCTATCTCTGATGCAGGAATAAGTTTAGCGCCATCTGGTGTAATGACTTCTACTTGATAATAATAATTTATAGGTAGTTTTTCGAAAAGATATTGGCCATTTTTCGATGGATTACCATTTAAAGAAATATTATCCGTCTCAATTGTTTTAAGCGTTTTATATTGATTTGAGCCTGGAACCTTGTAATTTAGATTCACCTTCACACCATTAGTAAGCTCATCAACCGTTTTGATTTTATTGTTATTAAAATCAATCCAGACATCACCACCAATTTTTTGCTTACCTAAAACAAGATAATGATTATCAAGTGATCCTTCTAAAGGTAATCCACTGACAGGAATAACGATATGTTGTGCTTGATTTCCTGATTTACTTTGTTTGAAATCATAGTCACTAATCGAATTCATTATGATTTTAACAGAGTAATTAACACCCGTTCCGTATAATAGATTAGCAAAATGATAATGACCATTGTTGGTTTTTTGAGTCATCAATGGCTGTCCACTGGCATTTAATCCTGAATATAATTCAACAGTTGCCTGTACCGAGCCATCAAGTGGATGCGCAAATTGATTTGTATGATTCAAATCTTGGTTAGAATCGTTAAAATCGATATACACATTACCTTGAATACCATCATAGCTAGCCTGATTATAATAGAATATTTTACCGTCAATACCTCGATTATTGATAATGATATTTGATATGGTATCAATCGGTTGCACTGAGTTTTCGCTATTTCCAACAATAACATAGTTTTGTGGGGCTAAAATAACACTGACTTTATAGTTACCATCTGGCAAATTATAAAAATGATATTCTCCATTGGCATCACTATACTGGCGAACCATTTCTTTATTCGTCGTAGCATCGTATAAACTGAGTAATACCCCACCTAATGGCTCACCGGTTGCAGCAGCAGGATCACCAATTAATGTTTTGCCCGAAATACCACTATTTGTTGCGGTAGTGCTGGTTATACCTGCCGATGGATTAGCATTTGTTTTCCCTGCTAATAAGAAGTATTTACCTTTCTGACTACCACCTTTAGTATTAAAAGATATCGGATTTAAAGTTTTGTTCGTATTGTTATCTGCATTCGCTATCACGCCATAACCGCTCGGCGGTTCAATTTCAACGGTATAAAGGCTAGCTTTCGAATCATCTTTACTTAAACTAAAACTATAATAGCCAATTTCATTGGTTTTAAGCGTACTAAATGGCGTACCTGTTGCGTCACTTCCTTTATATAAATTAATAGTTACATTTGAAACAGGAACATCACCCGTTCTATTGAAACTGATATCGGGTTGGCCATTATTATTGATATCGATCATGACATAACCCGATATCGATGCATCCCCCTCTTTTTTATAAATGAAGTCTAAACCACCACCTGATAAAATTGGCGTCGATGCAGTGATTTGAACATCGTTCACGGTATCAGAAGGACTTTTCAATTCATAACGTTTATCTAAGCCTGTATCCGTTACTTTTATCGTGTAATTATCATTTAAAAGATGACTGAAACGATATTTACCATTATTGTCCGTTTTGGTATAAGAATATAATTTATTACTGCCTTTACGATAAATTTCGACACGTACACCAGTGATTGGCACGTCACCCTTAGACGCATCAAAACTACCATTATCATCATAATCGTAATAAAGCTGACCGCTAATTTCAGTATTATTATTGGCTCTAATTAACCAATATTGATTCGGTACACCTCTTGGTAATAAATAAACCTGCATATATTCCAAATTTGTTTTTATTTCATTTGGAAGATAAGTTTTTTCTGTTTTAGATGCGCTGCTATTACCAACTAATTTGAAAGCACTATGATCCAATCCATTTAATCGCAATAACATACTTGTCAGATATAAATTATTATACCGAGTTGAGTTTTGTTTATTATAAACAAATCGCCCATTTTGTTTTACTTTGTTATCAACAAAATCAGGATCTGCAAGGATAGAATCGATACTTTTCGTTCTATCATAGTAATTAGGATAAATTCTTGGTGTAAAGACCCCTTCTACAGATAAATCTGAAAGGTTATACCGTTGTAATTCATCTGATGTTAATAAAACCGATTGCTCATTTTTTTCAGTTGATCCGGTGATGTCTAAATAAATATTACCTGACAAGGCTTCAGTGAGCCCTGAAGGCGCTATCGTTGCTTGCATAAACCATTGATTATTATTATCCATATTTGCTAATGTGCCATCAGCTAATACTTCAAAATTTACTGTACCAGGAGGTGAAGAAGGATCCTTATCGGCAATATCTAAATATTTAGTTTTATCTGCTTGATGAACAATACGGTATTTGCCTTCTGGTAATGATTTAAGATTGATCGTTCGATAGTAATCACCAATAACACTCCATTTTTCATAATTACTTCCATTCCAGAAATAGAGATCAAAATATCCATCGCCTTTCTCAAGTGTTTGTTCACCTGCATAGTCCATATCGCCATTGAGATCATTAACCGGTGCCCCCGAAAATTGTCCTTTTCCTTGCATTAGAAAGTTTTTCGTCATCGGGACATCTAGTTGTTTAAATTGTACTTTATAACTTGGAGCTAACTCTTTAGCGGTATTTGTGACAGCCGTTGTACCTGAATAGATAGCTTTAACGATATAAGTCACATCTCGATTAATACCATCTTGTTGCCCTTGAAAACTATATTCACCCTTGGCATTGGTTAGTTTTTTCCCAATAAAATTACTTCCATTTTCAGTACAATCATTGGTACCGTCATCTTCACAAAGTAAAACAATAGCATTCTTTAATGGTAAGTCATTAGCATTGTACATTTGCCCGGTTTGTATCTCACCATCACCTAACCATGTATCTAACAGTACTGAACCACGAAGAACATCTTCATTAATTTTCAATTTATACCAGATGTTAGTATCCCTGTTATATTTGTTACCACCACTCGCATTAACAACAATGCTTGATATCGTTTTTTTATTATCATTAGGATCGATACTTGAACCGCTATTCTGATCATTATTTTCGAAATCAACATCGCCAGCCTTGATATTACTGTCGCCACCATACTCCTGTTTAGCCGTAACACGATACTCTCCATTAGGCAAATTGGTGAAATTGTAATAACCCTTGTTATCTGTTGCAAATTCAGTGATAACTGTCCATTTTCCAAATACTTTACGCTCCAAAGTAACCCGATTTTGTTTAATTGGTGTATCTTGATTTGGATTATAAGTGCCTAAAGCCCCTCGATGGCTATTATTTAAATACACATATCCAGAAATCGTATTGGGTCTTTTTGGTGTAAAGTAGAGGGTATCCTCCCAAGTTCTATTTGGAGTGACATTAATCGAATATTCGCCATTATATGATTCGGGATAATCCAAATTATCCGTATCATATTCAACAACAGAATAATAAAATAAACCAGCATGATCGATAGGATAATTTTGTGACCCTCTTACGCCATAAAAACCCGGTTTTTGATAGCTGACTTCTAATTTATTACCTTGTAAATCGGTTGCTTGAGTCACACCATCTTCTTCAAAAAAGGCTATTTTAGTATAAGTACTGGCGGTAATTGCTTCAAGCCCATTAATTGTTGAACTCCAGCTCCAATTTCCATTGGCTGTTTTCAAATAATTGACGACTAATAAATTACCTAAATCTTTACGTATTGGTGAATACCAAAAGTTTTGGTTGGTTTTTCTCTCGTTAAGTTTGGGTACGATAATCTCTTTAGCAGCAATGTTAGCTTGTGTACCATTACTTAATGTGACTTTTCCTTTATGCGTACTTCTTGATTTAGAGGAGGTACTGGTTGACTTACCGTCTGTGTCATTGACAAAAACAGTATTATTTAAATTTATATTTGACTCTGTGACAACAACTTTATAATCTTTGTCTTTTACTAATCCGACAAATTGATAGGCGCCCAAATTACCGGTAAATTGATAAGCAATTTTCTCCCAATCGGTTCCATTATGTTGGTAAAGTTCGACAGTGGTATTAAGTCCTGTACTACCTTGAGCCGCAAGCGGAATATTATTGCCCGTTTTACCTGAATCTGGGCCTGCTATAATATATTGCTGAGGTCCTAGTACAAACACATTTCCAGATATACTAGATAAAGATGTATCGTTAGGATCTAATTGAAACAAGAAATTAGGACCACTAGGCACCCCAGTTGAGTCAGGTATTGTTAATTGTGCTTTTGCCCTGTTTTTACTATCAGTAGTAAAAGGTGGAGAAGTGACATTTGTTACCTGAATATCATAAGTTGCAACAGCGAGATCACTAAAGCTGTATTTACCATCACCACCTGTAATAACGGTATCGGTTCCCATTACTTTGGTTGTTGTACCGGAATAATACAACTCAACCCTCATATTTTGTAGACCAGTATCAATATCTGCTTCATAGGTATTGTTGTTATTTCTATCAACCACAACAACACCATCAACAGAATTGGTATTACGATGTTTAAGATTAAATTGCCCACTTTGATCTGAACCTTCCATCTTAAAAGAAATAAGTTCAGCATATTGATGACTATTATCTGGTAGTATGACATCCCATAATTTATAATTTCGAGTTTTTAAAAAGAGATCAACGTCTTTATCAAAAAAAGCCTCATATTTAACCTGTAATAATGTATTTTTTATCTCTATTTCGCCATTACTATCTGTTTTTAATACGATATTATTATCCGTATTGGTTACCATCCCAACCGTTGATTGAGTTCTCATTTTTACAGGAATGTTGTTAATACCTGCATCTGTACCATTTTTAACTTTTAGATGAATAGTTCCCCCTTTTCCTTTTAAAAAGAGGTTTTGACCTAATTCACCTGTTGCTCCTCTAACAGTTACATTTTTAGAAACGCTTTCCCCATTATTGGTTGCTATTTCAACGATATAATTTCCTAAAGTGTTAACTTCAAAGTTATACTGGCCATTATCATTTGTTTGTTCATTTGATATTAAAATACCTTGATCATCTTTTAATGTCACGGATAAGCCTTGTAACGGAAAGGTTACATTCTTTGCGGTATCATCGTAGTCTAAAAATACCCTTCCCGCTATTGGAATTGCATTAGCTACCGATACAACTGTTAACGACATAAAGGTGGATAGCAACATCCATTTTAGACATTGTAATATCGCTTTATAACTAAAAACATCAACCCAAGATCTTTTTTTAGCATTCATTTTCGCTGTTGCATTACACTTAATTCGCATTATCTTCTCTCCTGATATGCGTAAATTCTCTTCTTTTCGATTTTCAGCTTTTAGGTCTGATTTTATTTGCACGGGTAAACGTATTTGACCACTGTTAACTTTTTGCCAACTGTTCATTAGAAACTCCCCACTACATTGACAAACCAACCATGTGAACGGTAGTTCAAGCGTGTTAAGTTGTCGTTATAATCCGTGAAGTTGTAACCCACACCCATCTTGATGTTGTCGCCAACATTACGGTAGACACTGGTCACTAAACCGTCTTTATGGTCATCTGCCAGATCTGTACGTAGCGTTCGCCCCTCAACCTGATATTCCCAGTCACCCGTCTTATAATTAATCCTTAGTGCATATAAATCAGCGCCTGATGAATACCAATCGCTTTCACCTTTATAACGTAAATGACCCTGTCTTTGTGCCGCCTTAAACGCCGTTTCCCAGTTCGCATTCCATTCGTAAACACCTTCTAATGACCATACCCAGCTCTTTTGGTCATACAAGCTCGACGTATAACGTTTACCACCTGATGATGTTGAGTTCACTATCAACTGGTCATCCGGGTCTAATCCATACACATAGGTCATTTTGCCAAAAAGGTTCAGATTATTGATTACTTGGGGTCGGTAGGCAAAACCGATCATTGACTCCGTGTAATTACTTACTACATCACTTGAATCATCTTGATTACCAAACGTTTTGGCAAAATCAAATTGTCCAAGCCAACTTAAGTTTTCATTAACCACCGTTTTTGCCCGGTTAGTGGTCACCCATTGTCTTATGCGTTCACTACCTTCATCTATCCGATATTCCAGACGATTGCGTATTTGAAATAAATCATTTTTATAACCATAACCAGCGGCATAAATATCCCGACGAGTTTCATCATTTCCGGTTAAACTGGTGTGATTGCGGTGACGATTGCTCACACGGCCTATCGAGTAAGACCCCTCTATAAATTGGGCTTCCGTCGGTTTATAACTTACCCCATAAACATCCGATGTCGTGTGGTCTATGCGGTTGGTTTTAAATTGTCGCTCAGAATATAACTCCATTTGACTCGTCGCCTTGGTTCGACCACCAAATACCGTTGTAATACCGCGACCCGAACTTGAGTCCACATCATTGAGTACCTTCGTGTATAAGTTGGTGCGGTCATT
>NZ_JBIDFM010000002.1:0-349203 GCF_046635805.1 Gilliamella sp. CG13
AACATCGTTTGCATCGATAATGCACCAATAATGTAACTTTCACCACTACTTTTTATTTTTCGGATATTGCCTTCACTACAGGCTAAATCCTTCGCTATTTCACGTAAATTTTTAGGTTTGATAATTAATGTCGACGATGTTTGTGTTTTGCTTCGTTCGATATAAAGATGATCATCCACGATCATTTCGTCTCCATAATAAAATTTAATTAAGACTTTTGCTTCTTCTTTTATTTTCGTAATTTTACTGTTTTTCATCGTCGAAATAATGCCATCTATTATTAACCCGTCTTTATCTAAACAGACCTGTTTATATTCCTTTTTTTGGGATTGATATAAACTAAATACTTTGCGTTGTTGATAGGCTTCTTTTCGAGCCCAATTACCCCAACGGGTTAATACTTGAGTGATATCATAATCAGCATTCAAACTCACTTTATTAAGCCATTGTGTCGGGTTTTGATATTGTTCAACATTGATTTGTTTTGCTAGCATTATTCACCTCAAGTAGTTTCATTTTATTAACGTTAAATTAATAACTAGTAAAAGAATTAATTATCAACATGTTTTCATTCATGTTTTATCTCTCTTTCAGTATTAAAGTTATTTTTTATATCTCTATTAGCACTGATCATGACAAAGATATTCTTGAAAAATTCCTTTCAAATAACTATTATTATTAATAATAACAATAGTTATCATAAAAATCAATAACCAATGTTATTTGAATGATGATAACTTGAGTTATACAATAAAGTACTTCATTACAATGGGATAAAAAAATGACGACATTTACAGAAAGATTAAATTCAGCATTGAAACAATCTGGTATGTCTCAACATCAATTAGCTGAAAAGGTTAAAATTAGTCAGCCCGCCATTCAAAAATTACTGTCAGGAAAATCCAATACATCAAGAAAAATTGTTGAAATAGCCAACGCGTTAAATGTTGATTTATTGTGGCTGACAAAAGGCATTGGCAAAGCGAAATTAACTAAAAATAGTGCCAATGCGACAATGTTAGGTGCTATCGATGAATGGGATAGTAAAACACCACTTGATGAGGATGAAGTTGAAGTGCCATTTTACAAAGATGTTAGGCTTTCTGCAGGTAACGGATTTGCTGATGATATTGAAGATTATAACGGATACAAACTGCGATTATCACGGTCAACAATGCGAAAATACGGAATTGATAAAGACTGTGCCGTATGTTTAACTGTTTATGGAGATAGTATGGAACCTGTTTTTAGAGACGGGTCAACTGTCGGTATCAATCAAGCAGACACCAATATTCGAGATGGAAAAATATACGCAATTAATCATGACGGGTTATTAAGAATAAAAATATTGGAAAGATTGCCTGGTAATCAAGTCAAAATCCGAAGTTACAATTCAGATTATGATGATGAAACTGTTTCTTTGGATGATATCACCATTCTAGGAAGAGTCTGGTGGCAATCATCGATATTGGATTGATCGACACATAACATTTACCGCTTCGGCGGTTTATGTTCCTACCATTATACCCTAACATTTTAATTTTTTATCGTAACCTCATTTTTATTACTTTTGTTATTGACTTTTTTGATAACTTATATTATCATTATGGTTATCAAAACTAATCAACTTACCATAAAGTTAGCAATACCACGAGTTACTAATGGGGTAACAAGATTCAAGTAGCTAGCAGGGGCTTACGAACATACTGCGGTTTTGATGAGATATTCAATACAAGTTTGTGTAAACCAATTTATTGAATATCTGACAACTGGAAAGACAGTAATATTCTACACCCTTTTGCCCCGAAATCGGGGCTTTTTTAGAGGTTAATATGACGAATAGAGATTTTGTTAAGATGAAAATAAAAGATCGTTTTCATCCTGATTATCAATTAACGAATAGCGAAATCAATTTTTCTTTTATTGGTATTTTTATTTTAATCTTGTTTGGATTATTGCTTTTTTAGTTGAAATAGATAAACAGCAACGAGGTACGTGATGCATCAATTACACCGATTAGTTGAAAACGCATATGAAGCTGATTTTTGCAAAATGCTCGATAGAATTGAAAAACAAGATGCAAGAGATGAGTGGATCGATAAACGGGCTAGCGAACTTATAAAAAACTTTAGCAATGAGAATGACTGGCAACTTCTAGAATTAATTAAACTGAAACTTGATAATCACGCAGTTGATGCTGAGATTTATGATCAGTTCGTTTTGGATATTTGCTATTCTCAAGCAAGAGAAGAATCAAAAGCACAATTTAGTAACGTATAGATAATAAAAATTGATACTTTATAATCAATATCCTAAAAACTAAAATGTTGGATAACGCTGTTTTAAACGTAAAGTCCAGCAAAAATCGAGAAGAGATGGCGGTGAGGAAGGGATTCGAACCCTTGATACGTTGCCGTATACACACTTTCCAGGCGTGCTCCTTCAACCACTCGGACACCTCACCTAAATTATAAAGCCTGCTTTTTAAAAGCAGGCGCATACTATAATCGTCACAAAACAATTTTTCAAGTATTTTTAATTCATACAAACAATCACACCAAATGCAGCAATTAAACTGAGTATGGCAACTGTACTAAATAATGCATATTTTAAATTTGAACACATATTTTTATCTCCAATTTTAATTATTCTATTGATCAACCGAAATGTTTAATGGAATGACATCACTGTTTACTTGTTCTTTCGCAATTTTGGAATATTTAGGCGCAAAATCAAGCAGTATTTCAACAGCTTCATCTAAATAAGCATCGGGTCGTTTATAATCTTTTGGTAAGTCTTCTAATTTCGCAATTGGAGCCAAACCAGCACGACTCAAACGCTCATTCATGCGTTTCAAATCTCGGTCATCATCGCTCTTTTGTTCATCTTCACGATATTGTTTATTTAAAGAAACAATATAACGACTATCCTTTTTATCATTGAACCGTTTAATATCATCTTGAATGTAGATAAACTCAGGATTTTTGGCAATTCGAGCTAAATGGTTGGCTTTAAGTTCTGAAAATAAAGGTGCGATATTTGCAACTTTTGAATATTGCGCTGAAGGTATTTTATCCCATGGCAAAGCATTATCTAAATATCTTTCACCGGTTTCGTCAACATATTTTTCATTGATCATATCAATGTCAGGATCAACCCCTTTAAGTTGCGTACTCCCACCATTGATTCGATAAAATTTTTGAACAGTATATTGCACACCGCCTAATTCAGGCCAATCCGGATGTAATCTTGCATCTACCGGATAAGCTATATTTCGTGAGGTTTGCACCGTTCCTTTACCATATGTCGTTTCTCCAACAATCAACGCTCGACCATAATCTTGCATTGCGGCAGAAAAAATTTCAGAGGCAGAAGCACTGTACCGATTTATCATCACCACGATTGGCCCTGAATATTTGATACTTTCATTTTTATCATCATAAACATTGATTTTTTGTAGATTGTCACGCACTTGAACCACAGGCCCTGTATCAATAAATAGCCCAGTTAATGCAATAACTTCTGCTAAAGAACCACCGCCATTATCGCGTAAGTCGATAACAAGCCCTTGCAGATTATCTTGATTAGCTTGCGTTAATAGTGAATTGACTTTTTGAGTTAATCCTATATAAAAACTCGGAATTTCGATAACACCAACCTTCCCTCGTTGATTGTCGATAATTTTTAGTTTAGCTTCCCTGTCTTCAAAATGAATTTTATCACGTGTTAGTTCAACAATTTTAGGTTTGCTACTATTGCCTGCCGGTAAAATTTCGAGTCGGACAACAGTTCCTTTTCGCCCACGAATTTTTTCAACAACATCATCGAGACGCCAGCCAATAACATCTTCAATGGCTGAATTACCTTGTCCGACACCAATAATTTTATCACCAATGGTTAGTTGTTTACTTTTTTCAGCCGGTCCACCCGTTACAAAAGACATAATCTCGGTGTAATCATCTTTTTGACTTAAAGTGGCTCCAATACCTTCCATTGATAAATTCATCTCAGCATCGAAGTCTCGTTTCTTTCGTGGCGCCAAATAGCTGGTATGAGGATCAATTTCGCGTGCAAATGCATTCATAAACACTTGGAACGCATCTTCAGTTTTGGATTGTAACAATGTTTTTAACACACGATTGTAACGTTTAGTTAAAACTTCACGTATCTCTTTCTCATTTTTACCGGATAATGAAAGACTTAACTCATCATATTTGACTCGTTTATCCCAATAATTATCAAGCTCTTCTTCGGTGCTTGCCCATGAAATATCTTCTCTTTTAAAATCAATATTTTCATTAGTTGAAAAATCCATAGGGCGTTGTAAAACTTTTAAAGCATATTGAAATCGGTTATATCTTTTTTGAATAGAAAGATTATAAATGTCATAGGCCATTTTCAAATCGCCATCTAACAGCTCTTGACCTAACGACGCTTGTTTATCTCTAAAACTATCAATATCACGCTGAATAAAAAAAGATTTATTGCCATCTAATAGTTTAAAATAGCGGTCAAAGATTTTGGCTGAAAATGCCCCATCTAAATCAAAATTACGGTAATGGGCTTGAGTAAAATAGTTAGTTACCCTATTTGCCACAATTTGATGAATTTGATCTTGTTTAAGCGTAGGTAATTGTTCTGTAACTGACGAATTAGTCTGAACTGCTTGGCAAACGATACTTGGACTAATAACACAAAGAACAAGTAACGATTTTCTTATACCTTTAAATAAATTACTCATTGCCATTCTCTATTGATTAATTATGTGCTCTGGTTTAACTGTTAGTTGCATACCTGAACCAACCTTCACTTTGATATGTTCTTTTTCAATATCAATGATCTGCACTTTTAATGGTTTATTGCCCATCGTAACCTTAACAAAATCACCAATTTTTAAAACTCTATTTTTTTTAGGTGGAGTATAAGCTCTTTTAGGTTTCGATTTGTTTTGTTTTTTAAAGTGCTCTTTAGCTTTACTTTTGCTCTCTTTAAGCTGTTGTTGTGCATAATCCATCTGTTCTTGGGTAATGACTTCATTGAGATTACCATCTAAATCAACACGATGCGAGCCAACTTTTATACTATATAAGTAACGCCAATTATTGGTATAAACACGTAAGGCAACACGTAGTTTCGTTTTGCTTAATTCTTGGTTTCCATCAAGACGTGAAAGTATGTCCTGAAATATGCCGATTTTCAAGGGTTTTGCTTCGCCCTCAATAGTAAAACAATTAGGAAATTGTTGGGCTAAATATACAATAATTTCTTTACTATTTGTCAATTGAAACTGTTTTTCCATCTGTTCTGCCGTAATAATTAAACTGTTGGGTTGTGAATGAATTGCGTTATTGTTTACTTTGGGTTGTTCTTTAAAGGATTCTATCGTTTTTTCTTTACTTTCTATTAGTTGTTGCTTAGCAAGATTCATCTGTTCCTGAGTTATGATTTCATGGGGATTACCGTCTAAATCGATCCGATAAACCCCAATTTTTATACTTTCTAAATAATGCTGACTATTCATGTAGAAATCTAACGCATCATTGAGTTTAGCTAAGCTTAATTTAGGGTTTTCATTTAATCGGGAAATAATGTCGTAAACAATGCCCTTTTTAAAAGGTTTGACATTATTCCCAAACGCAAAAGAATCTGGAAATTGCTTAACTAAATAAGCAATAATTTCGTCATTTGTTGTTAATTGAAATTGTTTTCCCATTTACTTTTCCGTAATAACTAAATTTTATAAGCGCTAAAGTATATATCAGCTAAATTAATAACACTAATCTTCTTTATTTTGTTTATTGATGAAACTGATGAAATCTTTTATACCATTTCGCATTAGCCATGAAGAGACAATCGATTGCTCATCGGGTGTCAATTGTTCAAAAGCAGTCATCCAAAGTTGAAGAGGTTCAATGGGTGAAATTACATAGCTTGCACTCTCTTCCTCAATATATAATGCTTTTTTGACATCTGACGGTAAACTTCCAATATGATATTCGACAGCTTTACCTCGAACACCTGAACGTTTACGTGCAGTCCATTTTTCAGCTCTTGCTTTTCGATTAATACCTTGTATTGTTGTAGGCATCCCTGCAATGCTTGACAGCTCTTTAGATGAGAACCATTCTTTCATTTTAACCATCCTAATTTTAAATAACCAGAAAAAAATACAGAAATTAAAGAAATCTTGTTATACTAAATAAGAAACGAGTTATTATCACAAATTAACTTGAATAATGAAATTACTCGTTTCAGTAATTTTAGAGCATAGCATAGATAAAATAAGTTATAAACTAAGAGGGAACAAAAAATGGAAATAAAATTCAGCGATTGGCATCACGCTGATATTATAGCTGCACTAAAAAAGAAAGGGACAACACTATCTGAATTATCCCGCCGATCGGGTTTTAGTTCGTCAACTCTTGGTAATGCGCTTGTTCGACCATGGACAAAAGGGGAATTTATCATTGCTAAAGCCCTTGATTTAGATCCGTCCGAAATTTGGCCTAGTCGTTATATTGATGCAAAAACAAATCAGCCAATTAAGCGTGTTGTTTATGAAAAGAAATTAAATTTTGAATCATCCGGTTTAAATCAAGAAATGATTGAAGAAATGATAGAAAAAATAAATAAAAATAATCAGGAAACTTAAGAAATATTTCAATGAAATATATAAAGATTAAGTTCATTTGTTTCTAAATTTTATGTATTGACTGATATTTTCAACAAAATTAAAGTATTAAACTATATTAATTTTAAGTGACTTCTTATTTTGTTTAAAAATAGTTTTTTAGTTTAATTAGTGAATGAATTAGGGAGTATATGATTACTCATTTTTTTATTGTGACTTCGCAAGTTGCATCATTATTTTTAATTTAGTAAAACTAGAGATAAAAAATAGTTTAATTGAGTTTAAAAACCATTCTTTTAAACAGATATTCTTATTAGTGATGCTAAAATCATGATGCTGTGCTAGACAAAATGATACTTTACGCTATACTAATCTGCGAAATTAACCAGACAATCGCTGCTTTGTTGTAGTCCTTGTAAAAGTGGAGACAAACAGAGGGGAGGAAAGTCCGGGCTCCATAGGGCAGAGTGCCAGGTAACGCCTGGGGAATTTTGGCGTGAGCTAAAATTTACGACTAGTGCAACAGAGAGTATACCGCCGATGGCTTATAGTTAAGATCAGGTAAGGGTGAAAGGGTGCGGTAAGAGCGCACCGCGCAACTGGTAACAGTTGTGGCACGGTAAACTCCACTCGGAGCAAGGTCAAATAGGGATTCATTGGCGCGGCCCGCGTTGAATCCGGGTAGACTGCTTGAGCTAATGCGTGAGTATTAGCCTAGAGGAATGATTGTCCACGACAGAACCCGGCTTATCGGTTAATTTCAATTTTCTTCTTTTTGATTCTCAATTTCAGCGACATGCACTTGTTTCTTTTTGTTTAACCAACGTTTTAACGCCAGCCAAATAGAGAAGATCAAACCTAAAAGCAATAACAATACAGGAATTAACATTAAAAGTGACATGATCTGCTTCTCATAGGTTTTAAAAATCGGCGACAAACCGAATAGATAACCTAAAGTCACAATCAAGAAAATCCATAATGTTGCACTAATCCAATTATAAATATGAAATTTTCTACTATGTAGATTGGATAATCCAGCCATCATCGGTAATAATGTTCGTACAAAAGCAATAAATCGACCGATAAACAACGCTTGTAATCCATATTTATGGAATAAAACTTCGGATTTACGGTGATATTTTTCAGGCAGGTGTTCCATCCAACCTTTTACAATTTTGGTATTACCAAGCCAAAGCCCTTGTAAATAACCTAACCAAGTTCCCAGGGCTGCTGCTGCAATTAAGATGACATTGATTAACCCGAAATGGAAAACATCAAGACTAATTAGCACACCAGTTAAAAAGAGCAAGCTGTCACCCGGTAAAAAAGCTGCCGGTAAGACGCCATTTTCTAACAATATGATGACAAATAACATACCATATAATGTCCATAAGACATTAGGGTTTGATAGTGTTGCAACATCCATATTAATAAAAGCTTGATAAAGAGTAATGATTGTTTCCATCTATTTTAAAATCCTATTCATCTAAGTTATTGGTGATTAATAGTACCACCTACAGTTAAATTATTCACTTTCAATGTTGGTTGCCCAACACCTACCGGTACACTCTGCCCTGCTTTACCACAAGCACCCACACCAGAATCTAATTCAAGATTATTCCCGACCATTGATATTTGTTGCATGGTTTCGATACCGGAACCAATTAATGTTGCCCCTTTTACCGGCGTCGTTATTTTGCCTTTTTCGATTAAATATGCTTCTGATGTGGAGAAAACAAATTTACCAGAGGTTATATCAACTTGACCGCCAGCAAAATTTGGTGCATATAAACCATAATCAACACTACTGATAATTTCATCGAACGTTGAATTGCCTGATAACATATAGGTATTCGTCATTCGAGGCATCGGAAGACAATCATAGCTTTCACGGCGTCCATTACCTGTAGATTGAGTATTCATCAATTTTGCATTGAGTTTATCAAACATATAGCCTTTTAAAATGCCATTTTCTATAAGTACTGTTTTTTGACTTGGCGTTCCTTCGTCATCAATAGAAAGTGAACCGCGTCGATTTTCCATTGTACCGTCATCCACTATAGTACAAAGTTCTGAAGTGACTTTTTCACCTATTTTTCCTGAAAATACAGAGCTATTTTTACGATTAAAGTCACCTTCTAAGCCATGCCCCACCGCTTCATGTAATAAGACACCTGGCCAACCTGCGCCAAGAACAACTGGCATTGTTCCTGCTGGTGCTGGTTTAGCAGATAGTGAAACTAATGCTTGGCGTACGGCTTCACGTGTGTAGCTATCGGCAATGCTTTCCCCTGTTTTAGGGTGAATAGTTAAAAAGTAGTCATAACCAAAACGACCACCACCACCACTACTACCACGTTCACGCTTGCCATCTTGCTCGACAAGAACAGAAACGGATAATCTGACTAATGGTCTGATATCGGCACAATAAGTCCCATCAGTAGCCGCAATAAGGATATCTTCATAACTGCCAGTCAAACTCGCCGAGACTTCTGTAACTCGTGAATCAAGCGCACGTGCTAACTGATCGACTTGCCTTAATAAAGCTATCTTTTGATCTTGATAAAAGCCATTAATTGGATTAATTGACGGATATTTTAAGCTATTTTCCAATGTTTTAAGGGGAGTAATTTTAATTGGCGTTTGTAAAGTTGTAATGGAATTTGCCGCCAAGACACTCTGCTCTAAGCGATTTAAAGCAAGTTGATCGGTATAGGCAAACCCTGTTTTTTCGCCAATGATAGCTCTAACCCCCACACCTTGATCACGATGATAAGAAGCATTTTTGATAATACCATCTTCGATTGCCCAACTTTCATAAAAGCCCGATAAAAAGTACAAATCGCCATAATCAATTTTTCTTGAACCTAACATATCCAATAAACGCATAATATCTGAATGATTTAGGTTATTTGGACAAAGTAGTCGTTCACTTACTTCAGTTACAATCATAGATTCCTTAATTAATATTTCAACTTTAATAATTTTTAAAGTTCACTTGTTATCAATATATTGTTAATTTTTCATATCTCAAGGCTTTGAAGCTTTACATTAATACCACATCATATTGTTCTTGAATATAAAGCGGTTCAACTTTGACTTCAACACGTTTACCAACAAACACTTTCACTTCTGCTAAAGCATGTGATTCATCATTATTTAAAGCATTGGCAACCGCTGCAGACGCATAAACCAATAAGTATTCAGAACGATGTGCTTTATGAACACGGACAATTTCACGCAATATTTCATTGCATATGGTTTCTACGGATTTGACGATACCGCGACCTTTACAGGCTGGACACTCTTCACATAAAATGTGCCCCAAACTTTCACGAGTACGTTTACGCGTCATTTCCACTAAGCCTAAAGTCGAAAATGAATTTACAGTCGTTCTTGCTCTATCTTTGGCTAAAAAATCTTGTAGTGATTGGAGCACTCGTTCTCGATGGACATCTTCTTGCATATCGATAAAATCGATAATAATAATACCACCTAAATTACGTAATCGTAATTGACGCGCAATAGCAATAGTTGCTTCGATATTCGTATTAAAAATTGTCTCTTCAAGATTGCGATGCCCAACAAATGCGCCTGTATTAATATCAATTGTCGTCATGGCTTCGGTTTGATCGATAATTAAATAACCACCTGATTTTAATTTAACTTTACGATCCAGTGCTCGTTGAATTTCGTTTTCTGTATCATAGAGATCAAATATTGGCGCACTACCTCGATAGTGCGTTAGCTTATCAGTAACTTCAGGCATGAATTCTTGCGTAAATTCAACTAATAGATCATACGTTAATTTTGAATCAACCAAAATGCGCTCAATAGGATCGCCAACAAAATCACGTAATACACGCTGAGAAAGTTGTAGTTCTCCGTAAACCAGATTTTTACTGATTGGCCTAGCCATACGCTCTTGTATTTTTGACCACAGTCGTTTTAGAAAATTAGCATCTTGTTCTAATTCATGCGCACTTGCACCTTCAGCTGCCGTACGAACAATAAAACCACCTTGATCGGTAACATACTGTTCAACAATTTTTTTAAGTCTATCTCGTTCTTCTTCACTTTCAATACGTTGAGAAGTCGCCACGTGAGCTGAGTTTGGACCGGGCATTAATACTAAATAACGAGAAGGCAATGTAATATCTGTAGTTAACCTTGCCCCTTTTGTTCCCAACGGATCTTTAACGACTTGTACCATCAAGTCTTGTCCTTGGCGAACAAGTTCAGAAATATCTTTAACTTGAAATTGCTCTTGCTCAGTATCCGATACACATTCCGTATGAGGCATAATGTCTGAAGCATGTAAAAAGGCTGCTTTTTCAAGACCAATATCAACAAATGCTGCTTGCATGCCAGGTAAAATGCGGATCACTTTACCTTTGTAGATATTTCCAACAATACCACGCCGAGATTCACGATCGACATGAATTTCTTGTAATACACCATCTTCAATATAAGCGACACGAGTTTCAGAAGGTGTTACGTTCATTAATAGTTCAACTGACATAAAGATTCCTGTTAAATAGATCGCTAATTAATTGATCGCAAAGCTCCGTCTCACTAGTCGTAAAAATAGGTAAATTACTATCCATAATACTCCGTCAACAAAGCTTGATAGTAAATTTAATGGGGACATTGTTATAGTATGATAAATACTGACCTGAAATAAAAACATCAATAAATTATAACAAATTGATATGCCAAAAATAATAAAGCATTGTTGCCATAATGCTAAATTACGTATCAACTGGTATTTAAAAATCAGTAAATAAGCAATAATAGAAAAAATAAATGCATGGATACCGATTATCGTACCGGAAAAGAGATCCATAATAATGCCTAGAATAAATGCTGTCCCTATACCAACACGATGCGGAAGCGCAATTAACCAATAAGCTAAAAAGAGCATTAGTACATGTGGCTTGTATATATTATAAGATGGCGTCCAAGGTATAATTTGTAAACATAAACCTAAAAATAACGTTATCCAAATAACCAGTATTCCTCTAGGGTTTTTCATGTTGTTCTCCTTGATCGCCCCATAATAGTAATAGATAACGTAGTCGTTTTAAATCAGCAGTCGGAGTAGCTGAAATAATGGGTGATGAATCACTGATATCAATTTTAACTGAACTTACTACCGCAACAGGATAGCCTTCTGGAAATCGACCATCTAGCCCCGATGTGACAAGAACATCACCAACTTTAATATCAACATTATTCGGTAAAAAATCGAGTGTTAAATCATTATTACATCCATTACCGACAGCAACCATAGCAATATCATTTCTTTGCACTTGAACAGGTATGGCATGTTGAAAATCACAAACTAAAATAGCTCGACTCGTGTTTTGAGCTGTCTCATAAATCTGTCCAACAATACCTTTTTCATCAATCACAGGTTGCCCAACATATACTCCTTCATGTTGCCCTTTATTGATAACGATCTGATAAGCGTAAGGATTAGTATCAGCTAATAAAACTTGAGCAGCCATTTTATGCTCTTCATGCCATAAAGGTGCTTTCAATAATTCCCGTAATCGATTATTTTCGTGTCTTAAATGTGCAAGTAGTAGCAGATCAGCTTTTTTATTTAATAATTCTTCAGATAATCTTTCGTTTTCATTGACTAATTCTTCTCTGGATTTCGACATTTCATAGAGTGAATCATACGATGCTGCCGGTGAATTAGAAATGTAATAAAGTGGCGAAATAATAGTATCAAGATAATATCGAATTTCTTTAAATGGACGATAATTAACATCAAAAACTATTAAAATTAAAGCAAGTGCCATAGAAATAAATAGTTGCACACTAAGCGGTGAACGATTAGAAAAAAGTAATTTCATTGTTCAATACTTACCTGTTATATACTTAAGCGCTATTGATACAAAGATGTGACTCCGTCGACAATGTCGACGGATAAGAAAGTATGATATTGAATAATTTACCACTTTATTGCACTAAATGAAATGGTAACTAAGACAAATCTTAATCTTCACTGAAAAGATCACCACCATGCATGTCAACCATATCCAGTGCTTTTCCTCCGCCTCGTGCTACACAAGTAAGCGGATCTTCAGCGACAACAACATGGATACCCGTTTCAGCGGCTAACAATTTATCGATATTACGTAATAACGCACCACCACCTGTTAATACCATACCATGTTCAGAAATATCAGAAGCAAGCTCTGGCGGACACTGCTCTAAAGCGACCTTGACAGCACTCACGATACCACTTAATGGTTCTTGTAACGCTTCTAAAATTTCATTCGAGTTCAACGTAAAGCTACGAGGAACACCTTCTGCTAAATTTCGACCACGAACTTCAATCTCAAGAACTTCATCGCCCGGATAAGCGCTACCAATGAAATGTTTAATTTTTTCGGCTGTTGCTTCTCCAATGAGAGCACCATAATTACGACGAACATAGTTGATAATAGCTTCATCAAATCGGTCACCACCTATTCGAGCAGAAGCAGAATAAACCACACCATTAAGGGAAATCACCGCAACTTCTGTTGTTCCGCCGCCGATATCAACCACCATCGATCCCGTTGGTGACGAGACGGGTAAGTCTGCACCGATAGCGGCTGCCATTGGTTCTTCAATTAAATAGACTTCACGGGCACCTGCCCCTAATGCCGATTCCCGAATAGCACGACGTTCAACCTGTGTTGCCCCAACAGGCACACAAACAAGAACACGCGGGCTAGGTCTTAAAAAACTATGGCTGTGCACTTGGCGAATAAAATACTGTAACATTTTTTCTGTGACAGAAAAGTCAGCGATAACACCATCTTTCATTGGTCTAATAGCTGCAATATTACCTGGAGTACGCCCTAACATCTGTTTCGCAGCCTGTCCGACAGCAGCAACACTTTTCGGTGTTCCAGAACGATCTTGTCGAATGGCAACAACGGAAGGTTCGTTTAATACGATCCCTTGCCCTTTTACATAAATAAGTGTATTGGCTGTACCTAAATCAATAGATAAATCATTTGAAAACAAGCCGCGAACTTTTTTGAACATAATAAAAACTTTTCCTAGAATTAATCTTGTTTAAGTATATTTAGAGTTTGAAGCAAGCTAATTATAAAATATAATTTTCTTGTAAAATCGGTCAAAATAATATCTTATTTAGTCTGTCAATTCCATAGCAAGCCTCAATAATAATTGAGTTATAATATTGTATCGCAATTATAAAATAATACCTAGAAAATAGTATAGCAATAGATTGTAAAGGAGATATATAATGACAAATTATATTTTACAGTGTATCCTGCGGCGTTAATGTTGAGTTACTGCCTTATTATCACGTTAAAAGATTTCTTTTAAGATATTAAGGATGCATTAATTAATTGTTACTTATATCAAATAAACACGGTGTAATTCATGGATATACGCAAAATTAAAAAATTAATTGAGTTAGTTGAAGAGTCAGGTATTTCAGAACTTGAAATCTCTGAAGGTGAAGAATCAGTACGTATTAGCCGTTCAGTGGCAACAACAAGCTATTCTGCGCCTGTACAAAATATTCAAATTCCTCAAGCTGCTCCTGTTGTAGTAACATCAGCTTCTTCTAATGGAGAAGTGGCTAATGAAGTCGAGCCTGTTGCTGTTTCTGGAACAATAATAAAATCCCCAATGGTTGGTACTTTTTATCGTACACCTAGCCCTGAATCAAAAGCGTTTGTTGAAGTTGGGCAAACAGTGAATGTGGGCGATGTACTTTGCATTGTCGAAGCGATGAAAATGATGAATCAAATTGAATCAGAAAAAGCTGGGACTATTAAAGCTATTTTAGTTGAAAATGGTCAACCCGTTGAATTTGATCAACCATTATTCATTATTGAATAATCAGAATTTATTAATTAATTTTTACGATTAAGAGATTGAATATGCTTGATAAAATTCTTATTGCTAATCGCGGTGAAATTGCGCTACGTATATTACGTGCATGTAAAGAACTTGGCATTAAAACTGTTGCTGTTCATTCTTTGGCAGATAAAGATTTAAAACATGTCTTACTTGCAGACGAAACTGTCTGTATCGGTCCTGCAGCGTCTGCCAAAAGCTATCTTAATATACCGGCATTAATTTCAGCGGCCGAAGTTACCGGTGCAGCTGCGATTCATCCTGGATATGGATTCTTATCAGAAAATGCTGATTTTGCAGAGCAAGTTGAACGTTCTGGTTTTATTTTTGTCGGTCCAAAACCAGACACGATTCGTTTAATGGGTGATAAAGTATCTGCGATTGAAGCCATGAAAAAAGCAGGTGTGCCTTGTGTACCTGGTTCTGATGGTCCATTGAGCAATAATATTGATACAAATAAACAGATAGCCAAAAAAATAGGTTATCCCGTCATTATTAAAGCCTCAGGTGGCGGTGGTGGTCGTGGTATGCGTATTGTTCGTGATGAGAAAGATCTAGAACAATCCATTAAAATGACCAAATTAGAAGCCAAAACTGCTTTCAATAATGATATGGTTTATATGGAAAAATTCCTTGAAAATCCACGTCATATTGAAATACAAGTGCTTTCTGATGGTCAAGGTAATGCAGTTTATTTAGGTGAGCGCGATTGTTCAATGCAAAGACGTCACCAAAAAGTGGTAGAAGAAGCTCCTGCTGTTGGTATTACGCCTAAAATGCGTAAATTTATCGGGGAACGTTGCGTTAATGCTTGTATTGAGATTGGTTATCGTGGCGCAGGTACATTTGAGTTTTTATTTGAAGATGGCGAGTTTTACTTCATTGAAATGAACACGCGTATTCAAGTAGAACATCCTGTAACTGAAATGATAACTGGCGTTGATTTGATTCGAGAACAAATTTTAATTGCCGCTGGCAAACCACTTTCAATCAAACAGAGTGATATTCATATTAAAGGTCACGCGATTGAGTGTAGAATTAACGCAGAAGATCCAAAAACATTTATGCCATCACCGGGTAAAATTACTCGTTTTCATGCGCCGGGTGGGTTTGGTATTCGTTGGGAATCTCATATCTACGCTGGTTATACCGTACCACCATATTATGATTCAATGATTGGTAAATTAATTGCCTATGGTGAAACTCGTGAAGTGGCGATCGCTCGTATGAAAAATGCGTTAGCTGAACTCGTTATCGATGGTATCAAAACCAATATTGATCTTCACATTGAAATTATGAATGATAAAAACTTCCAAAAAGGTGGAACAAATATCCATTACTTAGAGAAAAAACTAGGTATTTATGAGTAGTCCATTAATGTCTAATCTCGACAATAATATTGTTATTTTAGCGTGTTAATTGCTTGATTTGTCCAATCATTAACATAAAACTTAACGGTTCTACTTATCCGCCGACTTATGTCGGCGGTGTTATTTTTACTGCTTAACTTCTTAATCCTTTACCACTTTCAATCAAACGCCATACAGCGATATATAAAATCACCACAAACAAGATAAGCATTGAAAAAGTGATCCATAGTGAAACATCTGTGGTACCAAGAAAACCATAACGAAAACCATTAATCATATAGACAATAGGATTTAATTTAGATACCCATTGCCAAAATGTTGGCAGTAACGTGATTGAATAAAATACCCCCCCAAGATAAGTTAACGGCGTTAACACAAATGTTGGCACAATACTAATATCATCAAATGTTTTAGCATAAACTGCATTTAACAGTCCAGCTAACGAGAATAGTATTGAAGTTAATAGTAGTGTGAAAATAACGAATACCCAAGAATGAACTTCATAAGTCACAAAAAAAAGGGATACCATTGTCACTAAAGCACCAGTTAAAATACCTCGAATAACGCCACCACCAACAAATCCCCAAATTAAGATATGTGTTGGTACAGGTGCAACTAAAAGTTCTTCGATATTACGTTGAAATTTAGCACTAAAAAATGATGAACAAACATTTGTATAAGAGTTGGTAATTACCGACATCATAATTAATCCCGGTACAATAAATGCCATATAACTATGACCACCCATATTGCCAACTCGTGACCCAATTAAATTGCCAAAGATAATAAAGTAAAGCGACATAGTTATAACAGGAGGAATTAAGGTTTGAATCCAAATTCTTAAAAATCGTATCACCTCTTTACGCCAGATACTTTTTAGGGCTATCCAGTATAAATTATTCATCATCGGCTCCTTTTGTTTGAGTATCATTACGCACTAAATTAACAAATAACTCTTCAAGTCGATTGGTTTTATTGCGCATACTGATAACTTTGATTTGTTGTTGATTAAGTTGCTCAAACAATTGATTTAATCCATGCTGTTTATCGACTTTAACTTCCAACACGCCTGGCTCTACATTGGTAAATGCATAATCGTTTAAAACTATAGGCTGATTGGTTGGTAAATAATCGATAATAATCGTTTCAGATTGACTATTCGCCAGTAAATCACGCATAGAGGAATTAGCAATGAGTTCACCATGTTGAATAATACCAATATGCCGACATAACATTTCTGCTTCTTCTAAATAATGTGTGGTCAAAATAATCGTAATACCCTGACGATTGATTTCTCTTAAAAAATCCCACATAGAACGTCGTAATTCAATATCAACCCCCGCCGTTGGTTCATCAAGAATTAATAATTTAGGTTCATGAACTAATGCTCTTGCTATCATGAGTCGTCTTTTCATGCCACCTGATAACATACCTGCTCGGCTATTACGCTTATCCCAAAGATCTAAAATACGTAAATATTTTTCAGCACGTTCAAGTGCTAATTTACGGGGTAATCCGTAATATCCACCTTGGTTTGCAACAATTTGCAGTACTTCTTCAAACTGATTGAAATTAAATTCTTGAGGCACTAACCCTAACTGCCTTTTGGCGTTGACAATATCTTTATCTAAATCAAATCCAAAAATTTTAACTTGACCCGATGTTTTGGTAACCAAAGAACTTATGATTCCAATCGTAGTGGATTTTCCAGCACCATTAGGCCCAAGCAGTGCATAAAAATCACCAGCTTGTACAGTTAAATTAATACCTTTTAATGCTTCTACACCATTTTTATAAATTTTTTTGAGTTCAATTAACTCAAGTGCAGGAATAGATGACATGAATGTATCCTAATTGAATATTTTATAATTAAATTGCTATAAAATCCTATTTGATGTGAATTAATATTGACAATATAATTATTCATTGTAAAGCGCTTTTTAGCATTATTTGAATTGATTATATGGCACCCCATTAACAAAACATAAAAAAGATTAATGTTTGTTTAAATCAACTCACTTACGCTTAAACTAAATTAAGTTAAAATAAATCATTAAGTAAGGAAAGAATATTATGATTAAGATTGGGTTGGTTTCGGTATCAGACCGTGCATTTAATGGTGTATATGAAGATGAAGGAATTCCATCTTTGATTACCTGGTTAACAAAAACATTAAAAACCCCGTTTGAAACCCTACCGCGTATTATCCCTGATGAACAACCGTTAATTGAACAAACCTTATGCGATTTGGTGGATAAATTACATTGTGATTTAATACTGACAACTGGCGGAACAGGGCCAGCTTTAAGAGACGTCACACCCGATGCAACAATAGCGATAGCCGATCGTATTTTACCTGGCTTTGGTGAACAAATGCGTCAAATTAGTTTGCATTTTGTGCCCACTGCAATTCTATCCAGACAAATCGGTGCAATACGAAACAAATGTTTAATTCTGAATCTACCTGGCAGACCTAAATCTATTCAAGAAACATTAGAAGGTGTGAAAGATAATGCTGGGAATGTGATTGTAAATGGTATTTTTGCCAGTGTGCCTTACTGTATTGAGCTATTAGAAGGACCATACATCGAAACACATGAACATGTTGTTAAAGCTTTTCGACCGAATAAACCTGTAAAATAGAAACTTTAGTTTTATGCAACTTTGATGCATAATTATCTAATAAAATAAACTGCTTTTATTTCTCCATTCGATAAAAGTTTTTGTGCAATAAAAGATAACTTCTGACTTCTATATTGTTATATCTGATTGATTTTAAAATTTTAAGCAATGTTTATAAATAAAATTGAATGTCAAAACAGTAAAACATTTAATCCAAAGGAACACTATGAAACAAGATGATTTCACTCGCGTATTTAAAGAGATGCTAAGTCAAGAAAAATTCAGTTCACAAGTTGAAATTGTTCAAGCTCTTCAAGATCAAGGTTTTGACAATATTAATCAATCTAAAGTATCAAGAATGTTAACTAAATTTGGTGCCGTGAGAACACGAAATGCCAAATCGGAAATGGTTTATTGTTTACCCGCTGAAATCAGTGTTCCAACGACAAGCAGCCCATTAAAAAATTTGGTTTTAGACATTGATTATAATAGTTCAATGGTCGTCATTCGAACTAGCCCAGGCGCTGCGCAACTTATCGCAAGATTACTTGATTCAATCGGAAAATCAGAAGGTATTTTAGGTTCCATTGCTGGCGATGATACAATTTTCAGTACACCAACGAAAGGATGTACGGTGAAAAAATTATATCAAATTATTCTTGAGCTATTTGAACAGGAATTATAAAAACTGATCAGTTAACTTTTTTGTTATTATTTGAATTTTTAATATTTAACCTATTGACACAATTAACAGAATCGTTAATTCTATACATACTGATTTTGTAATTTAAATCACAAGAACGAAGAGGCGCATTACTCAGGTAGATTATTTTAGGGGCTGGAACCGTTAATAAATGATTGAGGGGATGTAATGCCGAGATTTAATTGATAATCCAGAACTCAGTTAGATCGACTGCAAGGGCTGAATCCCTTGGGTTGTCACCCTAACAGGTGGAGCGCTTCAGGGTTTTACTCATTTTCCTTAACGGTAAATAAGTCATGACCTCGCTCTAACTCTGTTAAAAATAATAATTTTTAATATGAGGAATTCATGGAAACATCATTTGTAATTGCTAAATTTGGTGGTACCAGTGTTGCCGATTACCAATCTATGGTAAACAGTGCAAATATCGTTGTCACCAATCCGAATGTCAAAGTTGTGGTATTATCTGCCTCTGCAGGTATTACAAATTTATTAGTAGCTTTAGCTGAAGGGCGAGATGCTGAAGTAAGAGCACAACACATCGCGAAAATTCAATCTATTCAATATAGTATTTTAGAACAACTTCCTCAAAATCCTACATTACGTGCTGAGATAGATCAGATAATTGCTAATATTGCCTCTTTATCAGAAGCCGCTAGTCTCGCTACATCATCCGCCCTAACCGACGAACTTGTCAGTCATGGCGAAATTATGTCTTCTAAACTTTTTGTAGAAATATTGAAAGAAAAACAGAAAAATGTGTTATGGTTCGATGTGCGTAAAGTCATGCGGACGGATAATAAGTTTGGTAAAGCCACACCAATAATTGAAGATATTAAACAACTCTGTTGTGCACATTTAAAATCATTGTATGCCAATAACATTATTGTTACACAAGGATTTATTGGTTCTGAAAGCACCGGTAAAACCACTACCTTAGGTCGAGGTGGTAGCGATTATACTGCCGCTTTGCTTGGTGAAGCATTAAATGCAACACAAATCGATATTTGGACAGATGTTGCAGGTATCTATACTACCGATCCTCGAATTGCGCCATCCGCTAAACGCATTGACGAAATTTCTTTTGCTGAAGCGGCTGAAATGGCAACATTTGGCGCTAAAGTGTTACATCCTGCAACACTGGTGCCAGCTGTTCGAAGCAATATCCCTGTATTTGTCGGGTCGAGTAAAGCGCCACAAGCAGGCGGAACAATTGTTTATAATACCAACAGTATCAAATCCGATCTGCCATCATTTAGAGCATTAGCATTGCGCCGCAAACAAACCTTACTTACGTTAACTAGTTTAAATATGTTACATGCACAAGGCTTTTTAGCGAATGTGTTTACAATACTGGCTAAACATAATATTTCGGTTGATTTAGTCACAACGTCAGAAGTCAGCATTGCATTAACCATTGATACGACAGGAACCAACACCAATGGCACCAGTTTATTAACTAAAGCACTATTTGATGAGCTTTCCACACTTTGCCATGTCGATGTTGAAGAAGATTTAGCTCTAATTGCCATTATTGGTAATAAACTGACTTCAACCAAAGGTATAGCCAAAGAAGTATTTGGTGTCTTAGATGATTTTATCATTCGACTTTGCTGTTACGGTGCTAGCACGCATAACCTTTGTTTATTATCAAGAAGTAATGATGCGGAAGACATCATTAAAATTCTCCACAAAACAATTTTTGAATAATACTCTCTATGAGGAAGATAATCTCTTCCTCTTTATCTGCTAGTTCAAGATAAAATCCATACTAAGCTAAAAAATAAATTGTAAAGCTTAATAAAATATCTAAACATTTAATAAAAAAAATTATAGAATATAGCTAAATTATTTTATGCCGTACGTTCATAAAACTGTTCTCTATTTATCAATTGTCATCAATCTTCATCTAGTTTTGTTATTAGTAATTTATACGTTTAAAAAGTGTATTACTTTTTTTAATTCAATTTACTACATCTGTAAACTAACATTAAATACAACAAAATAAGGGTAAATTATCATGGGTATTATAAGTTGGATTATTCTAGGATTAATTGCCGGTTGGATTGCTAAATTTTTCATGCCTCTAGGCAGTGTTGGGGTGGTGAAAACCATTCTACTCGGTATCGCGGGAGCCTTGGTAGGAGGATATATAAGTACTTTCTTCGGCTGGGGAAGCGTCACTGGATTCAATTTCCCAAGTTTGTTTATCTCAGTATTAGGGGCGATTTTATTAATCTATCTTTATCGTCTTTTCAGATAAAAAATTCGTTTCAAATCAAAATTGGCGGATTTCTTCCGCCAATTAATTAATGCAATTATCAAAATAATTCTTATCGATAATTCAATGAATTTTATTTTTTGGTTTAGCATCAGTTACCATACTCACCGCTTTTAAACCTACGCTTGTAGCATCAAAAAACCGAATGACATAAATTAGATTCCTTTCATTTTCGTTGTAAAGATGTGAATAAGTAATTTCGTCGTATGGCGATTTTTGTTATATTAATCTCCAAAATCACTTATTAATAAATAGTAAACTAGAATGCTTAAAATATTCAATACATTATCTCGAGAAAAAGAAGTATTTCAATCCATTACCCCCAATAAAGTCGGGCTTTATGTCTGTGGTGTGACGATTTACGATCTTTGTCATATTGGTCATGGGCGCACTTTTGTCGCATTTGATGTTGTTTCTCGTTATCTGCGTTTTTTAGGTTATGACTTAACTTATGTCCGTAACATTACCGATATTGATGATAAAATCATTAAAAGAGCCCTTGAAAATGGCGAAACCTGTGAACAATTGACCGAACGTATGTTACAAGAGATGTATGCTGATTTTGATGCATTGAATATTAAACGTCCTGACGTTGAACCTCGTGCAACTCAACATATGCAACAAATTATTGAATTGGTTGAAGAGTTAATAAAAAAAGACCATGCTTATATTGCTGATAATGGCGATGTAATGTTTTCCGTCGATAGTGATCCTAATTATGGTATTTTATCTCGTCAAAATTTAGAACAGCTACAAGCGGGTGCCCGTGTTGATGTTGTTGATGTAAAACGCAATCCAATGGACTTTGTGTTATGGAAAATGTCTAAACCAAACGAACCAAGTTGGGATTCACCATGGGGTAAAGGTCGTCCTGGTTGGCATATTGAATGTTCAGCAATGAATAGTTACCAATTGGGTAATCATTTTGATATTCATGGTGGTGGGTCTGATTTGATGTTCCCACACCACGAAAATGAAATTGCTCAATCAACTTGTGCTCATGATGGACAATATGTAAATTATTGGATGCATTCGGGTATGGTAATGATTGACCAAGAAAAAATGTCAAAATCACTAAATAACTTTTTCACGATTCGTGATGTATTAAAGCATTATGATGCAGAAACAGTTCGCTATTTCTTATTGTCAGGTCACTATCGCAGTCAACTCAACTATAGTGAAGAAAATCTAAAACAAGCCAGAATGGCACTAGAGCGTTTATATACAGCTTTACGGGATACCGATCCTAATCATCCTCATAACACACCAGACAGTGATTATTACCGTCAATTCTGTCAAGCAATGAATGATGACTTTAATACACCTGAAGCCTATTCCACACTATTTGATCTCGCGCGTGAAATTAATAAAGCAAAAGCGGAAAATGATATGGCGCATGCCAATGAATTGGCAGCCGAATTACGCTATTTATCCGCTGTTCTAGGTTTATTAGAACAAGATCCAGTCAAATTTTTACAAGGCGAATCACAAGACGATGTTGATAGCACCTTAATTGATGCTTTGATTCAACAACGTAATGAAGCCCGCGCCAGTAAAAATTGGGCGTTAGCCGATGAAGCCCGAGATAAACTAAATGCTATGAATATCGTGCTTGAAGATGGTGCGAATGGCACGACTTGGCGCAAAAAAAGTTGATGATATAAGCTAAAACACCCATTTAAAAATGGGTGTTGATAATCATCTATCTTAATTTTTTATCCACTGACGTTAAAATACCCCGTAAAATATTTAACTCTTGTTGCTCAATCCGTGCGCGAGTAAATAACCGACGTAAGCGCCCCATAATTTGACCGGGGTGATTAGCATTAATAAATTCAGTTTTCAACAAAGTTTGTTCTAAATGCTGATAGAAACGTTCGATGTCTTCATCTTTGGGAAACTCAATACTATTTATATCAGCCTCTTGTTCAGTTAAAACAGAACCAATATTTAACATCGACATTCGTATTTCATAACAAAGCACTTGTACTGACATCGCCAAATTCAATGAGCTATAAGCTGGATTTGCAGGAATCCCAACATGATAATGGCACTTTTGCAACTCCTCATTAGTTAATCCCACTCGTTCACGACCAAAAACCAAAGCAACATTTGCATCATTATTAGATGCTTCTTGAATAATTTTATCACCACACTCTTTTGGTGTTAAATTCGGCCACTGTAAACTGCGAGGACGAGCACTAGTCCCGATCACTAACCGACAATCTGCAATCGCCTCATCCAAAGATGAAAAAATTTGGGCTTGTTTTATAATATCACTCGCTCCAGCTGCTAAAGAAATAGATTGAGAATCTGGTTTTATTACTGGGTTAACCAAACAAAGATGCGTTAATCCCATTGTTTTCATTGCTCTAGCGGCTGAACCCATATTACCAGTATGCGAAGTTTCAACTAAAACAATCTTCACGTTATCTAAATAATTCACAATATCCTCATTAAAAAGTATCGAGTTCCTATTAGAACCAAATAGTTAACAGTATATAGGAAAAAGATGGCAAAATGCAGATTTGAAATCTGATTGATTAAAATCAGCAGAAATTATTTTGAATGTTAATCACAAAATTTACAGAATAAATAAATAACTGATTGACGAAACTGCAATAATTTGCCAATGTAGAGGTAGAAATCCCCCATTGAGTTAGCTCAATTTGTTAGCGAATTTTTTAGTAAACTTTTTAGTAAACATAGTGGAGGTCAATCATGACGTTAAGTATTACCAGTAAACAAATGGACATTACTCCTGCAATTCGTCGTTATCTTGAAGATAAGTTTTCGAAACTAGATAAATGGAGAGCACTGTTAATCAACCCTCACTTTATATTATCGAAGGAACCTGATGGATTTATTATTGATGCCACCATTGCAACCAAAGGCACACCGTTAGTTGCTTCAGCTAAACACATTGATATGTATGCAGCAATTAATGATCTTATTGGAAAACTCGAAAAACAACTCAATAAGATTCAGCATAAAGGGGAATCTCGCAGAGCCTTTGATAGCATCAAAGGAGCCGTACTGGAAGAGCAAGTTTAGAAAATAGATGATCACAAATAAATTAAAAGGCACTTTGATAGTGCCTTTATTTTTTTGCTTGTTATAATATTACACATCTATTTTTTACTTAATTAAGCCAAATGACTGTTAATCCTTTACTACCCTTGCGAGATAAAATTAATGAAATTGATGCGAAATTATTAGAGCTTGTAGCTAAACGTCGCCAAATTTCAACACAAGTCATTCAAACAAAAATTGAAGCCAACATTCCTGTGCGTGATTTAGAACGTGAACGCTCATTAATCAATTCACTTATTCATCAAGGAAAAGACTATCATCTTGATGATATTTTAATAAAACGTCTATATCAGGTTATTATTGAAGATTCCGTTCTACTACAACAAAAGATCTTACAAGAAAAACTTAATCACAACACCATAGCGACGGCAAAAGTTGCTTTTTTAGGGCCCAAAGGCTCTTACTCCCACTCTGCTGCGCGACGTTATGCGAGTGCTCACTTTGAAGAAATGACGGAATCTAGTTGTTCAACCTTTAAAGATGTTTTTGAGCAAGTCGAAAAAGGAGTGGTGGATTTTGGTATTTTACCTATCGAAAATTCAAGCTCTGGTTCGATTAATGAAGTTTATGATCTTTTACAAAAAACCAATTTACATATCATTGGTGAACTTTCATTACCTATAGATCACTGCGTACTTGCTATTGCTGATGCCAAACTGGAGCAAATTGACACTATTTATAGTCATCCACAACCATTTCAACAATGCAGTAACTTTTTAGAAAAATCACCTCATTGGAAAATTGTCTATTGCGACAGTACCTCATCAGCTATGGAGATGGTAGCAAGCCTCAATAAGCCAAATGTTGCAGCAATGGGTAACAAAGATGGCGGTGAATTATATGGACTACAAGTACTTGAACATGATTTTGCTAATCAAAAAGAAAATATAACTCGCTTTATTGTGTTAGCTCGACAACCTGTTGACGTTTCAAATCAGATACCTGCTAAAACAACTATCCTAATGAAAACAGGTCAACAAGCAGGGGCTTTAGTTGATGCATTACTAGTATTGCGCAATCACAACATTGTCATGACGAAGTTGGAGTCTCGACCAATTCATGGTACGCCATGGGAAGAGATGTTTTATATCGATCTACAAGGTAATCTAAATTCTCATGAAATGCAAACTGCGCTCAAGGAACTCTCAGCTATTACCTTATACACCAAAGTGCTTGGCTGCTATCCAAGTGATTCCATTTCTTCTCTCATGTAATATATTATTGACATTATGCAAAAATTTTCAAATGCCGTGCTCAAGTGGTATGAACAGTACGGCAGAAAAACGTTACCATGGCAAATTGAAAAAAGTTCTTACCATGTTTGGTTGTCTGAAGTGATGCTCCAACAAACTCAAGTTGCAACTGTCATCCCCTACTTCAATCGTTTTATTGAGCATTTTCCGAAGATAACCGATTTAGCACACGCCCCGATTGATGATGTGTTACATTTGTGGACTGGATTGGGTTACTATGCTCGAGCCCGTAATTTACATAAAGCGGCGAAAATGGTTACTGACAAGTTTAAAGGTCACTTCCCTACTTTATTTGATGATGTCGTTGCCTTACCCGGGGTTGGGCGGTCAACTGCTGGCGCAATTTTGTCGCTATCTCAAAACCAACATTACCCTATTTTAGACGGTAATGTAAAACGGGTTTTAACACGCTTTTTTGCTGTTGAAGGTTGGACTGGCAATAAAAGCATTGAAAACAGACTTTGGCAATTGAGCGAACAGGTCACACCAAAGCATGATGTAGCAAAATTTAATCAAGCGATGATGGATATAGGCGCAATGGTTTGCACTCGCACCAAACCTAAATGTAACTTATGCCCACTACAAAGTGATTGTATCGCTTATCAAACAAACAGTTGGCAACAATATCCTACCAAAAAAACGAAAACAACAACTCCTGAAAAATCGGCTTATTTTTTGATGCTAGAATACAACCAGAGTATATGGCTTGAAAAACGACCGCCATCGGGTATCTGGGGCGGTTTATATTGCCCACCACAATTTGCTACAAAGCAAACATTAATCAATTGGCTAAACGATTGTGGAATTCAAACAACTCCACCACAACAATTGATTTCTTTTCGCCATACTTTTAGCCATTTTCATTTAGATATCATACCGATTCATTGCATCATGGTTAACAACACGAAATGTTTAGATGAAAGTAATGGCTATTGGTATAACTTAACAACAGAAAATGCGAAAATTGGCTTAGCTACACCCATTTACAATTTATTGAAGCAATTGAATTCATGATTGATTAAATGAGCTTAAAATTGATCGGTTGGTTAACTATCGGTTAAATTAGCGATATTATAGCTTAATTATTCTTCACAAAAAGTTGAGAATCTATTGTTCACCAATAATTTAAGGAATTCTATATGGCTAAAATATCTTATTTAAATACACCTTTTACGATTAAAAAATTATCATTAAAAAATCGTATTCTTATGCCTCCAATGTGTCAATATCAAGCTAAAGATGGTTTACCAAATGATTGGCATTTTGTTCATTACGTTTCAAGAGCTGTTGGGGGCGTTGGTTTAATTATTGTTGAAATGACGAATGTTGCACCAAATGGACGAATCTCGCCAAATTGTCTAGGCTTATGGAATGATGAACAACGTGATCAGTTTAAACGCATTGTTGATGCCGTTCACGCCCAAAATGGTAAAATAGCCATTCAAATTGCCCATGCAGGTCGAAAAGCGTTGGGAGCTGATGATGTGGTATCTTGCTCTCCTCTTCTTTATGACGGCACTAACGAGGCAAATAAACAGTGGCAATATCAAATGCCAAGAGAATTATCAAAAAATGAAATCGCTGACATTATTCAAAAATTTAAAGAATCAACCCAACGGGCCGTTGAAGCTGGTTTCGATGCAATTGAAATCCATGGCGCACATGGTTACTTAATACATCAATTCAGTTCACCTAAAACCAATTTACGAACCGATGAATATGGTCAAGATAAGTTACTCTTTGGAGAACAAGTTATTAAAGCCGCTAAATCGGTTATGCCACCTGACATGCCGTTAATTATTCGGTTTTCAGCGCAAGAATATGGTAAAGATGGATATAGTATTGATTATGGATGCAAAATAGCTAAACGTTTTGCAGATGCGGGCGCTGACGTTTTAGATGTGAGTGGTGGCGGTGACGGACAACTTGATCCAGCTCACACCCCTGATTTTCATGCCGGTTATCAAGTTTACTTGGCTAGCGCTATCAGACAATCGATAGATTTGCCAATAATAGCTGTTGGTATGCTTGAGGATCATTACTTAGCCGATTACGTTTTAAGCCGAGGTGATGCAGATTTGATAGCGATTGGTCGAGGCTTACTCAATGATCCTTATTGGCCTTTGCGTATCCCTTCATCGCCATTTGTTCCAGCATCTTATCAAATCGCCTTTAAATAACTTAAGCTAAAATTTTACCTCCTGTAGCACACGCTACAGGATAATAAACATCAGCAAATTTATATCTTCATGGCATATTTAATTAACTGTTTTTTTAATGGAGAACAATAATCAATAGTATTCATGCCTACCGTTCTTAGTGCCTTCTTGAATAAATTATCCCCATTAAACATATCTTGAATAGTTTGCATTGCAGTTAACATCACCACCGCATCTTTACAACGCGTAAACTGAAATGATTTTAGATTACTGACTAAACCAATATCCTGATTTGCATCAATTAATTTTTTTATTGTCGATACTAACAAGGCCGAATCTTGAAAACCTAAGTTGACTCCTTGCCCGGCTAAAGGATGAATTGTGTGCGCTGCATCGCCAACTAAAACTAAACGATGTTTAATAAACTGCTTGGCAAAGCGTGCTTTTAATGGAAAAATCATTCTTGGGTTAATTAACTGACAGTGGCCTACTTTATCACCTGTTAATTGAAATAATTGATGAGAAAAGTCGGTTTCAGATAACAAAGCTAAATTAGCTGCATTATCAGGTTTAGTTGACCATACTAAACAACTTTTATTAGGATGATAAAGCGGAAGAAAGGCAACAATACCATTGGGATAAAAAATTTGTTTTGCACAAGCATGATGGGGATATTCGGTTTCAACGGTTGTAATTAATGCGTGATGAATATAATTACGTTCTAAAACAGAAATGTTTTCATGCTGACGAATCCATGAATTTGCACCATCTGCACCAATAATAAGTTTCGCTGGTAAAGTAACCTGATCTGCCAAGGTCAAAAAAGCACTATAATCATCGAATACACTATCTATCACTTCTTGACTATAAATCGTTATGTTGTTACTAGCTAAAGCATAGTGATATAAATAATGAGACATAACGTGATTTTCAATGATATAACCTAAATTTTGATAACCATAATCCTTAGCCTGTGCTGATAAATGAGCCTGCCCATTCTTTTCCCACACATCAATTTCGGCAAACTCTTGCACACGACCACTTAAGCAAAGTGCATCCCATACACCAATTTGAGCAAAATAGCGCTGGCTAGCACTATTTAGCGCTGAAGCTCTGACCCCAATCTTATCCTTTGGCAAACTTTCACGTTGGTGAATATTTTTATCAATAATGGCAATTTTCAAATCATAATGACTTAAAGCACAAGCCGTTGCCAAACCTACTAAGCCACCCCCAACAATGGCGACATCAAATTGAATACTCATAGCTCAATTATTTATTATCTAATTTAGGATCATTCTTAGATTCAATATCTTCACTCATCTCCTTTTTAAACCCTTTCAGCGCAGAACCTAAATCAGATCCTAAGTTTCGTAGTTTTTTAGTACCAAATAACAAGACGACAACAGCAAGAAAGACTAAAAGATGTGGGATACTAAATGACATAATAAAATCCTCTTTATTAAATTTTATTAATTCGTCTAACAATAGAATTGTAAACAAATGGTATATATATTTATACATTATACCTTTTAAGGGATGATTTCATAAGAAGTTTAAGCAAAAAAAAAGACCTGCATATAAATATACAGGCCAACATGAAATATAAGGAATATAAGGAAAGAAAACAATGAAAAATCCTTACACTGCTTATTATCCATTTTTTTTCGTTTCAGTCAACGTTTTTATTTGTTTTTTTATTTATTTTAAATTTTAAAAGAAAAAGGTCAAAAACAAGAATTAAATCTTTTAAAATCAATAAATAAATAAATTTAACGTAAGTAACTCATGAAAATAAATTAATTTGACATATATCAAATATAAAATAAAAAACATTTAAAAAGCAGACAAAAATCTTTTTTTCTCGTGGAAATAAACAAAATTCCAACAGAAAAACAAAAATAAAATATTTTTTTAAAAACACTATATTTTGATTTTTTAATACGCAAATTGATATAATTAACTTGCTATAAAACGAACAATTCAGACAAAATTACAAAAAATTACTTTTTTATATTAGCTTTTCATTTAATGTTGTATGTAAAACTTATAAAATATCTACTATAATTTGAAAAACGGATGTAATAGGAGAAACAAATCAGAAATGAATATGATTAAAAATAAAAATGTAAAAACATTTAAAGAAAGATTACATAGCTCAATGCAAGGTTTATCTGTCTCCGCCTTCGCTAAAAAATGTGATATGTCTGAAACAGTGATCAGAGATTATTTATCAGGAAAAACTTATCCATCTTTGACACGTCTAGAAGTGATTGCTGAAAAATGCAATGTTTCATATAACTGGCTGGCAACAGGCTATAAATTAGAAGTTTTAGATCCTAAAGAAGATGAAGCAGATGTCTACAACGAGAATATATACCGTATTCCCGTCTATAAAAAACAGTTACCAACCAAAGAAGAGGCGCAATCACAACGATATATTCGAGAAACACCTCCTGTCATGAACTATCCCGTTGTTGAAGGTTGGGCTTCTCATCGAGGATTAGATATCAAAAAATTAATCATTTATTGGGCTAAAGGGGATCTCATGTCGCCTGAAATCAACAATAATAATGGTTTAATTATTAATACGGAAATCGTTGAAATTATTGATGGAGCAATCTATTTAGTTGAATATGAAGATATTACCTTTTTACGTAAAGTTCGATTAACGCAAAATGGATGGGTTTTAATTTGTAACAATAACCAATTCCCTACCATTGAAGTCTCTAAAGAAAATTTTGATAAGTACCATTTTGTGGGTCGAGTTGTACAAATTATTAAAGATATTTTTTAGTCAAAAAATAGGCAAATATCGTTATTCAAGATATAATTGAAAAGCAAGAAAGAATAAAAAATGAACTCTTTCTTGCTTTAGTTTTTAATATTTTTAGAATCTGCAATAATAGGTAGTAAAATGTTGTTAAATTTCATAACTATCCATCAGTTTTAGGATATCTAACTCTATTCATTCTACTCGCAATGTTAATATCAACGATTCAATTTAATGAAAAATAGCAAATAATTAGGTCAATTATGTATCGATTTTTTGAAAAATTGGTGTCACCTTATCCTAAAAGTGAACCGCAACCAGCAGCTAAAAATTTTCTAGGTTTTATATGGCAATCAACCCAAGGCACTCGAATATTCATGCTGCTTTTAATTATATTTAGTGCACTCAGTGGCGCATTTGAAGCTTTTCTATTCGCTGCCCTTGGCAAAGTGGTGGATTGGCTTGCGATTGTCGAACCTAATGAGCTTTGGCAAAAAGAAAAAACTTCGCTATTAATCTTAACCTTAATCATTTTATCCAGCACTTTGATTATTGGATTACAAACAATCATCAAGCATCAATGTTTAGCGGGAAATTTTCCAATGCGAATGCGTTGGAATTTACATCGACTAGTGCTTAATCAAAGTATGCGTTTTTTTCAAGATGAGTTTGCCGGAAGAATATCGGCAAAAGTTATGCAAACTGCATTAGCCGTTAGAGATACCTGCTTTCTTGTTGCTGATATCTTAATATTTGTGTTGATTTCGTTCATTACTATGGCTGCGGTAATCGGTCAATTAGCCCCTTGGCTATTGCTGCCATTCTTTGGGTGGTGTGTCCTTTATGGCTTAGCCATGTACTATTTTATTCCTCGCTTAAGTAAAGTTGCAAGTATGCAAGCAGATGCTCGTTCTACCATGACTGGACGTGTAACGGATGCTTATACAAACATTATGACGGTTAAACTGTTTTCTCATGCCGGTAATGAAGCAAAGTATGCCCAAGAGTCTATGGATGAGTTTTTGATTACTGTCAATAAACAAATGCGACTAGTCAGCAGTTTTGAAATCGTGAATCATTTACTATCTATTCTACTTATTTTATCAACGACTGGTGTTGCCTTGCTGTTATGGACAAATCAATTAGTTGGAATCGGTGCTATTGCAACAACCACAGCATTAGCGCTTCGTTTAAACGGTTTATCACATTGGATTATGTGGGAGCTTGCAGCTTTATTTGAAAATATTGGGGTTGTGAAAGATGGTATGAATACATTTTCAACTGCAACAACCATTGTTGATAAACCCAATGCCAAAAATCTAAATGTGACTGATGGAAAAATCGAGTTTAAAAATATTTATTTCACTTACGATGAAAAGATTCGAAATTCGGTAATTAACGATCTCAATTTAACTATTAAGCCCGGTCAAAAAATAGGGTTAGTTGGACGTTCTGGCGCCGGAAAATCCACATTAATTAATCTGTTATTACGTTTTTATGACTTACAACAAGGTAAAATTCTTATTGACGGACAAGACATTACCGAGATTAATCAAGAAAGCTTACGGGCGCAAATTGGTATGGTTACACAAGACACGTCCTTGTTACATCGAACTGTTCGGGAAAATTTACTTTATGGTAATAATCAAGCTACTGAACAAGAGATGATAGATGCGGCTAAAAAAGCCCATGCAGATAAATTTATTCAAACATTAATCGATGCTAATGGTAGAACCGGTTATGATGCTCATGTTGGTGAACGAGGTATAAAACTATCGGGTGGTCAAAGGCAACGCATTGCCATTGCTAGGGTGATCTTAAAAAATGCACCAATATTATTACTTGATGAAGCAACCAGTGCATTAGATTCAGAAATTGAACAAGCTATTCAAGAAAGTTTATATGCACTAATGGAAGGCAAAACTGTTATCGCTATAGCTCATCGTTTATCAACTATTGCCGCAATGGATAAACTGGTTGTTTTGGATGAAGGAAAAATTATCGAACAAGGTACACATCAAGAATTACTGGATAAAAATGGTTTATACGCTCAACTTTGGAAACATCAAAGCGGTGGTTTTTTACCAGATAGTCTATAAGTGCGTTTAACGGTTTGGCACCTTTGTTCTAGGTGCCAATATCATTTTTTATTCACCAATCACAAATTTTTTATAAAATTCAGATTCGAAACGCATTATTGCACTATTTTTAGGCTCATCCCTTCTTTCAGGATGATACCCCGAAAGTAACTGAACAAAAGCGATAATTTTTCCATCTGACTTCTCAATAAATCCAGCTAAATTATAGCTGCCTTGTATATATCCCGTTTTTGCTCGTATGGTTTCTATAAAAGGCGGTTGATTAAAGCTTTTGCGATATTGTAATGTTCCATCCTTCCCTGCAACAGGAAGTTTTTCAATAATTTTGAGATCGCGATCATGAGCTGAAATATATTGCAGAATTTCCATCATTTTGTCTGCACTGACAAGATTCAATCTAGACAAACCTGAACCGTCAACAATCACCAAATTTTCGAGATCAATACCAGCTTTTTTAAGTAAAATTTGTTTAACCGCATCCCCACTATTTCGCCATGTACCTGGAATTTTAAAGTAATGAGCCCCAATTGTTCTAAAGATAGCATCAGCGTACAGATTGTTCGATTTTTTCAACATTACGGTTAACAATTCTGATAGCGGTGCAGACTGGCTTGAAATTAATAATGAAAGTTTGCTATTTATTGGCTCATTACGTGCTGAAATCGCACCATTAAACGAAATTTTCTGTTGTTTTAACTCATTTTTCAAAACACTTGAAAAATAATCCACACCATTAAGTACAGCAAATTTTAATGCTATTTTATCCGATCCTGACGCAATACATCCGGATAATTGATAGCGATTTTTGTCAGTATAACTGGCATCAAGCTCACAGTATTTATCATTCAGATCTTTACTGTTTTTAGCTATTGTTTTAACATTACCTGTCACCGTGACAGGAATATTTGAGGAAACAGAAATAGAGGCTTTAGCACCGACCTTACCCGGTTTGATTGTCACATAAAAACAATTATCATCGATAATTGCAGCTGACGGCGGTGCATTGTAACAAGCGGTTAAATTATTCCAAGACCAACCTTCTGCTTTATCGTGACTGGTAAATATAGAAGTATCTAAAATGACTTTTCCTGTTATTTTTTCAATCCCTTTCCCACGTAAACTTGCCAGCATATTTTTTAACTGTCCACGCGTAAAAGTTGGATCACCACTCAGTTGAATAATCAAATCACCATTTAATTGTTTATTGGCAATTGAACCATTAGTTAACATTTTAGTTTCAAATCTAAAATCCGCTCCTAATTCAAGTTCTGCTGCAAGTGCAGTGATCACTTTTTGGGTACTGGCTGGCTGTTTAAATTGATCGCTTTTATATTTAGCTAATGTTCTTGGTTTGTCATCAACAGATTGAACTAAAATTGATATATCACTACCTTTGGGTAACGAAGATACATAAGACTCAACTGACTGAGCTTGCAATATAGCGGAAAAAAAAGAAATAATAAAAAAACTTACTACTTTGAAATTTTTCATCAAAATCAGCTCAAAATTATTTTAATTAATGGGAAGGGATATTGAAAACAAATATATCTTTTTTTGTTATTGCTATCAATATATACTCAACTACTTTTATATATATGTTCTGTAAAAATAGTTAAATTTTGTTATTAAAAGATCATGACATAACTACATATTAGGCGATAAATTATGATTCACAACTCATTAGGCTTTCCAATTGAAACGGTCATCGTTTTTATTGTATTAGCATTAACAGCTATTGTTATTGATTTATATGCACATCATAACGATAAACCCATAAATTTAAAAAATGCTGTATTATGGTCACTATTTTGGATTGCTGTAGCTTTAGGATTTACTCTTTATCTATATCTTCATCATGGTAGTGCAATAGCGAGCTTATTTATCACTGGTTATGTACTTGAAAAGGCTCTCTCTGTTGATAATTTATTTGTGATTATGGCTATCTTTTCATGGTTTTCTGTACCTGAAAATTATCGTCATCGCTTGCTTTATTGGGGAGTAATAGGCGCCATCATATTCCGTGCTATTTTTGTTATCATTGGGACGGGTTTATTAGCTTTAGGGCCTTGGATGGAACTCGTTTTTTCCGTTATTGTTGCTTTTACCGGTTTGATGATGTTAAAAAATCAAGGTGAAAATGAAGAAATAAAAGATTATTCAAACCATTTCGCTTATCGAATAGCAAAACGTATTTTTCCCGCTTATCCTAAAATTGTCGGGCATCATTTTTTATTAACCTCTAAACAGTTAGATCAAGAACTTGCAAAACCAGAAAACAGTAACTTAATTGGCAAATTACCTAAAAGAGCTTTATACGCAACCCCGCTTTTTTTATGTATTACTGTAATTGAACTTAGCGATGTGATGTTTGCCTTTGATTCTGTTCCTGCTGTCATCGCGGTTAGCCAAGAACCACTCATCGTTTATAGTGCCATGATTTTTGCAATTTTAGGTCTCAGAACCATGTATTTTGTTTTAGAAGCCATGAAACAATACTTAGTTCACTTAGGAAAAGCGGTTATTTGTTTACTGTTTTTTATAGCAATCAAATTAGCATTAAATGCAAGTAACCATTTATTTGGGCATGGTATTGATATTAGTCCTATAACAAGCCTTTATATCGTATTAGGCATTTTAGCTATCGGTATTATTGCCAGTATCATTTGGCCTGAAAAAGATCACCACAAAGCCGATTAATCATCAGACAATGAGTAGGAATTCATCCTACTCATTATAGTAATAATTATTGACGTTTTAGCGAACGTATAAAATAGCTTATCCCTAAAATTACAAACCAAATTGGTGTTGCAATCAATGCTTGACGAGTATCTTTTTCAAAAGTAAGTAAGACAATAACAAATATAAAAAACATCAAGCTAACCAAGCACATCAAATTACCACCTGGCATCTTAAATTGAGATTGTTCGTGCAAATTCACTTTTTTACGTCGATAAGCCATATACGATATCAAAATCATCGACCAAATAAACATAAATAATATGGCGGAAATCGTCGTTACTATGGTGAAAGCTTCCATCACATTAGGAACTAAATAAATCAGAACTACACCACCGAATAAACAAGTACATGAAAAGAGCAAACCATTGGCAGGAACTGAACGACGTGATAATTTTCCAAAAGGCTCTGGTGCATCTTGTTTTTTAGCCAAACCAAATAACATTCGGCTGGTAGAATAGATACCACTATTAGCCGACGAAGCAGCCGATGTTAATACCACAAAATTAATAATGCTTGCTGCCGCTGGTAAACCAATTAGGGTAAATAACTCAACAAATGGACTCTTATTTGGTGAAATAAATGACCATGGTGTCACACTCATAATGATAATTAATGCAAACACGTAAAAGAAGATAATACGTGCAGGCACAGAATTAATGGCTCGAGGTAAATTTTTATTTGGATCGACTGTTTCAGCGGCGGTAGTACCAACCAGTTCAATTCCCACAAAAGCAAAAATAGCTATCTGAAAACCGGCAAAGAATCCCATAAAACCATGAGGAAAAAATCCGCCATAATCCCAAAGATTCGAAAATGCAGCTGTGGTATTCGTTTGATCTGAGTGGTATGCTGTGAAAATTAATCCTAATCCAATACCAATCAAAGCTAAAATCGCAATAATTTTAATCATTGAAAACCAAAATTCGGTTTCGCCAAACATTTTTACTGTTAATAAATTAAGTGTTAACAGTAAAACGACGGTTAATAACATCGGGATCCAAGATTGCAAATCAGGAAACCAATGCTGTGCATAACCGGCAATAGCAACCACATCAGCAATACCTGTTACCACCCAACAAAACCAATAAGTCCAACCAGTAAAAAAACCTGCCCAAGGGCCGAGTAGATCATTGGCAAAATCACTAAACGACTTATATTTCAAGTTTGAAAGCAAGATTTCACCCATTGCTCGCATAACAAAAAATAAGATAAAACCAATAATCATGTAAACAAAGATGATCGACGGTCCAGCAAGGCTAATTGTTTTTCCTGATCCCATAAATAAGCCTGTACCAATTGCACCACTGATTGCAATTAACTGAATATGCCGATTAGAAAGGTTTCGTTTTAGGTCATTGTTTGAGGATGTATTGCTCATCACTATTATTACCTTTTATTCCGTAATTTTCGATTTTTAAGGAATATAGGACTATAAATTCAATATTGCTAAATCGCAAGCTGATTTTTTATGAAAACTTTTTATTGTCCGTTAATAATTATGAGTAGTTTCTTATAATATAATTGTGTAGCATATTCAATACTGTTTATTATTGATAATAACTAATTAGATGAAAAAAAAACTTAATCATTATCTTTTCATTGTTTTTATTGCCTTTTTTACACTTTCGCTGTTAACCAGCTGTCAAGATAGACCCATTAAACAGGGTCAACAATACTCGGACGGGCGATTACCCTTATCACTTAATATCAGCTATCCAAATTTAGATACGCCTGTAAACATAACAGACTACATTATGCAGGTGGAACAAATAAAAACCGCATCGCCCGCATTATACAAACAAAATGAACATATTTATAAAGCTGTTGATGATTGGATTAATGGCTTGCTTGCTTCTAATGAATTTCACAAAGTAGGATTAAATAGTTATGAAATGGCAGGTCAAGATGGATTTGGAAACGTGCACTTAACTGGTTATTATACCCCAATTATTAAAGCCAGACATAAACCTACTAAAGAATTTAAATATCCTATTTATAAAATGCCGGTTAACTACAAAGGTCAATTACCAAGTCGACAACAGATTTATAAAGGCGCTTTAGCTGGCAAAGGACTTGAAATTGCTTATAGTAATTCATTAATTGAAAACTTCATTATGGAAGTTCAAGGTAGTGCCTATATCGATTTTGAAGACGGTGAACCTTTGGTCTTTTTCAGCTATGGCGGTAAAAATGGACATGGCTATTCCAGCATTGGAAGAATTTTAATTGAACAAGGTGAAATTGAAAAAGAAAAGATATCGTTACAAGCAATTAGAGATTGGGCTACAACTAAAACTGAAAAACAGCTCAAAGCCTTGCTAACCGAAAACCGTTCCTTTGTCTTTTTTAAGCCCCAATACAATGCTGATGTCAAAGGAGCAGCAACTGTACCTTTGGTTGCTAATGCATCGGTAGCATCAGATAAGTTACTTGTCCCTCTTGGTTCGGTGGTGTTAATGGATTTACCATTACTCGATGAGGATGGTCAATATAGTGGTAGACGAGAAACTCGTCTAATGGTTGCGCTCGATGTTGGAGGCGCCATAAAAGGCCATCATTTTGACCTTTATCTTGGCGTTGGAAATGACGCAGGTAAACTTGCTGGATACTACAATCATTATGGTCGGGCATGGGTAATTAAACCTTAATTTACGAACATCGACGGCATAACAAGAAACTGTTAAAATAGCAGGATAGAGGCTCAATTAAGGATAACTCATGAGATTATGCGATCGAGATATTGAAGCATATTTACAAAACGGTAAATTAAAAATAACACCTCAACCAGCACCAAGTTCAATAAATGGCGCAACAGTTGATGTCAGGTTAGGTAATCAATTTCGGACTTTCCGAGAACATACAACTCCCTATATCGATTTAAGTGGACCCAAAGAAGAAGTTTCCGCAGTATTAGAACGTGTAATGAGTGATGAAATAGTACTATCTGAAGGTCATGTTTTTTACCTTCATCCAGGAGAACTTGCATTAGCCGTTACACTTGAATCTGTGACGATTCCTGATGATTTAGTTGGCTGGCTTGATGGACGTTCTTCATTAGCCAGACTTGGTCTTATGGTGCATGTAACTGCACACCGTATTGATCCAGGTTGGCAAGGACAAATTGTCTTAGAGTTTTTTAATTCTGGAAAAATCCCATTAGCACTTAGACCTGGGATGACTATCGGAGCCCTAAGTTTTGAGACTTTAACAGGGCGAGCGGCGAGACCTTACAATCGTCGACAAGATGCAAAATATAAAGACCAACATGGCGCTGTAGCCAGTCGTATTGATAAAGACTAAATCAGCATATAACCTTACTATAGGAACACTAATATGATAAAAAAAATATTGGTTACTCTTTTTATTTTAATTCTGATTATAGCTATTGGGATCATTTCACTGATTGTTTTTGTCGATCCTAATAATTTCCGAGGATTTATTTCTGATAAAGTAAGAGATAAAACAGGTTATGAATTAACTATTGAGGGTGATTTACGTTGGCATATTTGGCCACAAGTCAGTATATTAACCGATTCGGTAAAACTGAATGATACCGGTGCGCAAAAACCTATTTTGACCGCAGACAATATGCGACTAGATGTTGAACTGCTACCACTTTTTTCGAAAAAGTTGGTAGTAAAAAATGTTTTTGTTAAGTCGGCTGTCATCAATATTACCGATGATAGCAAAGGTGAAATGGCACATAAAAAAAACGCCAACAATATACCTCATAAACCTAATGAAGATAAACAAAAGAATGGAGAGCAAAGCAAATCAAGTTGGCAATTCACATTGAACAAATTTGAAGTTGCAGATAGCACTTTAGTACTACAACAAAAAGATACGCTAATCAATTTTAGGAACATTAACTTAACGGTTGAACAAAAAGCGGATAAAAATCTCAATGTTGATTTCAAAGGAAATGTTGATAAAAATCAACAGGATTTATTTTATGTTGCAAATGCCAATATTGATTTAAGTCAATACCCTGAACAGGCGACAATCGATCTGAAAAAATTTGATTATACGTTAACAGGTATCGGCATCCCTAGTGGCGAAATAAAAGGTAATTTGAAAACTGTTTTACATTATCAAAAAAATCCGCAAAGCGTGAACACGCAAGATCTTCTATTATCAGTTAATGGTAATACATTTACAGGCAACGTTAGTCTCAATTTAGCTAACAAGCCTTATTTAGCGTTAGATCTCAATGCTGATAAATTAAATTTAGATCCGTTTATTACGGCCAAAGAGAAGCCTAGCGATAATGAAAGTAGTCCATCACAGCAAACTACACCTGTTGTATCGACAGTTCAAAAAACTAATAATGAACTTGATTTCCTAAATAGTTTTAATGCGAAAGCTAAGTTAAATATTGGGCAAATCATTGCTAATCAAATAACACTTGATAATGTTCATGCTGATATCAGTAATAATGATGGTATTGCAACGTTTAATAACCTGAATTTTGATTTTGCCAAAGGGCATATTACGGCAAATGGTTATGCCAGCGGCAAACAAAAGAATGCATTAATTAAACTGAGCAGTAAAATCAGTAATATCGATTTAAATGAATTCTTTAATCAAATCAATACACCAAATGATTTAGTAGGCGTATTTAATGCAAACGGAGAATTAGAAGCAAGCACCATTTCCACGGCTAACTTGTTATCCAGTTTACGAGGAAACGTTGCTATCAACATAGCTAATGCTAGATTGGATAATATTAATATTCAAAATATCATTCAAAATGCGGCAGCGAAGTATAGTAAAGATGTGCTGACAACCGAAAATCAACAAAAATTCACCGAGTTTCATCAAATTTCTGCTAATGGTAATATAAATAATGGTAATTTGGATGTCACGACATTAACCGCTAATTCAGAAACATTAGATATTATAAATGGTTCGGGAAGAGTAGGACTAGTTCAAAAAGACCTCGATATCAATTTAAATGTCAAAATGCTAGGTGGTTGGAATGGAAAAAGTGAAACCATTGCCAAATTACAACAATTAACGATTCCACTACGAATTTATGGTGAATTTACAAAACTTCATTATCAAATTGATATTAGCCAAGTCTTTAAAGATGTTCTTAATGATAAACTACAACAAGGATTAGATAAACTTCGAGAAAAACTCGAAAATCGAAATTCAAAAGATGATTCTAAATCAAAATCGAAGCAAAAAGCGACCGATATCTTAGGTCAGTTATTTAAAAAATAGTGCTTGATCTGCACGTTAAATTGATTGTTGTGACGATCAATGATGTTAATAAAAAAGGTGAGATTAACTCACCTTTTTTTATTCGATAAAGAACATTTATTTATAGAATAAATTTACTTAAATCTTCATCAGCAACCAGTTTATCTAAGTGATCGCCTACATATTTAGCATCAATAGTAATAGTTTGACCACCTAACTCACTTGCATCAAACGAAACTTCTTCCATTAATCGTTCTAACACAGTATGCAAACGACGAGCGCCTATATTTTCATTTTGTTCATTCACCTGCCAAGCAGATTCAGCTATTTTACGGATACCATCAGGCGTAAATTCGATATTGACACCTTCTGTTGCCATTAATGCTTTGTATTGTACTGTAAGCGAGGCATTTGGCTCAGTTAAAATTCGCTCAAAATCTTCAGTTGTTAACGCCTGTAATTCAACCCTTATAGGTAAACGCCCTTGAAGTTCAGGGATTAAATCAGATGGATTAGCTGTTTGGAAAGCCCCCGAAGCAATAAATAAAATATGGTCGGTTTTTACTGCACCATGTTTAGTAGAAACAGTACATCCCTCAACAAGTGGTAATAGATCACGCTGTACACCTTCACGTGAAACATCAGGACCTGACGAATTACCTCGTTTACAGACTTTATCAATTTCATCAATAAATACGATCCCATTTTGTTCCACCGCTTCGATAGCTTCATGTTTAAGATCGTCAGGGTTAACCAATTTAGCAGCTTCTTCTTCAATCAACTGTTTAAATGCATCTTTAATTTTCATCTTACGTGGTTTGGTTTTTTGTCCACCTAGATTTTGAAACATTGATTGTAATTGATTAGTCATCTCTTCCATACCCGGAGGAGCCATAATTTCGACACCAATATTAACGCCAGCAACTTCAATCTCTATCTCTTTCTCGTCAAGCGTACCTTCACGTAATTTTTTTCGAAATGCTTGTCTTGCTGTAGAATCATTATTGTTTTCAACTTGTCCCCAGCCATCTTTAGCCGGTGGGACAAGTACATCTAAAATCCGTTCTTCAGCTAGTTCTTCAGCACGATTACGATTTCTTTCCATCGCTTCTTGTCGAATCATTTTTACCGCTGAATCCGTCAAATCACGAATAATGGAATCGACTTCCTTACCAACGTAACCTACTTCAGTAAATTTCGTCGCTTCAACTTTGATAAAAGGTGCATGAGCTAATTTCGCTAAGCGCCTTGCAATTTCTGTTTTACCAACACCAGTTGGACCAATCATTAATATATTTTTTGGAGTGACTTCGTGACGGAGTGCTTCATCTAGTTGCATACGACGCCAACGATTACGTAACGCTATTGCAACAGAACGTTTAGCTTTATCTTGTCCAATAATATGTTGGTTTAGTTCGCTTACAATTTCGCGAGGAGTCATTTCAGACATAATATAATTCTCTTAAATCAGTTAAATTAATAATTAAGTTCTTCAATCGTTTGGAAATTATTGGTATACACACAAATATCGCCGGCAATCGATAATGATTTTTGTACAATATCATGTGCAGATAAAGAAGTATTATCCAGCAAAGCTCTTGCCGCAGCTTGAGCATAAGGTCCACCAGAACCAATTGCAATTAAATCATCTTCTGGTTGAATTACATCCCCTGTACCAGTAATAATTAGTGAAGCACTTTCATCAGCAACAGCAAGTAAAGCTTCTAATTTGCGTAACATTCTGTCTGTTCGCCAATCTTTAGCTAGTTCAACAGCGGCCTTCGTCAAATGACCTTGATGCATTTCTAATTTACGCTCAAATAATTCAAAAAGTGTAAAAGCATCAGCAGTACCACCAGCAAAACCTGCAATCACTTTGTTATTATAAAGACGACGAACTTTACGTGCATTTCCTTTCATAATAATACGTTCGCCTAGTGTGACTTGACCGTCTCCACCGATTACAACTTGCCCTTCTCGACGGACACTGACAATTGTTGTCATATTCTGCTCCTTCTCTTACATAAATATCTTAATTTGGAATGAATAGGTTATATATTGGGATGATAAATTGGTTTTCAACATCTTTTATACAAAGATGTTGTCAATTTATTGAATGAATGGATAATCGAGATTCACATCACATTGTAAAATCAATTGAAAATCCATATTTACTATGGTTCAAAGTTGATTATCATCTTTTTAACTTCAGGATAAAGTATTTGAGAAGGTTCCGGAATTACGGCTAACAATGTAGCAGCAACGGCTTCACGGCATAATGCATCATCGCCGCTCAACACTTTATGGTCCAACAATAGACCATCCGGTGCGATTTGAATTTGTAATTGGCAACGCTGTCCTACATAAAGTCGATTTGGATTAATAAATTTATTACTTATAGCGGTTTTAACTAAAAATTTATATTTATCTAATTCGCCGTTAGAAACACCCTTTCTTGTTGCTGGTGCGCTTGATCCACCTGTCGTAAGTTCACCTAATAGATCATTAACAGCTTTATCATTTGCTGCCTTTTGTTGCGCAGCTCGTTTAGCAGCTTCTTTTTTTTCGCGTGCCGCTTTTTCTTCAGCAGCTTTTTTTTCTGCTTCTTGCTTTTCTCGTGTTGCTTTTTCTGCAGCAGCTCTTTTTTCTGCTTCTAACTTTTCTCGTGCTGCTTTTTCTTCAGCTGCTCGCTTTTCAGCTTCTTGCTTTTCTCGTGCTGCTTTTTCTTCGGCGGCTCGCTTTTCAGCTTCTTGCTTTTCTCGTGCTGCTTTTTCCTCAGCGGCTCGCTTTTCAGCCTCTAGCTTTTCTTGTGCTGCTTTTTTCTCAGCTTCAAGCTGTTCTTGTTTAAGTTTTTCAGCAAGTTTTAAACGCTCTTTTTCTAAATCCTTTAAATACTGTTGCTGTTCCAGTTGCTTTTGCTGCAACAACTGATTCTGTTTTGTAATTTGCTCATCAACCTGTTGCCTTAATTGCTGTTGATTTTTTTGACTTTGTGATTGCCTTTTATATTGTTCAGATATAATAGATGGATCAACCATAATTGCATCAATCGATTGACCATTGACCGTACCGTAATTATCACTATCATCTTGTATAGCTTTATAACATAAAAAAATTATCAATAGCACATGAAACAGGATTGATAAAATTATGGCTAAACTGAATTTTGAATTTGATTTTTTAGACATTGCTGACATTTTAATGTGTTTTATTCTAGTTTACATTGGTTGTGTCATTAAACCAACAGATTTAACACCTGCAGATTGTAATAAGTTTAAAGCTTTTATAATTTCTTCATAAGGTACATTTTTAGCTCCACCGACTAAAAAAACCGCCTTTTCATTCAATGCTAATAACTGCTTAACTTCAGCAATGATCTGTTCTTGCTGTAAGCTTTCTTGTGGCACACCATCGATTCTGAGTGTATAAACCCCAACATCTGCCACTTCTAATATTATGGTTTTATTTTCAGAAGCTGAAACCGTCTTAGATTCGGTTGATTCAGGCAGATCGACTTCAACGCTTTGGCTAATAATGGGGGCTGTTGCCATAAAAATAAGTACCAATACTAACAGTACATCAAGCAATGGTACAATGTTAATCTCTGATTTAGTTGAAAAACGTGAACTTCTACGCATAGTTTATTTCCTGACAGCCACAGCTTGACGCTGTAAAATAGCTGAAAATTCATCAATAAAGTTGAGATAACTTTGCTCAATACGGCTGACTTTCAACGATAAACGATTAAATGCCATAACCGCTGGAATTGCAGCAAATAAACCAATTGCTGTTGCAATTAAAGCTTCAGCTATACCTGGCGCAACAAGTTTTAATGTCGCTTGTTTAGCTGCGCCAAGAGAAATGAAAGCATGCATGATTCCCCAAACGGTCCCAAATAACCCAATATAAGGACTAATAGAACCTACCGTACCTAAGAAAGGAATATGCTGTTCAAGATTATCAAGTTCTCGATTCATAGCAAGGCGCATAGAACGAGATGCACCGTCTAAAGCGGCCTCTGGCATATTTGGATTGATTTGATATAGACGGGTAAATTCTTTAAAACCTGAATAAAAAATATGTTCTGTACCTGTAATTTCATCTTTGTTGGATTTTGCTTTCTCAAATAAAACATTCAACTCGTCAGCTGCCCAAAAACGATTATCAAATTGTTCAATTTGCTTTTTGGCTTGCCTTAAAACCTTAGTTCTCTGAAAAATAATTGCCCATGACATAATTGAAAACATCAATAATAACAACATAACACATTGCACTAAAAGACCTGCTTGTAAGAACAGATTAACAATATTCAGATTTTCCACTTATATAAACTCCAAAACTAGTGACTTTGGAAGCCCACATGGCTTCATTTTAGTGATATCAACACAAGCAATAATAACATCAGCACTGCTAATCACTTGATTGTTCTCATTAATAATAGTTTGCTTAAAAATTATAGATGCCTTGCGAATTTGATCAACTTTACTATTAATAGTTAACAGGTCATCCAAACGAGCGGGGAAGTGATAGCTAATATCCATCTTTTTAACAACAAAAGCAATACTTTCTTGTAATAGCTTATGTTGACTGATTCCAAGTTGTCTTAGCAATTCTGTTCTCGCTCGCTCATAAAAAGCAAGATACCTGGCATGATATACGACACCACCAGCATCAGTATCTTCATAATAAACTCTGGCACTCCAATTAAATTCTTTCATATTTGTATTTACATATTTTAAAAGCAATATGTTTTATTATATCTAAATCTTAAATATGCTGCACTATGATATAGAATTACTCAAATGAAAACAATTATCATTTGTAACATATTAATGATTTAAATTAACGATGAATGAAAAAGGTGACGATTGTCACCTTTAAAAATATAGAGATGCTTATTAATTGTTATTTTTGGGTTCTTTTTCGCTGTTTGTTTGTTCAACCCAAAGTCCTGTAACAACGGCAAGCATACAAGCTGCAATAAGACCGATAAACCATAAAAAGTAATACATAATTATACCTTAATAAAGTGAATGTTTGTTATTTTCGATATGATTTTTATCAAGTCGTCCGAACATTTTAATATATGACCAAGTAGTATAGAAAAGGATAATGGGTAAAAATATCACTACTACAAAGAACATAATATTAAGTGTTAATTGGCTTGATGTTGAATCCCACATTGTTAAACTCGCATTAGGCATAATGCTTGATGGTATAATGAATGGGAACGTTGCTATGCCATAAGTTAATAACACACACGCAATAGTTAACGTTGATAAAATAAATGATAAAGCATTTTTATTTAACCCAGAACAAACAATGTTGAGTAAAGGTAAAACAACACCGAGTACAGGAACAATCCATAAAATTGGATAATTCATATAATTTCTAAGCCATGTTGATTCGGTGGATACCACTTTATTTAATGGCTGTGACGTGACACTATGATCTATCGTGCTGACCACTTCATAACCATGCATACCAAACATGACCCAAATACCCGCTAAAATAAATGTAATGACTAAAATTAAGCAAGATATTTGAGTTGCTTTTCGGGCTCTTAAATATAATTCTCCAGAGGTCTTCATTTGCAACCAAGTGCCGCCATGAGCAACAAACAACATCAAACTCACCACACCGGTTAATAAAGCAAACGGATTAAGCAAACCAAAGAAGTTTCCATCATAGAAGACACGATAAGAATTATCAAATCTAAATGGAACGCCTTCTAATAAATTACCAAAAGCCACCCCAAAAACAAGAGCAGGCACAAAGCTACCAATAAAGATTGCTATATCCCATAAACCACGCCATTTTGAATTTTCAAGTTTACTTCGATAATCAAAGCCTATTGGTCTAAAAAATAATGCACATAGAACCAAAATCATTGCGATGTAAAAGCCCGAAAACGACACAGCATAAGCAAATGGCCATGCAGCAAAAATCCCAGCTCCAGCCGTAATTAGCCAAACCTGATTACCATCCCAATGAGGCGCAATAGCATTTATCATAATTCGGCGTTCAGTATCTGTTTTACCTATGAAAGGGAGTAAAATACCAACCCCCATATCAAAACCATCAGTGATAACAAAACCAATCAAGATAACACTAATTAGCAACCACCAAATAGCTCGTAGAATTTCGTAATCAATCATTGTGTTTACTCCCTTTGTCCTATTCTGTAGTTGGTTGCGTTTTTTCGTAATGATATTTGCCTGTCCCCAAAGAACTTGGTCCAAGACGTGCAAATTTAAACATTAAGAACATTTCAGCAACTAAGAACAGAGTATAAAGTCCACAAATTAGTATCATAGTAAATAATACTTCACCTGGAGTTAACGACGAATTAGCCACACCTGTTGGTAAAATATCTTGTATTGCCCATGGTTGTCGACCGTATTCAGCAACAAACCAACCACATTCACATGCTATCCATGGAAAAGGTAAGAACACTAATAATAAACGGTGAAGCCAACGTTTTTCACCTATTTTATTTTTATAAGTAGTCCATAATGCAAGACCAGTTCCTAAGATCATTAAAACACCAAGACCAACCATGATTCTAAATGACCAGAATAGTGGCCAAACAGTAGGAATAGAATCTTCTGTGGCAGCTTTAATGTGCGCTTCCGTCGCTTCCGGAATCGTTAAATTATCTCGATCAGTAAAACGTTTGACTAAATAACCATAACCTAAATCAGCTTTGTTATTTTCAAACAATTTAAGCACCTCGGGATCTTGATTTCCTTGTTGGATTTTTTCAAGATTTGTATAAGCTAAAATACCGTTACGAATTCGCATTTCGTTAGTGGCTAAAATGTCTTTTAACCCTGTTACTTGCTTATCCAATGAACGTGTTGTCATAATGCCCATTGCATAAGGTATTTCAATCGCAAATAAATTTTCTTTATCTTTTTGAGAAGGAAAAGCAATAACATTAAATGATGCAGGGGCGGGTTGAGTTTCCCATTCGGCTTCGATAGCAGCAAGTTTAGCTGGCTGAACGGTTGTCATTTCGTGACCGGCTTCATCCCCCATAATCGCGACAACAATAGATACAATGAAACCAAACATAGCTGCCACGGCAAAAGAGCGTTTAGCAAATTCGCTATCACGTTTTTTAAGTAAGTAATAAGAACTGATACTTAAGACAAAAATCGCACCTGTTAGATAACCCGCTGCGACAGTGTGCACAAATTTGTATTGTGCAACAGAGTTGGTGATCAGATCATAAAAACTTGCCATTTCCATGCGAGAGTTGATTGGATTGAAATCTGAACCGATTGGGAACTGCATCCAACCGTTAGCAACGAGAATCCATAGTGCAGAAAAATTCGACCCGAATGCCACGCACCATGTCACAAGAAGATGTTTACCGCGACTTAATCTATCCCAACCAAAAAAGAATAACCCTACCATTGTTGATTCTAGAAAAAAGGCCATTAACCCTTCTATTGCCAATGGTGCCCCAAAAATATCGCCGACGTAATGCGAATAATAAGACCAGTTAGTACCAAACTGAAATTCCATTGTTAAACCTGTTGCTACACCAACAGCGAAGTTAATAGCAAACAGTTTTCCCCAGAATTTAGTCATATCTTTCCAGACTTGCTTACCACTAACAACATATACCGTTTCCATAATTGCTAGCATAAACGCTAAACCTAGCGTTAATGGTACAAAAATAAAATGATACATTGCCGTGAGTGCAAACTGGAGACGCGATAGTTCTACTATATCTAACATAATTGCTCCCTGTTCCTTTAATATGCCCACAAAGTGTATAAAGATATATCGCAATATTGTACATCAATATTTAAAGAATAAAAATTGATTAATGTCAAAAAAAACACTGTTTAAACTGCTTTTTTTACCGCATTACCAATTTCAGCAAGACTACTAACTACAACTACACCAGCAGCAGTTAATGCTTTTACCTTTTCTTCAGCAGTACCTTTATTACCCGAGATAATTGCTCCTGCATGCCCCATGCGTTTGCCGGCTGGTGCCGACATACCGGCAATATAGGCTATAACTGGTTTGCTAACATGTTTTTTAATGTATTCAGCAGCTTCTTCTTCCGCACTACCACCAATTTCGCCAATCATCACAATTGCTTTAGTCTTCGGATCTTGCTCAAGTAATGCTAAAATAGAAATAAAATCACTGCCTGGAATGGGATCACCACCAATACCAATACAAACAGATTGACCTAGTCCAATATCAGTAGTTTGTTTGACTGCTTCATAAGTCAAAGTCCCTGATCGAGAAACAATACCGATATCACCAGCTAGATGAATATGCGCAGGCATAATGCCAATTTTACATTCATCAGGCACAATAATACCCGGACAATTAGGACCAATCATAATTGTATCACTCTGTTTTAGCTTTTCTTTGACAATAAGCATATCCAAAGTAGGAATACCTTCAGTGATACAAACAATTAATTTAATACCTGCTTCTATTGCTTCGAGTATCGAATCTTTACCAAATGCCGCAGGAACATAAATCACACTTGCCGTTGCCCCCGTCGCTTCAACAGCTTCTTTGACAGTATTAAAAACCGGCAATCCGAGATGAGTTGTTCCCCCTTTACCGGGTGTAACCCCACCAACCAATTGAGTTCCATATTCAATCGCTTGTTGTGAATGAAAGGTACCTTGGCTACCCGTAAATCCCTGACAAATGACTTTCGTTGCGTTATTGATTAAAATTGACATAATTATTGTTCCTCACTCTTCCTATTATTATGCGACCGCAACAATTTTTTGTGCAGCATCAGTCAAACTTTCGGCTGTAGTAACATTTAATTGGCTTTCAATTAAAATTTCTCTGGCAAGCAGAGCATTATTACCTTCAAGACGAACAACAACAGGAACAGTTAGCCCAATTTCTTTAATAGCGCTGATAATACCATCGGCAATTAGATCACATCGAACAATACCACCAAAAATATTGACCAATATCGCTTTGACATTTTTATCTGATAAAATCAATTTGAACGCTTCAGCGACTCGCTCTTTGGTTGTACCGCCGCCTACATCGAGAAAATTGGCCGGTTTTCCACCATAAAGTTTGATCATATCCATGGTTGCCATTGCCAAACCTGCCCCATTAACCATACAACCGATATTGCCATCTAACGAAACATAACTAATCCCTTGTTTGGCGGCAATAGATTCACGTTTATCTTCTTGTGTGGTATCTCTTAAAATAGTTAAGTCAGGGTGTCTAAACATTGCGTTATCATCTAAAACGACTTTAGCATCTAAGCAAACGAATTCATCGGCATCGGTAATAACCAAAGGATTGACTTCTGCTAATGACACATCATTTTTTAAGAAAAACTGCGCAAAATTAACAAATAGTTTGGCAAATTGGTTAATAAGTTTACCCGTTAACCCTAATTTAAAGGCAAGTTCTCTACCTTGAAAAGCACAAGGACCGGTTAAAGGATCAAGTGCAATTTTATGTATTAAATGTGGTGATTTTTCAGCGACACTTTCAATATCAACGCCGCCTTCAGTTGAAGCCATGATGACCACACGTTGAATACTACGATCTATTACTGCCCCTAAATAAAGTTCTTTCTGTATATTGGAAGCTTTTTCAATTAAGATTTGATTAACAAGTTGACCTTCTGATGTGGTTTGATAAGTGACAAGATGCTGACCTAGCCATTTTTCAGCAAAAAGTTTAATTTGATTAAGATCATTAGTACAAATTACACCACCAGCCTTTCCTCTGCCCCCTGCATGAACTTGACATTTAGCAACCCAAGCACCTGAATCAGACTTAGATGCTAATTCAGCTAAAGTATCTTGTACTTCATCCATTGAGTTACATACAAACCCTTCTGGTACGGGTAAGTTGTATTGCTTGAAAAGATATTTGGATTGATATTCATGCAAGTTCATAAACAAATTCCACAACTTAAGTTAATATTAAAAATAGCCTCAATTCTAATCCAAGATTAATCAATTGTGTAGTAAATAATATCTTATAGGTATTGTAATTGAGAATTATTGCTGATAATAAGTGACAATGATATACTCATTAGCTAAATTAATATCGTAATAATTGTAAAGGTAAAAAAATGAAACAAGTTGGTATTTTTTTTGGAAGTGATACAGGCAATACAGAAAATGTTGCCAAACAAATCCAACTCATTTTGGGTAACGATAAAGCCGATCTTTTAGATATTCGAGAAGCCACCAAAGAGCATATCGAACAATATGCTTACCTTATTTTCGGTATTCCAACTTGGTATTATGGTGATCCACAAGCAGATTGGGAAGACTTCTTTCCTAATTTAGAGCAAATCGATTTTAACGGAAAAACTGTTGCTATTTTTGGCTGCGGAGATCAAGAAGACTATTCAGAATTCTTCTGCAGTGCAATGGGAACAATACGCGATATTATCGAACCGAAAGGCGCCAAAATTGTTGGGCATTGGCCAACTGAAGGTTATAACTTTGAAGCATCTAAAGGTTTAGTTGATGATACACATTTTGTTGGTTTGGCAATTGACGAAGATCGTCAACCAGAATTAACAGAAGAACGCATTTCTACTTGGGTTGAACAAGTAAAAACAGAAATGAATATTTAATCTATTTTAATGATTTAATGTATTTTTCGTTCATCATATTTTATAATCATTAATTTATATCAACTATATTGGGATGTAATATGACAAATCATGATAGAGATAATAATGCAGCGCTGAAAAGTGCTGGTTTAAAAGTTACATTACCTCGTTTAAAAATTTTAGAGTTACTACGTGATCCTTCATGCCAACATATTACTGTAGAAGATCTCTATAAAAAACTTCTTGATATGGGAGAAGAAATTGGACTTGCAACAGTTTATCGAGTTTTAAACCAATTTGATGACGCAGGTATCGTAACCCGACACAATTTTGAGGGTGGTAAAGCCGTATTTGAACTTGCAACACAACAACATCATGATCATCTAATTTGTTTAGATTGTGGTGAAGTATTTGAATTTCGTGATGAAATTATTAATACCCGACAAAAAGAAATTGCAGAACAATATGGCGTAAAATTAACTTTCCATAGTTTGTATCTTTATGGTCATTGTGATTCCGGTAATTGCAAAAAACACCCAGAACTTCATACCAAAAAATAAGCCTATTTTATAGGCTTTTTTTACTTTTCAAATTATCGTAATTCTTCTTTTAGGTTAGTAATTAAAATGAAACAGCTTTTAAACTTTGTCCCACTTGTTGTCTTTTTTGTCTTTTTGACAATGTATGATATTTTTGTTGGTGTTCAAGCCTTAATGATTGCATCATGTGTATCACTTGTTATTGGAATGATTTTATACAAAAAAATTGATAAAGTAGAATTAATTTCCTTTTTGATGGTGATGATTTTTGGTGGTATTACGCTCGCCACAAAAGAAGCGATATTCATAAAATGGAAAGTAACAATTATTAATTTTTTATTTGCATCTGTTCTATTAATCAGTCAATCTATATTTAAGAAAAACTTAATTCAAAAAATGTTAGGCAAAGAGTTACAATTAGATGACATTATTTGGAATAAACTGAATTTAATATGGATAGTCTTTTTTATACTTTGTGGAACGTTCAGTTTGATTGCAACTTATTATATGTCTGATAACTTTTTTTGGAAATTTAAGGTTTTTATTTTACCCATTGCATCATTGTTATTATCCTTAATTTCTGGTATTTATATCTATAAAAATCTTAATAAAGATTTAGAAAGTAAATAAATAGCATAGGTAGGAGTAATTTTAGTGATGAAACAAACAACTGACAATCCCAAGGGACAACTAGTACTCAGAACGCTTGCTATGCCTTCAGACACCAACCCACATGGACACATATTTGGTGGTTGGATCATGTCTCAAATGGATCTTGCAGGTGGTATTTTATCAAAAGAGATTGCTAAAAACAGAGTCGTGACTGTTAATGCCAGTAGCATTACTTTTCATAAACCCGCTATGGTTGGCGATGTAGTTTGCTGCTATGCTCGTTGTATAAAAACAGGAAGAACCTCAATGACAATTGCTATTGAAGTTTGGATCAAAAAATTAATTGATACTGATGATACAACACAGCGTTTTTGTATTACTGATGCGGTATTTACCTATGTGTCTGTCGATAAGCATAATAATCCAAAACCTTTACCAGAAATATTTCAAAACTTCGATTGCGACAAAGACCCGATTAGCAAATTAAATCTTAACAATAGTTGAGCAATATGCAATTATACTCATTCCATACTCTAATTAGTTCGTTGATCTTTCTAACTTATTGGTTGCTTATTGTAGCAACCTCATTGCGTATTGTTTTCAAACGCAGGCCGACAACCTACGTTATTGCATGGATGTTAATAATCTATATTTTACCAATTGTTGGAATCATACTCTACTTTGCCATAGGGGAAGCCCATTTAGGTCAACAACGTGTAAAACGTGCGCAACAAATGCGTCCTACAATTGCTAAATTTATTAATCGACTTGAAGATTTTCCTGATATTTTTACCCGTAATGTTAGTCAAGTCAGTAAACCGATTTTTCAACTTTGTAAGCACCAAACCGGCCTCGATGGTATTAATGGTAACCATATAGAGTTACTTAGCGAAACAGATGAGATATTCGATCGTTTAATCGATGATATCAATCATGCAACATCCAATATTGAAATGGTTTTTTATATCTGGAACGAAGGCGGTAGAGCGGATGATGTTGAGAATGCATTGATTGCCGCAACCAAACGAGGCGTAACCTGTCGTTTAATGGTTGATTCCGCAGGTAGTCGCCATTTTATCAGAACCAAAGCAAGTAAAAGAATGCGTGACGCAGGCATTACAATTATCGAAGCCTTAAAAGTAAATCTGTTACGTTTTATGTTCCGACGTCTTGACCTACGTCAACATCGCAAAGTTGCCATTATTGATAATTATATTTCTTATACTGGCAGTATGAATATCGTGGATCCTCGCTATTTTAAACAAAATAAACACATTGGCGAATGGGTAGATATCATGGTAAGAATGAATGGGCCAGTGACAACGTTAATGGGTGCAATTTATGCAAGTGATTGGGAGCTTGAAACGGGGAAATACTTAGCATTACCGCAAATTACTGAGTTTGCCGAACCGCCCGAAGAGAAAAAACACATAATGCAATTAATTGCTTCAGGGCCGGGTTATACTGAAAATATGATTCATCAAGTGCTGTTAACCGCAATATACTCAGCGCAAGAACAAATTATTTTTACTACCCCTTATTTAGTGCCTAGCGATGATATATTACACGCTGTTGTGACAGCTGCTCAGCGAGGTGTTGAAGTGATTATTATTGTTCCTAAAAAAAATGATTCACTTATGGTCAAATGGGCTAGTCGAGCATTTTTCTCTGAATTACTAGAAGGTGGTGTCAAACTTTATCAATTTAATGATAATTTATTACATACCAAAAGTGTGTTAATTGATAATCAACTTAGTTTAGTGGGTACCGTAAATTTAGACATGCGTAGTTTATGGCTCAATTTTGAAATCACTACAGTTATTGATGATGCTGAATTTGCTAAATCATTATCTCAGCTTTTACATAAATACTTATCTAACTCAGATATCGTAAATATCGATGAATGGAAAAAACGCCCAATTTGGCAACGTGTTATTGAACGACTTTTTTATTTTTTTGCGCCGTTGCTATAAAAAATTAATTTTTTAAAACTAATGTTATAATCGGATCTAATTCAATAGCCATTTTGTGACATATCTGGTTGAAAACAATTGTCAGCAATACGATGAACCTTGGATTGAATTGTTCCATCTATTGAAAGCTTGATTTCTCGCCATCCTGGTGCTTCATAGGATAATTTAAAATCATAAGATTTTGGCATAAATTGTACGCAAGTGGAAGGTGTAGAAAACGCTTTGCAGCCGTGCCAAATATATTCCAGACTTTGATGAATATGTCCCCAAGCTACGCCTTTTATATTGGGTTGATGCTTAATAATTTCTTCTAGTTCATGTTTGTTTTTTAATATGTGTTGATCTAACCAGTGACAACCTGACTCAATAGCATGATGATGCAAAAACACAAAAGCATAACGATCATCATGACTTGTTAATGTGCATTGCAAAAATTCAAGTTCTGACTGGGGTAAAAAACCATAAGCTTGATCCACAACCTGACTATTAAGCAACACTAAAAGCCATTTATCCCCTAGAAGAACAATTTTATTTTCAGCGAGTTGATAGTCAGCAAAAATTTCATGCATATCATGATAATTGTCATGGTTGCCTGCTAACCAAACACAAGGTAAATTAAATTTTTGTATTTGCTCGGCAAAAAGACGATAAGCTTGTTTTGATCCATCTTGAACAAAATCACCTGTTGCCACTATTAAGTCAAACGGGCTTTTTCTATTTTCTATTTCTCTTATCACTGTTCGAAAACTAGCATTTGAATCAATACCTAATAATTTACTCTGGTCATTAGCAAAAAGATGTGTATCGGTAATATGTAAAATATTACTGTAATTTCTATTTATGATTGGAAGCGTTAAAAATGACCCCAAAATTGACCTCAACATTTTATCAAAATACACGATTAGAGATAATCAAATCCCCAAAATAAGGATAGCAAAGCTGGCTAGACTAAATATTTTTTATTATAAATTCAAGTAGATTTATAAAGTGTAAAATGGATCACATTTTTATGAAAGAAAAACTTAAATGTGATCATTGCCATTGATTATATCCATTCATCTTTTAATGATTTATAGTTGAGCTGTAACCATTGAAGCGAAATAATTGATGCCGCATTATTAATCACGCCTTCTTGAACCCACTGATAAGCTTGCTTGCGGCTAATTACATGCACTTTGATATCTTCGTTTTCTTCTGCCAATCCATGAATTCCCATAGCAGTTGAGGAATCTACTTCACCAACTAATATATGAAGTTTTTCCGTTAATCCGCCCGGTGATGCCAAATAACTTACAATCGGCTTACAACGTCCAACTGTTATACCAGCCTCTTCCATCGCTTCTCGCCTTGCAACCTCTTCATAAGATTCATTTTCATGATCCATCATGCCAGCAATAAGTTCTAATAACCACGGACTATCCTGAGTTTCGATAGCAGCAATACGAATCTGTTCTATCATGACTACGTTATCAAGTTTAACATCGTAAGCTAATAACACGACAGCATGTCCCCGCTCCAAAATTTCTCGCGTTACGACATCGCTTTTGGTGCCGTCAAATTTACGGTATTGAAAACGGTATTCAATTAAAGAAAAAAAGCCTTTATACAAAACGCGTTTAGTCAAATTAAACACATCTTTCTTGTTAAACACAACAGGATCATTATTAATTTTCATAGAAACTCTCAATTTTAGTCTTAATTTTAATAAAAAGTGCGAATAGTTAACAAACTATGCTTACTATATCCTATTTATCTGTTAAAATTATGCAAATTAAAATACTATTATATTTGAATGTTTTAAAGAGAAAATTGATGAAAAAAACTTTAACCTTTCTAATCGGCTTAGCGCTAAGCCACTCTGTATTTGCCGAAAATTTGGTTCAGGTTTATGAACAAGCTAAGGAAACGAATCCTGATTTAAGCAGTTCATTAGCTGAAAAAGAAAAGGCATATTCAGCAATTTCTGGATCACGAGCAAGCTTATTACCACAAATTGGTTTAAGTGCTTCTTATGGTGTAACTCATGGGCGTCGTGATACCAGTGGTGTAAAATCCAAAAGTGGGAACCTTTATCAAGTAAGCTTATCACAAAGTATTTTTAATTATTCTAATTGGAAAGCTTTAGATATCACTAAAAAGCAAGCTAGTATTGCTGATATAGCTTATCAATATCAAGGACAAACGCTTATATTAAATACCTCTGTTGCGTATTTTAATGTACTTAAAGCACTTGAGGCATTAAACTTTATCGATGCACAGAAAAAAGCAATTGGTCGTCAATTACAACAAACCAAACAACAACATCAAGTTGGTTTGGTAGCAATTACCGATGTGCAAAATGCGCAAGCAAATTATGACCTTACGCTTGCTCAACAAGTTAATGCATTAAACGATTTGAATAACGCTATCGAAAACTTACGTCAGGTCAGTGGTCGATTCTATTCAAATTTAGCAACCATTAATACCAAAATGTTTAAAACCGAAGCGCCAATTTCTATTAATTCGTTGTTAAAACAATCTGAAGTGTCTAATCTTAATTTATTAACAATGAAATTAAACCAAGAAATAGCTCGTGATCAAATCAAGTTATCACAAGCAGGACACCTACCGACAGCAAGTTTAGATGCATCAACAAATCTAAATAAAACCGATAGATATGGGGATAATTTTGCAACTAATGGGGGTCATAGAGGAAAATCTTATTCGGGTAATAACTATGTTGGATTAAGTTTAAATTTACCTATCTTCTCAGGTGGCGCTACGCAATCTAAAGTTGAGCAAGCTCAACACAACTACGTTAGTTCGAGTGAAAAGCTTGAAAGTACTAATCGCAGTGTAATCAATCAAGTCCGTTCTTCTTATAACAATATTTCTTCGTCAATTAGTGCGATTAAAGCTTATCAACAAGCGGTTGTTTCAGCTGAAAGCTCATTAGAAGCGACGAATTCAGGTTATCAAGTAGGAACTCGAACTATTGTTGATGTATTGAATGCAACTACTCAACTTTATAGCTCTAAACGAAATTTATCAGATGCGAAATATAACTATCTAATAAATTTACTACAACTTAAATATGCTGTTGGTACATTAACCGCAGACGATTTAGTCTATCTAAATAATATGCTTGGTAATGAAGTCAGTACCTTAGCAACAATACAATAATCTTTAAGTATAACTGTTTGACTTTAGGCGATTTTATCGCCTTTTTTTATTGCCTTATAGCAGTTATCTTAAATCAAGTCTGATCATAACATCATTTGATGATTTTCATGACATCGTATCAACCACGAATTCAATAAACATTTTCATTATAGCTAGCGGTTGCCTGTCAGCAGTATAAAGCATATGGACTTCCCGAGCGGGAGGTAAATAATTTTGTAATATCGGTAATAATTTATCTTGTTTTATCGCCTCATTCAGCATCGGTTCGGGTAACATCGTTATCCCCAAACCTTCAATGGCGGCAATCGCTAATGCTGAAGTATCATTTGATTGTAATGAACCAGAAATAGAAAGATTGACGGCTTTGCCATTCACCGTAAATGGCCAAACATAATCATTTTTATTTCGATTCACATATTGATAAATTAGACACTGATGATTTTTTAAATCGTCAGGAACAGCTGGTACACCATTTTGCATCAAATAGCTGGGCGAAGCAGCAAATATAAGTTGAAAAGGTTTAAGTTTGCGTCCGATCAGACCAGAATCATTTAATTGACCGATACGAAACACAATATCATAATCCTCTTTTACTATATCAACATAGCGATCACTTAATTGAATATCAATGTTTAATTTAGGATAGCGTTTCATAAAACGGCCAATGACCGGAATTAAATTATAGTGTCCATAACTGACAGGTGCACTAATCCTTAATCGACCTTTTGGCTCTTCAATAAATTGTTGGGCTAATATCTTCGTCTCTTTTATTTCTGCAAGAATTAACAAACACCGTTGATAATACTGTTTGCCAAACACGGTAAGATGTTGCGAGCGAGTTGTTCGATTAAGTAATTTTAATCCTAAGTGTTTTTCTAAAAAAGCAATGTATTTAGTCACCATCTGCGGTGAAGTATTCAATGATACTGACGTAGACACAAACGATCCTGTTTTCACCGTCAATACAAATGCTTCCATACACTTTAATAGATCCAAATTATCAACTCCCAGTTGTTAATAAATCAATTTTTATAATATTTATTATCCCTTATTTTATAAAGATAATAAAACAAAATCATTTTGGGTGTGAAAACATAAAATTTACTACGAGATAAACAGGTATTGTCAATTAAACTTCTATTGAAGACAACGTTATAGATTCAAAACTGAATAATACAACAAATTGAAGATCGCTTGTTCTCCTAAATAATGACGTGAAAAGTAAACACCTTTATATTTTAATAATTTGCGCAAAGGGGATTTGGTTCTATCAAAACTAGCTTTATATCCTGAAGTTGGTGATTGGCGTGAACTTAACCAACATAAACTGTGTTTTATTCAAAATCAATTAGTTAAAGCATAGAAATCCAATAAACAGAAAATTACTCCATAGTCTATGGAAAACCGACATAACAATTACTTTATTAAGAAATTAAAAGGAAAAAAAATGAACAATCATGTTAAAAAATACACTGCAATTACCGGCGCAAGTTCAGGCATTGGTTATGCCACTGCAATTGAATTTGCTAAACGAAATAAAAACCTTATATTGATAGCAAGAAGAGAATCACAACTAGAAACATTGAAACAAAAAATTGCCGAATTAAATCCAAATTTGGAAGTCATCATTAAAATTTGTGATTTGTCGCAAGCCAATAATGTTTTTTCACTCTTCAAACAATTAGATAGCTATTATATTGAAACATGGATAAATAATGCAGGTTTTGGGCATTACGGAAGTGTTAAAGATCAAGATTTAGATAAAATACAATCTATGCTACATTTAAATATCGAAGCCTTAACAATTCTATCAACGCTGTATGTGCATAAATATCACCATCAATCTGGCACACAAATAATTAATATCTCTTCACGAGGTGGATACACAATTGTACCCAATGCTGTCACTTATTGTGCGACTAAATTCTATGTTAATGCTTTTACTGAAGGTTTAGCGCAAGAATTAAGACAAGCAAAAGCGAAATTAACGGCTAAAGTCTTAGCCCCTGCGGCAACCCAAACTGAATTCGGTCAAAAAGCGAATAATGTCAATGAATATGACTATAATAAAAGTTTCAGCCAATATCACACAGCAGAGCAAATGGCTGGATTTTTAATGGCGCTATATGATAGCGACAACATCATCGGAGAAATCAGCACAAAAGATTTTTCATTTACATTAAAAGATAGCATTTTACCTTATTCTGGCAATGCGGCTGAAAATCAAAAGATTTAAATAGTTAAACAATTAAACCGCAACTACTAAATATTCTATTTTTAAGCTCAAAACAGTAAATTAAGCGTGTTTTGAGTTATTTATCTTTAAACTAAAAAGCTTATTGTTAAATATAATCGCTCAGAATTATTTCTAAAAATTTGTCTCATGAAAATTCTTGGATAATTACATCTGAATTAAAGTCAATAACGATCCAATCTTAGCAATTCTCTCTTCAATTTTTTTTGCTGCTCCGTCCAATGAATATCCATCATCAATCAATTCCTGAATAAGGATAATCTTCTTTATATTTGCTAAATCAAATTGACGAGATTTAGATTGTGGATCGACCGTTTTAATGATACCTTTTTCTTCCCAATAACGTAATTTCCTTACTGGAATTTTAGTCATTTCAGAAACTTCTCCAATACCAACAATCACTGTTGATAAAAAGTTATCATAAGAATTTTTTAAGGAATTTTTTTCCATATCGAAAACCTACTTATACTCAGAGTGAATACCTATTATAAAGCACAATATCTATAAACAACAAATAATGTTGTACTAAAATTAAAAATGATCCTATAATGCAATAATTGCGCTTTAACTACAATTATTGGATATTAAGAACTAAAAATGAAATATAAATTAATCATAGGAACCATGTGCATTCCTCTTCTTGCACTTGCTGTCGTTACACAACTTTATCTACTATTGCCTGTTTCAACAAACCTATTGCATTTTGTTAAATATGCAACTGCAAGTAATATAGGATTATTAACCACTATATTTGGCATTTTCTATGCTATCGGACTGATAATCTGGGGAAGTTTATCAGATAGAATTGGGAAGGAATTAACCTTAATCATTGGTCTGTTATTGCTTACTAGTATTAGTTTTATTGTTCCATTTCTGCAAAACTATTATTTATTACTTTTTGCACGTGCTGTTCAAGGCTTTTGTGCAGCTTCATTTCCACCCGTTGCTCTAGCTTGGGTTTCGATCAATCTGTCTGACAGTTCAAAACCTAAAGCAATATCAATGATCAGTTGTGCATTTTTACTTGCAGCCACTATTGGTCAATGGCTAGGATCGTTATTAATTTCTAACTCACTCTTCTATGCAATGTGGATTTTAGGAGTTATCTACGCATGCGGTGCAACTATTTTCTATTTATACTATCTAAAAAGTGAGCAAAACAAGCTTAGCTCATCAAGCACAACTCTCATTTCAATATTTTCTAAATTACCTAATATACTAATAAATAAAAAATTATTACCAATATATATATGTTCGTTATTTGTTTTACTTAGCTTTGTCGCACTTTATTCTGTACTACACCGCAGTTCACTTATTAATTGTATACCAACTTTAAGAAACATTGGCATTTTTGGCATGTTCTTTAGTCTAACTGCAAGTTATCTATTTAAGGTGATCAAACCAGCATATGTACTAGCAATATCTCTTTGCTTAATGGCATTATCATTATTTATGCATGCGTTTTTTCTGAATGATCAATTAAACTTGCTCTCAATTATATATTTTTTCCATTTCATACTAATTATTGGTCTTGCGTATGCTGTTCCATCAATGATTGTTTGTGTAGCAACACAATCAGAGATAAAAGATAGAGGTATTGCAACATCATTATACACCTGCATTTTATTTATTGGTGCAAGTCTTGGGGCATTTTTGCCGACACTTATTAATCCACTTATTTTGATAATAGCGCTTTCTATTTTACTTCTGCTCTGTGTGATACAACTCATTATCAATTTAAGATTAAATCATTAAGGAGATTGATTTATGATAAAACAATTAATCAAATTCATATTTATATTAAGTTTTTTTTATTCAACGAGCTATGCTCAACAATTGAACGAAACAGAGGAAAGTACAATGACATCAACACAATTGATAAAGATCAGAACTCAACTTGAGCCAAACTTGCAAAAATTATTAGCTAATAATGAACTTGATTTTAATCTAGTTTTAACTAATAAAGGAATGCACAACAAACAACCTGTGACGTTATATCGTTTTGAACCACAAGAAACAATGCATCTTAATAACCAACATATCTCATTTTTACTTGATGATGATTCTTCAAAATTACAAGGGTTTGTCAGATTATTGCCACAATATCAATCAACCAATACACAAGTTTCTAAAGAAAAAGCTTTAGCAATAACGCTTAAATTCCTTGAAATTTATGCACCCGATTTATTGAAAAACTATAACAATAATTGGATAGATACTCATGACGAAGAAATTATTGTTAATGGAAAAAAAGTAACTTTAACCGGTATGAAAGTAAAATGTCGTGATTTAAATACAGGACTTTACTTTTGGACAATTATTGCACCAGATGAAACTATTATGGTTTTTGAAAGAGATGTTGAATGGGATTTTATTCGAGCTGGTCGACAAACACAAAAATGGTTACATGACAGTTGGTTAAGTAAAAAATTATAAGGAAAAAAATTATGGATAATAAAGTGAATTTAAAACCAGTACCTTACACAAATTTATCTAAGGTAATATATTTATATGGATTTGCAATGTGGATGACAATTATTACATTTAATAATATTATCGATTCTGGTACCAATACGCTTTTCATAGAACAAATGATTAGTATGAGTAATTTCAATCCGGATAGTGTAATTGGCTCAGGTTTATTATGGAAAGCAATTCCTTTAAATTATGCTTCACCTATTGCTTCTTTCATTTTATGGTTTGTGGTGATTGTAGAAATAATTATTGATGTATTGATGTGGAGAGCTTTTTTCAAGGTTTTAAAATTAACAATTCAAAAAAAACAACTTGATGAAAACTGTATAGCTTGCGTCAATCTGGCTTTATGCTCTTTTATGGGAATTTTTGTTTTATTCATAACTGGAGGTATCTGGTTTGGTTATTGGATGCATCAAGGGCAATTCCAACTAGCTCATCTTATTTCAATAATAATTTCTTTATTAGGATTAATTTATTTTAATCAGAATCGCTCATCAATTTCAAATAAATAGTCTCAATGGAATGGAATATGAATAACAATAAAATTATAATCGTTAGTGAAAAGTTTAATAATTTTGCTAATCACCCTCATGTATTAACAATTAAAAAATTCATGAATTCAAAATTGAACAATCATAATTTAATCATAGGTCAAGGATTAACCGACCAACATCATCTTTTATTAAATGACTCGTTATCTGAAAAAAGCAATATTCATAATAAATTAGATAGTTCAGTCGTTAGAAATCGTTTTACACATAAACATAAAACCAAAAATATTTTAGTGGGTACCACTAAAAAAATAAATGATCATCTTTATCATTTACCTATGATTATTGATGAAAATTGTGAACTAATGGATGATCATCAAACAGGTAAACACATACAAGGTATGCTTTTAGTAGAAGCTTTTAGACAAACTTTTATTGCTGTGACAGAAGAATTCTTTCCTTTAAAAATTAAAGATAGTCACAAAGCGTATTATGTTATTAATAAAATGGATATTCATTTTCATAGATTTGCTTTTCCTTTACCGATTAACATTGAATATGAGATTGATAATAGAGAGTTTTCAAACAGTGGTACAGCTAAATTTTCTGCCAATGTTCGAGCAATTCAAAACAATAAACTTTGTGCTGAAATGATAGTAAATTTTTCTGTATATCCAAACGAATTTATTTCTACTAAAGAAAATGAATTATCTTCACAAATAATTGATATGTTAACTTGTTCTATTGAATAATAACTAATTGATTTGCATTATATGGGAGAAGTTAATGAATAAAGCTGCTTTTTTTGATGTTGATAATACTTTAATCAACATCAAAAGTATGTTTGATTTTTATCACTATTGGGCTGAAATAACAGAAAATAAAGATAAATACAATTCTTATATTAAAAACTTTAAGCAAGACATTGCTAATAATGTTCCAAGAACAATTGTAAATCGAAAATATTATCAGGAATTTCAGAATCAAACTCTAGAGAGTTTAAATGATAGAGCAAATAAATGGTTTGAAAATTTATTACAAAAAAATCCACCGTTAATACATAAAACTATAGAACGTTTAAACTTTCATAAAAAAGAAAATTTCAGGATTGTTTTTGTATCTGGTTCGATGAAACCTTTGTTAGAACCTTTAGCTAGATATTTAGGTGCCAATGATATCCTCTGCACAACACTTGAAATTGAAAATGGGATACTGACAGGCAATATTTTACCACCACAAACAATTGGTGAAGGAAAGCACGTTGCCATGAAAAACTATGCAGTAATAAATAATATTAACCTAGGAGAATCCTTTGCATATGGCGATGATATTTCAGATATACCAATGCTTGAGTCGGTAGGCAATGCTGTCTGTGTTGACCCTAAAACAGACTTGATAAAGTATGCAAAGGAAAAAAAATGGGAGATTTTATAATATAAGATTTTAACTTTTTTTATTATCAAATATCAATTTTAATTCATCTTAACAAGCGTTTTAACTTGTTAAGATGTAAAAAAAGAAAACAATTAATTACGAAATTCGCATACCCGGTTTTGCTCCACTATCAGGTGACAATAAGTAAACGCCTTCACTATCATCTTTACCACTTGCACAAAGTACCATGCCTTCAGAGATACCAAAACGCATTTTACGAGGCGCTAAGTTAGCGATCATAATCGTTAATCTGCCCACTAAAACTTGAGGATCAGGATAAAACTCTTTAATGCCTGAAAAGACATTACGAGTTTCGTCTCCTATATCAAGTGTAAGTTGCAATAATTTGTCTGATCCTTCAACAACACTTGCATTTTTAATTAATGCAACACGCATATCCACTTTTGCAAAATCATCAAAATTGATCGTGTCAGCAATCGGTTCAGCAACTTTTTCTTTAGCTGGCGTCGCTAATGCAGCTTGTTGTTTTGTTTCGTCAATCATAGCAGTAATTTTATCCATATCTATACGGTTAAATAGGGCTTTAAATTTGTTAATATTGTGTCCGGTCAAAGGTTGATTAATCGAATCCCACGTCAATTGGCTACTTAAAAATGCTTCAGTGCGTTCCGCTAATGCTGGCACAATAGGTTTTAAATAGGTCATTAAAATACGGAATAGATGAATACCCATTGAACAAATATCTTGTAATGCTTGATCTTGCCCTTCTTGTTTTGCTACAACCCACGGCGCTTTTTCATCTATATAACGATTTGCTTCGTCAGCCAGTGCCATAATTTCACGTATTGCTTTACCGGATTCACGTTGTTCAAAATAATCAGCAATTACTTTTGATTTTTCAATGAACAAAGCATAAAGTTCTGGCTCAGCAAGATTATCAGACAATTTACCGTCAAAACGTTTGCTGATAAAGCCTGCCGAACGGGAAGCAATATTAACAACTTTATTGACTAAATCACTATTAACACGTTGGACAAAATCTTCCAAATTTAAATCGATATCATCAATATGTGGCGACAATTTCGCTGCATAATAGTAACGCAAGCAGTCTGGATCTAAATGTTTTAAGTAAGTACTTGCCTGAATGAAAGTTCCACGTGATTTTGACATTTTTGCACCATCAACCGTGACATAGCCATGCACAAAAATATTGGAAGGTTTACGATGTTCACTACCGTCTAACATTGCTGGCCAAAATAGACTATGGAAGTAGACAATATCTTTACCGATAAAATGATAAAGTTCAGTCGTTGAGTTTTTATTCCAAAACTCATCAAATATCGCTTTATTATTTTTATTACAGTAATTAAGGAAAGATCCCATATAACCTATTGGCGCATCTAACCAAACATAAAAATATTTACCGGGTGCATCCGGAATTTCAAAACCAAAATAAGGAGCATCACGGCTAATATCCCAAGGTTGTAATCCTGCTTCAAACCACTCTTGCATTTTATTCGCAACTTGATCTTGCAATGTGCCCGATCGGATCCATGCCTGTAACATTTCTGAAAAAGCGGGCAAATCAAAAAAGAAATGCTCTGAGTCTTTCATTATTGGGGTTGCGCCAGAAATAACCGATTGAGGATTAATGAGATCAATTGGATTATAAGTTGCACCACAAACTTCACAGTTATCACCATATTGATCTGGGGCTTTACAACGTGGACACGTGCCTTTCACAAACCGATCAGGTAAAAACATCTGTTTTTCTGGGTCAAATAATTGTGATATTACTTTTGTTTTGATATAACCATTGGCTTTTAGCTTTTTATAAATCTGTTCAGATATCTCACGATTTTCTGGACTATGCGTTGAATGGTAATTGTCATAACTGATGTTAAATCCAGCAAAATCACGTTGATGCTCAGTTTTAACTTCTGCAATCATCTGTTCAGGCGTCATCCCTAGTTGTTGGGCTTTAAGCATGATTGGCGTACCATGCGCATCATCTGCACAAATAAAGTAAATCTCATTGCCACGCATTCGTTGATAGCGTACCCATACATCAGCCTGAATATGTTCTAGCATATGTCCTAAGTGAATTGAACCATTTGCATAAGGAAGTGCACAAGTCACTAATATTTTGCGTTTTGTTGTCATGTCAATTTAATACCTTTTATTACATAATGTCGGGAATAGTACATCAAACATGGGATTATCGCTAGATTTATGCCATAATTTAATAAAAATTCTTTCCAGATTCAGAAAAATCAGCAAACTAATGACTCACGACATTTTGGAAAGCATAAAATAATTTGGCTGTTCTCAATATTTTACTTAAATAAGCATGATAATTATACAAATCAGCATAAAAGCAGATAAAACCGTAGATAAAAAATGAAGGCTAATCACCATGGAACCCAAAAAGATTCTTGAAAATTTTGCTCATCCTACTTTGCGAAAAAATTTGATCGAATTAGGTGCAGTTAAAAAGTGTGAAATGGAAAATCAAACTTTGCATATTCATTTAACGATGCCCTTTGCATGGCAAATCACTTTTGAAGAGTTGAAAAAAACTGTTACACCTCAATTACTCGAACTTGACGGTCTAAAACAAGTCAATTGGCAAATTGATTTCAACATTGCCACCCTTAAACGAGCAAACCATCAACAAGCGATAAAAAACATTAAAAACATCATCGCTATTAGCTCTGGTAAAGGTGGAGTCGGTAAATCATCAACCGCGATTAACCTTGCGCTTGCACTGCAAAAACAAGGCGCCAAAGTTGGTATTTTAGACGCCGATATTTATGGCCCGTCTATACCTACCATGTTAGGAACCGAAAAACAACAGCCACTTACTCCCGACAATAAACATATGACACCAATTATGGCCTATGAATTAGCCAGTAATTCGATTGGCTATTTAGTCGATTCGGATGGAGCAATGGTATGGCGAGGACCAATGGCAAGCAAAGCATTATTGCAAATTTTGCAAGACACGCTTTGGCCTGAACTTGATTATTTAGTGATTGATATGCCACCAGGGACAGGAGATATTCAATTAACACTCGCGCAAAGTATTCCTGTTACTGCCGCGGTGATTGTTACCACGCCTCAAGACATTGCCTTAATTGACGCTAAAAAAGGCATCACAATGTTTAATAAGGTTAATATCCCGACGCTAGGTATTATCGAAAACATGAGCTACCATATCTGTGAAAATTGTGGGCACCACGAGGCAATTTTTGGTGAAGGTGGTGCGGCACAACTTGCCGAAAAATATCAAACTCAATTACTTGGGCAAATACCGCTGCATAAAATGTTGCGACAAGACCTTGATACCGGAACGCCAACAGTTATTAGTCATCCAGACAGTGAATTTACTGAAAATTATTGTCGAATTGCCGGGCAACTTGCCAGTGAATTATATTGGCAAGGTGAAGCGATTTTACCGGATATCTCATTTAAAGCGTTATGATTGTTAAGCTGGATATTGGTTGTTTAACGAAACAGCCAATATCAGCCTTAAATTGATAAACATTGGATTTACAATCGAATCATATTTTTCGATAATTCTTATTATTTTTTATTTTGTTGGTTGGTTTTTAAGCGGTTAAACTCCATTTTGGCTTTTGCCAGTTGTTGATTAAACTGGGCATTAGCATGCAGTTGTGCCACGACACTCGCCGCCATCACTCTAGCCGCATCAATATCACTTTGCCAATGGTATCCACAAATAACACGACTTTCACCCACTTCAAGACCTCGTTTTAAAATTTCATTTTGACGTTGTGGGTTGATTTCAGCTAACACCAGCGATATAGCAAAACCAATTGTTGTATGTCCTGAGGGATAAGATCCATTAGTAGACAGCGTTTTTTCGTCTTCTGGTCGGCAAGTGGGCTCATTGAAAAACGAAAATGGTCGGATACGATTGTAATAATTTTTCGCCGAACGAGTAGCCAGATCACCAGCATCTTCTTTCATTGTCGTAATCAATTTATAAATTTCGGGTGTTTTGATAGCAGATATATCAAAACCAAACGACGTTGAAAATTGCTGAGTGACATTTTCCTTGCTAGAGTCAGCATCAATATAAGCTTGTCTTCCTCGTTCGGTATGACGCATCGATTTACCCCAATCATACATGGCTTTATCTCTTAAAAATTCAACACTGGTAAATGAAGGAGGTGGTGGTAACAATTGTAAACTATCAGGAGCTTGATTTTCAGTAAGAAAATAGTCATTAGGATGTGTTGTTACATCTTTTATTTCTACGGCGAATGCTTGAGCACATAATAAAGAATACAACATAATACTTCTAACTAACATTTTTTGCATAGACGGCCCCCTTTTCTTTCTCGATATTGATATTCCTATATCGTTGGTATTTAAAACGATTAAATTGCCTTGTTACAATGTCCATACAATAAAGTTTTCTAAATCTTATTGTCTAATCACATTGATTTATTTGATATTAATCAATATTAAATTGAATTATTGGATTAATAAATGACATCATTTACATTATGTGACAACTATCACATTTTCATACTGTCACTTTTTATCAATAGTGATATAAAAGATCGAATCACTCTTCAAGCCGTAATGATATTTAAAATAGAGGTATCATAACTGTTTATGATGCAAAAATTTTATCTCTAAACATAAAAAATACTGCGCCAAGCAAACAACAACCAGCCCAAATATAATCAGTTTTAAAAGGTTCTTTTAAGATATAAATTGAGAAGGGTATAAAGACAGACAAACTAATGACTTCTTGAATAATTTTTAATTGACCAGCGGTGGCAACTTGAAAGCCTATACGATTAGCAGGAACTTGCAATAAATACTCAAACAGCGCAATCCCCCAACTAATAAAAACGGCAACAATCCAGACTTGATTATGCAAAAAACGTAAATGGCCATACCAAGCAAACGTCATAAACATATTACTAAAAATTAATAGACATATCGTAATAAAAAGTTGATTCATGATTATCATCACTGCTAGTGGAAAGGTATGAGTATTATATACCTGTTACGAATGAAGGTACAAAATCGATAAAGAATGCCGAGTAGTTGTCATCGAAGATGACACCATTATCTTTACTGACTGTTTAATAACGAACATTATTCATGTTATAATGACATTCAATCTATTTATCCCTTCTTTAAAAAACAACATGATAAACAATGCTAATAAACGGTCTCGAATTTGGTCGTCAATTTTATGTTTGGCATTTGCAGCATTTATTTTTAATACCACCGAATTTGTTCCGGTAGGGTTGCTACCCAACATCGCTAAAAGTTTTTCAATGGATGAAGCGCATGCTGGATTATTATTAACTATCTATGCTTGGTCTGTTTCATTATTATCGTTACCCTTAACGGTATTAACTTCAAAAATGGATCGCCGAAAACTTCTTGTTTTCTTATTCTGTTTATTCATTGGTAGCCATATCTTAGCGGGTTTTGCTTGGGACTTTTATAGTTTAATGGTAGCCAGAATTGGAATCGCTTGTGCACACGCTGTATTTTGGGCTATTACTACGCCTTTAGCTGTTCGACTTGCACCCAATGGCAAAAAAGCTAAAGCAATGGGTTTTATTGTTGTCGGCGTTTCAATGGCAACAATTTTAGGTATTCCAATTGGCACGATAATTGGACAAGTTGTTGGTTGGCGGATTACTTTTTTATGTATCGGTTTTATTGCTTTTTGTGTCATGGTTTCATTACTCTATTTATTACCGCCTGTGCCAAGCACAGACACCTTATCTATCCGTGATATTCCGAAAGTGCTTAAACGACCAGTATTACTTAATATCTATCTGTTAACAGCAATTATTATTACTGGTCATTTTTGTGCTTATACCTATATCACCCCTTTTATGATAAATGTCGGTGGTTTTAACGAAAAAGTGGTGGTTAGCATTCTATTAGCTATTGGTTTTTCAGGTATGATCGGCAGTGTTGTCTTTGCTAAATATTCTGATAGACATCCAACAGCAATTCTAATCATTCCGTTGTTATTATTAATGATTTGTTTACTTTCGCTTTATGTTTGCTCATTCAATTTAATCACTGCAATCATACAAGGCATGTTATGGGGACTTGCGATCACCATTATCGGCATGGTTATGCAAAGTAAAGTCATCGATGTTGCTCCAGATGCAGCCGATATTGCAACCTCCGTTTATTCAGGTATTTATAATATCGGCATTGGAGCAGGTGCATTTGTGGGTAGCCAAGTCTTAGTTCGACTATCAACCGAGTATATCGGATTTATTGGTGCAATATTTGTTATTCTTGCATTAGCACTCTTTTTAATATTAACAAAAAGAACATGGTAAATTGCTAACAAGAGCTTGCCAAGCAAGCTCTTAACGCTATTATTGTTGACTTAACGACTCAAGCGCTTCCCAACGTGCAAAAACTGCTTCTAGTTCAGCTTCTTTATTGGCCAAATCAGTTAAAATCGGGCTTGTCACCTCGTGGGGTTGATTAAAAAAGTCACTGTGCCCTATTTGCGCTTGTAAATCAGCTATTGCTAATTCCAATTGCTCTATTTGGCTTGGTAATTGTGCTAATTCACGTTGTTCATGATAACTTAACTTTACTTTCTTTTTCGCTTCAGGCATTTTGGTTTCTGCTGTTACCGCTTTTTCATCGGATTTAACCGGTGCAGTATTTTTATTCACCGACACGGGTTTTGCTTGCTGCTGTTGCTGTAAAGCATCAGTATAACCGCCCGCATAAATACCGATATGACCTTGTTCTTCAAAAAACCAACATTGGGTAACCACATTATCAACAAATTGTCGGTCATGGCTAACCAATAAAACAGTGCCTTGATAATCATTAACTAGTTCTTCTAACAACTCTAAAGTTTCAATATCCAGATCATTGGTGGGTTCATCGAGAACTAATAAATTACTTGGTTTTAAAAATAGTTTAGCTAACAATAAACGATTTCGCTCACCGCCAGATAATGCACGAACAGGAGTTCTGGCGCGTTTTGGTGGAAACAAAAAGTCCTGCAAATAGCCAAGCACGTGACGAGATCGACCATTAACCATCACCTCTTGCTTACCTTCAGCCAAATTATCCATCACAGTCTTTTCAGGATCCAACTCAAGTCGATACTGATCAAAATAAGCGACTTCCAATTTGGTACCACAATGGACGCTACCCGACGTCGGCTGTAAGTTACCTAACATCAGCTTTAAAAGTGTTGTTTTACCTATACCATTAGGACCAATCAGCGCAATTTTATCGCCACGTAATACTTGTACCGTAAAATCATTAACCAGTAATTTATCTGCGACTTGATAGCTCACATTATCCAATTCAAAAACAATTTTGCCCGAACGCAACGCTTCTTCAATTTGCATTTTTGCACTACCCATGACTTGGCGACGCTGTGAATGTTCTTGTCTCATCGCCTTTAAAGCGCGTACTCTACCTTCGTTACGTGTACGGCGAGCTTTGATACCTTGACGTATCCACACTTCTTCTTGAGCTAATTTTTTATCAAATTCTGCATTTTGCAACTCTTCGACACGTAGTGCTTCCTCTTTTCCAACAAGATAACTATCATAATCACCACCCCATGAAGCCACTTTACCTCTATCGAGATCAATAATACGCGTTGCCATTTGCCGAATAAAAGAACGATCATGTGAAATAAACACAATGCTACCATTAAAACTTTTTAAAAATTCCTCTAACCATTTTATCGTTTCGATATCTAAATGGTTAGTTGGCTCATCCAGTAACAATACTGTTGGCTGACACACTAATGCTTTAGCCAATGCGGCTTTACGCAACCAACCTCCTGATAAGGATGACAGTAGCGCATCACCATCCAAGGAAAGTGAAGAGATAACATTACGAATACGATTATCAAGTTGCCAACCATTTTGCTGATCTAATTGCTCTTGTAATTTAGCTAATTTAGACAGATTACTTTCACTGGGATCTTGTTCAATACGATGAGATAAATCATAATAATCCCTCAATAATTGAGCTTGTTCTTTTAAACCTTCTGCAACGAAATCGAACACATTTCCTTGAATATCTCTTGGGGGATCTTGTTGTAAACGTGACACAACAACATTATTCTCATAAATAATTTGACCTTCGTCTAACGGTACTTCTTTATTTAATACTTTAAGTAACGTTGATTTACCTGCACCATTACGCCCAACAAGACAGACACGCTCATTAGCTTCAATCGACATATCAATATGGTCGAGTAGTGGTGCATCACTAAAGGAAAGATAAGCATTTGTAAGATTGATTAATGACATAGTTATTTTTTATTTGGATATTAAGTAATATGGCGTTATTCTATCATAAAGTTGTGGTCAGCAACTAAACTCAATTCTTCAAAATTTTTTAAAATTTCACAAGCTTAAAATCACTGTTCTCTTTCATTAAACGACTAATACTGTTATATTTATTTACATAAAGGAAATAAAATAAATTTCAGTATGGAGGTTATCATGAGTCATATGTGGACATTTCAGCGTGTAGGTGGATTAGATCAAGTTGTTTTTAAAAACGCCGACGATATTATTAATCTACCCAATCTTGACCCTAAATTATGGGTCGCACTCAGTTGCCCGACGACAGGGCTAGATTTTGACAAACGAACATTGGCACTTTTGGATGAAGATCAAGACGGTCGCATTCGCATTCCCGATATATTAGATGCTATCGCTTGGACAAGAGGTAAAATTCACTCTTTTGAAACAATCTTACATTCATCAGATATTTTACCTTTGTCACAAATTAATACAGAAACAGAACAAGGTAAAAAATTATTCATCACCGCTCGCAGCATTCTTGTCAATTTAAACAAAAGTGATTGTGATTATTTAACTCAAGATGATGTACAACAATCTATTAAAATTAATGCAGGCAAACTTTACAATGGTGATTTAATTTTTCCTGCATCCGCCGAGCTATCACCAGAAATGCAAACTTTTATCAAATCAGCAATAAAAATTGTTGGGGCTGAAAAAGATATGAGTGGAGAAAATGGAATTAACATAGATATTGCCAAAACATTTGTTCAAAACTTACAAATATGGCAACAATGGCAAAAGGATATAAGTAATACACAAACACCATTTGGCGAAAATAGTGCTGAAATATGGAACCTTGTTCAAACGCTAAAACCCAAAATAGATGACTATTTTTTACGTGTGGAACTTGCACAATATGCACCACAAGCACAAACAGCATTGAACGTTGATGAGAAGTATATTGTCCCAACAGAAAATGGGTTATTATCAGACGAAGCGCTAGCCGAATTACCGTTATCAAAAATCGATACCCATAACTCTCTCGATTTGGTCAATGGGCTCAATCCATTATGGAAAGCAAAAATTACACAATTTAAAACACTCGTTTCGCCGTTATTAGCTAATTCTAATGTACTAACAGAAGAAGAATGGCAAAATATTCAAACCAGTCTGGATCCTTACGCCTCGCTGATTAATTCAAAACCTAGTATGGTTCAAACCAAAGTTTCAGTTCAACCAACCGATAGCATTGAAGATTTATCAAACAAAACGATTAAAAACATGGCAAATAGTGATTTATTGGCTCAATTTCAAGAAATGGTTGATCAAGACAATAAGACACCAATTTCAGCCTCAGATGTATTAGTTTTAGAAAAACTCGTTCTATTTCACAAACATTTGTATCGACTACTCGTCAATTTTACCTCTTTTTCTGATTTCTTTTCACTTGAAAAAAGAGCGGCATTTCAACTTGGAAAACTCTATATTGATGGTCGCTGTGCAACGCTATGTGTTTCGGTAGATAATATTGCCAAACACATTACTATGTCTAACTACTCGGAACTGTGTTTACTTTACTGTGAATGTACCAGACAAGGTGAAAAAAAGGTGATTGCAGCGGCTATTACTGCAGGGCAAGGTGATTTACTTATCGAAGGTCGTAACGGTGTATTTATTGACAATGAAGGTAATGATTGGGATGCTAATGTAGTTAAGATTATTACAAAACCAATCAGTATCCAACAAGCTGTTTGGGCTCCTTATCAACGTATTGGTCGCCTAATTACTGAACAAATTAATAAATGGGCAACCAGCAAAGATGCCGATATCGAAAAAACCGGTACGCAAGTCTTACAAAATCCAGATACCAAATTTGATATTGGTAAAAGCGTGGGTATATTTGCCGCAATTGGCTTAGCACTTGGTGCAATTGGTACTGCTTTAGCGACCATTTTCCAAGCACTATTTTCATTAAGCTGGTGGCAACTTCCTTTGGTTATTATTGGATTATTTGTCATTATATCGGGGCCTTCTGTGATTTTAGCTTGGTTAAAATTAAGACACCGTACACTTGGACCACTTCTTGAAGCATCCGGTTGGGCAATTAATGGGCAAGTGAAAATAAACTTATTATTAGGTGGATTACTCACTAGTAAAGCAGAATTACCGAAAAATGCAAAACGTAATTTACGTGACCCAATGAGAAAACGTCGTAATAAATTTGCTATTGTATTTTGGATAGCTTTAGTATTAGGTATTGGTATAACAGGTGGGTGGTTATGGCATAAAGGTCATATAACACACTTTATAGAACAACAAAAGCAAGAACTTATACAAAAAACCACAGACACAGAAAAACAATAAAAACAAATCTATCATTATCGCCGATAGTGTCGGCGATAATGATGGTATCTTAATGTTGATAAACAGGGAATTGCCGACATATCGCTAATACTTTTTCTTTTACGGCTTGGATCGTTTGTTCATCATCAATATTATCTAATACATCGCAAATCCAATTAGCCAATTCACGAGACTCCGACTCTTTAAATCCTCGCCTTGTAATCGCAGGTGAACCAATACGAATACCAGATGTGACAAAAGGACTTTGCGGATCTTTTGGCACACTATTTTTATTCACGGTGATATTTGCACTTCCTAATGCTGCGTCAGCTTCTTTACCTGTAATTTTTTTATCGACTAAATCAATCAAAAATAGATGATTGTGTGTTTCACCAGAAACGACTTTATAGCCCCGTTTTAAAATCACATCAACCATTGCTTGTGCATTTTTAACGACTTGTTGTTGGTATTGTTGATAAGCTGGTTCCATTGCTTCTTTCAATGCCACCGCTTTTGCTGCAATGACATGCATTAAAGGCCCACCTTGCGCACCAGGAAATACCGATGAATTTAATTTTTTATAAAGATCTTCACTACCACCTTTTGCCAAAATTAATCCGCCTCTTGGTCCACCAAGGGTTTTATGGGTTGTTGTGGTAACCACATGCGCATAAGGAACAGGATTTGGATAAACACCTGCTGCCACTAAACCTGCAACATGCGCCATATCCACAAATAAATAAGCACCCACACTATCAGCAATTTCACGCATACGCTTCCAGTCAACAATACCAGAATAAGCAGAAAAACCGCCAATAATCATTTTAGGTTTTGACTCATTAGCAATGGTCACTAACTGTTCATAATCAATACGACCTGCCTCATCAACACCATAGGCAACAACATGATAAAGCTTGCCTGAAAAACTAACCGGTGCACCATGGGTTAAATGACCACCTTCAGATAAATTCATACCCAGTACTGTATCGCCAGGATTTAATAACGCGGTATAAACAGCAAAGTTAGCTTGCGAACCTGAATGGGGTTGTACATTGGCATAATCAGCACCAAATAACGTTTTTGCTCGTTCAATAGCCAATTTTTCAACAATATCGACATATTCACAACCACCGTAGTAACGTTTACCTGGATACCCTTCTGCATATTTATTGGTTAACTGGGAACCTTGTGCTTGCATTACTCTTGGGCTGGCATAATTCTCGGATGCAATTAATTCAAGATGATCTTCTTGACGTTGTTCTTCACCCTTAATGGCATCCCACAACTCCTTGTCATAATCGGCAATAGTCATTTCTTTACTAAACATTTTGACTCCTTATTTTCAATTACATTGGCTTTTAGGCTGTTGGTTAACTTTACGCTTAAAAATCACGATGAATTATCCTTACCTATCCAACATTTTATTTCAATCTTTTTTATGAGTTATAAATAATATTTATAGAAATAAGATTATAAAAATCTTGATAGGCTAAATATCCGATTAATTCACCAAACGGTTATAATTTAACCTTAACAAAAAAATGTGATTTTTTAATTTATTTGTTGATAAATAACAGATTAATTACACTCAAAATTGTCAGTTAACAGCATTCTATCTAGCTATTGAGATAAAAATACTCGCTGCTTTTTATTTTTCATAATATTAAGTATATACTTATGCAAAAGTTAATCATTGAGTATTTTGTTCTATGCCACTTTCGACATTAATTGTTTTACCTCTTTTAATTATTACCGTCGTGGTTGCCTCTTTTTTTAAACGCAAAAAGTGGCAACTGCTGGTGATCAGCCTGTTGACAGTTTTTGTAGTCATGGAGTTAACCTCAATCTATTTTAGTGGCGGCTTTATAGACTACCAGTTTTACGTCAATTTAAATATCAATGACATTATACAAGGGTTATTCATTTTTAAATTACAAGCACTCTTGGTGATTGTTGTTTTTTTGGGTTTTGTATTTTTACTGTTTAAGTTAGCGAGTTTATTTAAGCGAAAATGTCATCCATTACTTCGTTTGGTATTGGCTATGATTGCCATTATTAGCATCAGTTATCACAATGGACCGTTAAGCCGTTTATACGAAATTTATCAAGTGACAAACGCACCTCGTGAATCATTCGAACAAGCACTACAAACGCTCAATATGACAGATTACACTAATAAAAATCAGTTAATTAGTCATAAAGGAAAAAATATTGTCGTCATTTCGTTAGAATCGTTTGAACAAGGTTTTTTAGATTTTGCGGATATCACACCGCATTTAAGACAATTACGTCAAACATATACTTTCTTCCCGAATATGCCAATGAGTGTTGGTAGTAGCTGGACAACTGCATCAATGTATACTTACATGACAGGCGTGCCTTTTTTAATTGGTGGGTACTCAACTTCGCCATTGATGAAAAGCAATCAAACCCAATTAATCAGTTTAGGGGATGTATTGAAACAGGCAGGCTACCAAACACGCTATGTTATGGCTGGCCCTGATTTTGCAGGTATTGGACATACCGCTGAATTACTTGGTTTGAAAGTGATTTCTGAAAAAAACTATATAGGTCAGTATCCCAATGCACCTTTTGGATTATATGACAAAGATATTTTTGATATCGCCAAAAAACAAATTAATGATATGAATGAAGCAAATCAACCTTTTGCGCTATTCATTTCAACTGTTTCAACCCATGCCCCTAACGGATTTTATGATGAACGAATGACATCGGTTATCACACCTAAAGAAGATAATATGTCATTTGTTGCTGCCTCACTGGATTATAACGTTGGACAATTTATCCAATATTTAGAGCATAATGGATTGCTCGAAGATACGGTCTTTTATATTTTTCCGGATCACTTAATGATGGGTTCGGGTACCCCTACTATTCATCGCCTATCTGAAAAAGAGCGTCAACTTTATTTATTAACCAATGCTAAACCTGAAAATTTACATAAATCACCCGATCAAACAATCTATCAAATTGATTTACCAAGATTGATTTTAAATGGTGCTCAAATTAAAAGTAATGCTAAATTTTTAACTGATTATTTAACCCAAACCGACATGGATAAAAAACAGTTTATTGAACAAAATAAATCTAAAATCGCAACGTTAAATCACTCAGCTGAATACGTTAAATAGGTCAAACATGACACTTGATACCATGATCATAGTCACTACCGTCAGTTTTTTGGGAATGATTTCGCCCGGACCTGATTTTTTTCTAGTGCTAAAAAACAGTTTAAGTTATAACCGAAAAATAGCACTACTCACGTGTTTGGGTGTCATTATCGCCATATTAATTCATATGAGTTATTGTGTTGCGGGAATCGCAGTGCTGATTACCGCAACACCCTTACTTTATAATGCATTACGTTATGTTGGTGCTGTATACCTAATCTGGATAGGCATAAAAGCACTACTTGCCAAAAATAGCGGTACTCGTTATCTAAATTGTGAATCACATGGTAGGATGATCTCATCTGGCACAGCGTTTATTCAAGGCTTTTTATGTAATTTACTTAATCCTAAAGCTACTTTGTTTTTTCTCGCTATATTTACTCAGGTACTTAGTGCTAATTCAACGCTCATTGACAAATTATTAGTGGCACTGATAATTTGGGTAGAAGCGATTTTTTGGTGGCCATTTGTTGTCTTTATTTTTCAAACCCGATCGGTACAACGATGTTACGGTAAAATTCAGTTCATCATTGATAAAATTCTGGGTATCATTATAATCGCACTGGGAATAAAAGTAGCTTTAGGTGGTTAATGCCTCGTTATTTTCCAAATTCTAATACTTAATCGATCATAAATTTATAAGAAACATGATTGACGTAAAAATTAACTCGCTTTCTTTTTGAATATTTCTCTGTTACTTGCTACACTGTTAGCTATCTAATATATATTATTATTTTCAATTTTACTTATTGAAGATCATAAATGGCACAAATACCTTCTAAAAACTCCATAGGTTAATTGAAATGGATAAATTATTAAAATATGGTCGTGAACTTCTTGAATTGGAAATTCATGAAGCTCAAAAGTTACCTAATCGGCTAGGTGAAGACTTTATTACAGCTTGCCAGCTTATTTTAACTGCAAAAGGAAAAATTGTCGTATCGGGTATTGGAAAATCGGGGCATATCGGAAAAAAAATTTCTGCTTCTTTAGCCAGTACTGGTAGCCCTTCTTTTTTTATGCATCCCTCCGAAGCGCTACATGGCGATTTAGGAATGGTAAGCGAAAATGATGTAGCAATACTAATTTCTTATTCGGGTCGAGCAAAAGAGTTTAATTTTATACTCCCTATACTTGCTTCGATGAAAGTACCGGTGATTGCCATAACTGGCGGTTTAGACTCACCCTTAGCTAAAGCCGCTCAAGCCGTAATTGATATATCGATCGAAAAAGAAGCTTGTCCTATGGGGCTAGCACCTACTTCGAGTTCGACAAATACATTATTAATGGGTGATGCGCTGGTCATAGCCGTCATGCGAGCCCGAGGTTTTAATGAAGAAGATTTTGCTCGTTCACATCCGGCAGGCAGTTTGGGTGCGAAATTACTTAATCAAGTAAAAGATGTCATGAGAACGGGAGATTTAATTCCAAAAGTTCCCCATACTGCAACAGTACTTGAAGCTATGCTTGAACTCAGCCGTACAGGTGTGGGATTAGTTGCAATATGTCAGGATAATAATAAAATTATTGGCGTATTTACTGACGGGGATTTGCGTCGATTATTATTAAAAAATGGCACATTACAAGACAGTATTGAAGCTGTGATGACAAGTCCTGGTTATAGAATACCCGCAAGTTGGAAAGCAACAGAAGCTTTAAAATCATTTAATTATCACAATATTACTGCTGCACCAGTTGTGAATAACGAAGGTGAATTAGTCGGTGCATTAAATATTCACGATTTGCATCAAGCAGGAATTAGCTAAAACTATTAATAAATACCTATTGCAAAAAGGGGCTTTCTATTGAGATAATTACCAACCTAAATTTTTGTCGTTAGACGGAGATACAAGAAAAGTTACACAATTAACTGCTTGTGAAAAGAAAGATCACGGTCAGTTAATATTGTGTTGTAAATTTTAACCAAAATTAATAGATGATGAAACTACAATGGCAGAAAAGCGAAATATTTTTCTAATTGGCCCAATGGGGGCAGGAAAAAGCACAATAGGTCGACAAATTGCACAACAGTTAGGCATGGAGTTTTTTGACTCTGATCAAGAGATCGAAAAACGAACGGGTGCCGATATTGCTTGGATTTTTGACTTAGAGGGTGAAGACGGATTCCGCGCCAGAGAAGAAAAAGTCATTAATGAATTGACTGAAAAACAAGGTGTAGTACTCGCGACAGGCGGTGGATCGGTTCTATCAAAAGAGACACGTAATCGTTTATCTGCTCGTGGGATAGTGGTCTATCTTGAAACAACCATTGAAAAACAGATGGCAAGAACTCAAAAAGACAAACGGCGTCCATTATTACAAGGAGGAAATACCCCTCGAGAACTCTATGAAGAGCTTGCTGATGAACGTGAACCACTTTATCAAGAAATTGCTGATATCACTATTAAGACAGATGAACAAAGTGCTAAAGGTGTAGCTGGTTATATCATCGATAAAATAGAGCAAATTTAAGCTACTTATTATCAAGATAATGACTGATACTGAAATAGTAATAGTGTAGATGTCAAGTTAAGGAGTAAATATGCGTGTAGATAAAGATGACCGTTATATATCAGAAAAAGCGAATAAAGACTCTACAACTTCATTCAAATTACCAAGTTTTCTTAATTATTTTTCCAAGAAAAAATTAATTATTCTTGGTTCTGCTATGGTAATCTTTTTCTTAACGCTAAGTTTTGTGATATTAAGTTCTTCAACAGAAAATGAACCAACATCATTGACGTCGCCTGACGTCGATGGTTATTCATCAACAGATATTGAAAACAGCAACAACGCTCAATCTTTAACTGATGAGTTAAACGCATCAAGTAACACACAAACCACCGATTCAAGTTTATTGCCCAACTCTACAACTGCTTCAAGATCGAATCAATCATTAGACAGTCAAGAGCCACTAACCAGTAATAGTAATATTGTGGATGAATCAAGGAAAGCTCGTAATCAATCAAATGATTCGACTATAAAAAAACCAACAACATCGTCCCTTTCTGAGAAAAATGGAGCGAATAGTCATAATACTATTTCAAGTCATAACGGAAACAGGAATAATAACAATACTATTTATATTAAAGATGATGAATACACTATTCAACTTAGTGCTTCATCATCTATTGAAAACTTAAAAAAATTTGTTGAAAAAAATAATATTACTCATTACCAAATTTACGAAACTAAACGTAATAACAGTAAATGGTTTATTTTGATTAAAGGTATATATAAATCATCAGATGAAGCCAAAAAGGCTATAAAATCTTTACCTAGTGCTTTACAAAAGGATAATCCATGGGTCAAATCTGGTGCATCTGTGAATAAAGAAAAAGCTGAAAAATAAAGGATATGGTTCATTTATCCTACCAAAGACAAAATAGGAGTATCCTTTGAAAAAACAACGAGCCTTTTTAAAATGGGCTGGAGGAAAATATGAGCTTGTGGACACCATTAGGCAGTATCTACCAGAAGGAGATCAACTGATTGAACCTTTTGTTGGTGCAGGTTCGGTCTTCTTAAATACCAATTATAAAAGCTACCTTTTAGCTGATATTAACCATGATTTAATTGAATTATTCAATTTATTGAAATCAAAACCAAATGAGTTTATTAATGATCTAAAAATATTTTTCCAACCTCAGAACAATAAGCCTGAGGCATTTTATCAACTACGAGACGTATTTAATTATAGTAAAGATCAGTATTTACGATCGTTATTATTTATTTACTTAAATCGTCATTGCTATAACGGTCTATGTCGTTATAACAACAGTGGACTTTTTAATGTGCCATTTGGTCGCTATAAAACAATCTATTTTCCTGAGAAAGAGCTAAACTTTTTTGCAAAAAAAGCACAAAATGCGGAATTTATCTGTGCCCCATACCAAGAGGTCATGAAAAAAGCAAAGAAAAATTCTGTGATATACTGTGATCCGCCCTATTTATCGCCAAATGATTCGGCTGGATTTACGGCATATTATTCAAATAATTTTGGCTATGAAGAACATAAAAAACTCTCTAAATTAGCCGAAAAAATGGCTTATAAAAACAATATTCCAGTGCTTGTATCCAATCATGATACTGATTATACAAGAACGTTATATAGTAAAGCTCGCCACCTTTATCGAGCTGAAATGCGACGCTCAATAAGCTGTGATGGTGAAGGTCGAAAAAAAATTGATGAAATATTAGCGCTATACAAATAATCCTAAAAACATTTGAGTATTGGCTTGTATGATTAGAGGTATGTTATGAAAGAGTTTATTATTGCACCGTCAATACTTTCAGCAAATTTTGCTTGTTTAGGTGAAGAAACCCAAAAAGTGATTGAAGCAGGGGCTGATGTAATTCATTTCGATGTCATGGACAATCACTTTGTGCCTAATTTGACAATGGGGTCAATGTTTTGCCAAGCACTACGTGACTACGGAATAAAAGCCCCAATCGATGTCCATTTAATGGCATCCCCTGTCGAAGAACTTATTGTCTCTTTTGCAAAAGCTGGAGCTAGCAATATCTCTATTCATCCCGAAGCAACGATTCATCTTGACCGAACGTTGCAACTTATCAAAGATCATGGTTGTACCGCTGGTTTAGTTTTTAATCCGGCTACTCCGTTAGATCATTTAGATTATGTAATGGATAAAATTGATATTGTGTTATTAATGGGAGTTAATCCTGGTTTTGGTGGGCAATCTTTTATCCCGTCAACATTAAAAAAATTACGACAAGTTAAACAACGTATTATTGAATCAGGTCAAAATATACGACTTGAAATAGATGGGGGCGTCAAAGCCGACAATATTGCAGAAATAGCCCAAGCAGGCGCTGATATGTTTGTTGCAGGGTCTGCTATATTTGGTCAGCCTGATTATAAATCAGTTATTGATGCCATGCGAAAAGCATTAGCAGGAGTAAAATATGCCTAAACTGGATGACATTCAAGCAATAGCATTTGATCTTGATGGCACACTCGTTGATAGTGTACCCGGACTTGCATTAGCAATTCAGCAAATGCTTGCCGACTTACAATTACCTACTGTTAGCAAAGATCAAGTTAAAAATTGGGTAGGTAATGGCATCGATGTTATGTTAGAACGTACCTTTAAAGCAATCGATATTACCCCAACAGCAGAATTGTTTAGTCAAGCTAAAAATTGCTTTAATCAGCATTATGATAAAGTTATCGATGCAGAAACAAAACTCTTTCCACATGTTAAAGAGACCTTAAAAGTGCTTTATGATAATCATTATCCATTAGCACTTGTTACCAATAAACCTGCACAATTTTTACCTGCTTTATTAGAATCATTAGGCATTAAAGAATATTTCAAACTGGTGCTAGGTGGTGGTGATGTTATCAAGCTAAAACCTCATCCTGCCCCACTTTATCAGGTTATGGCAACGTTTGGGCTCTTTTGCGATCAATTACTATTTGTTGGTGACTCGAAAAATGATATTACCGCAGCAAAGAATGCTAACTGCCATACTGTTGCGTTAAGTTACGGTTACAACTATGGTGTATCCATAGCGACCAGCGACCCCGATTTTTTGTTTGACGATTTCAAAGATATATTAACCTTGTTACCACTGCCTAAAGCTGAGGCAAAAAAATAAGAATGAATAGATTAGGAATAAATTATGAGTAAACCGATTGTATTTAGTGGCGCTCAGCCATCAGGGGAATTAACACTTGGCAACTATTTGGGTGCCTTAAAAAATTGGGTCGCTTTACAACAAGAATACGATTGCGTTTATTGTATTGTAAATCAACATGCTATCACAGTACGCCAAGATCCACAGAAGCTACGCAAAGCAACACTGGATACCATGGCGCTTTATTTAGCATGTGGCATTGATCCTCAAAAAAGCACTATATTTGTACAATCTCATGTACCTGCTCATGCTGAATTAGGGTGGGCATTAAACTGTTACACTTATTTTGGTGAACTCAGTCGCATGACCCAATTCAAGGATAAATCATCACGACACGCTGAAAATATTAACGCAGGGCTTTTTGATTATCCTGTATTAATGGCAGCTGACATTTTATTATATCAAGCTAATTTAGTACCGGTGGGTGACGATCAAAAACAACATCTCGAACTATCACGTGATATTGCAATGCGCTTTAATGCCCTGTATGGTGACATTTTTACTGTTCCTGAACCTTTTATCCCTAAAGTTGGTGCAAGAGTGATGTCTTTACAAGACCCAACGAAAAAAATGTCTAAATCTGATGAAAATCGAAACAATGTGATTGGCTTACTTGAAAATCCTAAAGACATCGAGAAAAAAATCAAACGAGCAATGACCGATTCTGATGAACCGCCTGTTGTACGTTATGATTTAAAAAATAAAGCTGGTGTATCAAATTTATTAGATATATTAACTGGTGTAACAGGAAAACCAGTCACCGAACTTGAAAAAGAGTTTGAAGGTAAAATGTATGGACATCTTAAAACGGAAGTGGCGACTCAAGTGATTGATATGATAAGTCACTTACAAGCACAATATCACCAATATCGTGATGATGAAGATTATCTCTTTTCAATCATGAAAGAAGGCGCTGAAAAAGCTCGAGCTAAAGCGGATATCACATTGAAAAAGGTCTATGACGCTATCGGTTTTGTATAGTCTAAAATCAAATAACATAATTATTATTAACACTAAACAGTATTATTTGGCTTAATATAGGCATTTATTATCATCATGACAATAAAAGATATAAAAGCCATTTAATTAAAATAGGTTAGTTATGAAGATTATCATTCTTGGAGCAGGACAAACAGGCAGTGCGCTTGCAGAATATCTTGTTACTGAAAAACAGAACGATGTCACTGTTGTCGATGAAGATCATGATAAATTGCAATCTTTGCAAGAGCGCTTTGATTTACAAGTCATTTGTGGAAAATCATCTTATCCACAAGTATTAGAGAGTGCTGGCGCGGAATCGGCTGATATGCTTGTTGCCGTTACCAACTCTGATGAAATCAACATGATGGCATGTCAAATAGGGCATGTCATGTTTAATATTCCGCAAAAAGTGGCGCGTATCCGCGCACCGGAATACAATGATGAAAGATATCCTTTTTTTAATAAAGAGTGTATCAATATCGACCATATCATTGCACCAGAAAACCTTATTACTAACCATATCAGTCATCTTGTTCAATATCCAGGCGCATTACAATTTGCCTCATTCAACGATACCCGTGTATGTCTAGTCGCTGTTATGGCATATTATGGTGGCGCGCTAGTTGGCAGTGAGCTATCAGAACTTAAAGAACATCTTCCGCATGTTGAAGCTAGAGTCGTTGCTATCTACCGTAAAAATCGCTTTATTCGTCCTCTAGGTTCTACCTTAATTGAAGCTGGTGATATGGTGTATTTTATTACTCCGCCAACCAATATCAAAGCCGTGACCAGTGAGCTACAACGTTTAGAAAAACCTTATAAACGAATTATCATTAGTGGCGGTGGCGGCATTGCACTTGCACTGGCTAAGCGTTTAGAAAATGATTATCAAGTCAAACTAATTGAACGCAATGCCGAACGAGCAGAACTCATTGCTGAACAGTTACTTAATACCACGGTATTACATGGCGAATCATCAGACCAAGAATTGCTATCCCAAGAACAGATTGAACTGACAGATCTTTTTATTGCGGTAACCGGTGATGATGAATCCAATATTATGTCATCAATGTTAGCGAAAAGAATGGGCGCAAAAAAAGTCATCGTCTTAATCCAAAAACAAGCTTATCTTGAACTCATTAATGACAGTGTGATTGATATTGCTATTTCACCCCAACACGCCACTATTTCTGAACTTTTAAGTCATGTCAGACAAACAGGCATCGTCAAAGTTGTATCACTACGACAAGGCGAATCTGAAATTGTGGAAATCGTTGCGCATGGTGATAAAGAAAATTCAAAACTGGTCGGAAAAAACATCAATGGATTAAAACTACCTTCTGGGGCAACAATCGGCGCAGTTGTACGTGATGAAGATGTTATTATTATCAACACGGATTTAACGATTGAAGAGAATGATCACCTGATTATTTTCTTGCCGGATAGAAGAGCGATTACCGATATCGAAAAATTGTTACAATAACATTTAAATCGAAATTTTCTATTATACAAACTTGTTAAAAGCCAATAGGCAGTTCATAATATAAGCATAATTTTGACTCGGGGTGTTTTTTATTCATTAAAAAAACTGAGAGTTTACCCGTTGAACCTGATCTGGATAACACCAGCGTAGGGAAGTCTAGCCATTCAACTTTACAATAGGCAAATTCTTCCCGATAAATCAAATAAGGAATGAACATGTCAGTAACTACGTCTCTTCAAATCACTCAAGTTACACCTTTTATTAATCTTGTCAAAACGCAACGCCCATTAGTTCATTGTATAACAAATGATGTTGTACAAAATTTTACTGCTAATGTCCTACTTGCTATTGGTGCTTCACCAGCAATGATTATTGCTGAACAAGAAGTGGCTGAATTTGTTAAAATTGCTAATAGTTTACTGATCAACATCGGCACAATTAATCACAATACTGCCAAAAGTATGCTACTTGCAGCAAGTCAAGCTCAGCAGAGCCAAACTCCATGGGTACTTGATCCTGTTGCCGTTGGTTCGGCACTTGCTTATCGTACCGAAATTGCGCATCAATTATTATCATTTAAACCCACCGTTATTCGTGGCAATGCTTCGGAAATCTTAGCGCTAAGCGGTCAATTTGCATCATCAAAAGGCCCGGATAGTCAAGACTCGACAAAATCCGCTTTACAATATGCCAAACAATTGGCACAAGACTACCAGACTATCATCGCTATGACTGGTGACATTGATTATATTACTGATGGTCATACGACTTACGCTATAGCAGGCGGTGATATTGCTTTAACCAAAATTACCGGAACAGGCTGTTCCTTATCTGCTATGGTTGCAGCGTTTATTGTAAATTCAACCGATCCACTTTTAGCCACAGCAGCCGCTTGCTTTATGATGAAAAAAGCTGGAGAAAAGGCAAATAAACAGCTTGGATTAGGCAGTTTTGCCGTATCGTTATTAGATCAATTATCACTATTTTATTCATCATACTAATAGGGACGTAGCATGCAGAAAAAGTTGGATCTTACTCTCTATTTAGTGCTTGATCCGACACTATGTGGAGGAATCAGTGGCATGGTCGACACAACCAAAATTGCCGTTGCCAACGGTGTAACCGCCGTACAATTACGATCAGAACAAGAATTGACAGGCAAAGATTGGTATAAAGCTGCTTTAGCCTTAAAAGAAGCACTCAGTCAGACATCGGTACCGCTATTGATTAATGATCATGTTGATATTGCTTTAGCTGTCGATGCAGATGGTGTGCATGTTGGTCAAAATGATTTGCCCGTTGATGTAGCTCGCCGATTGATCGGTAATAATAAATGGTTAGGGCTATCTGTTTCGAATCAGCATCAACTTGAAACCGTGCCTTGGCAAAACGTCGATTATATTGGAATTGGTCCTGTCTATCCTACCTCGACCAAGAAAGATGCATCCTCGGCACTTGGTATTGAGCAGTTAACTCAATTAGTCAAAACCAAACATTGCCCTGCTGTTGCCATTGGCGGTATCGACATAACAAAAGTAACAGAAGTGATGCAAACAGGAATTGAAGGCGTTGCAGTCGTATCGGCTATTTGTGGTCAATCCAATATTGAACAAGCAACCACTTTACTAATCAATAAAATACATCAAGCTAGATAGGAAGCAACATCATGACAATTACAGCCCTAACTATTGCTGGTTCAGATCCCAGTGGGGGAGCTGGCATCCAAGCCGATCTCAAAACGTTTTCGGCACTTGGTGCGTATAGCATGTCTGTCATTACCGCATTAACCGCACAAAGTACCCAAGGTGTTGATGCGGTATTGGCAATTCCCACCGAATTTATCGAAGCAGAATTTAACACCTTATATCAAGATATCCACATTGATAGTGTCAAAATTGGTATGCTAATGAATAAAGAAATTGTCACAACTGTCTATCAGTTATTAAAAAATCATCCTATACCATCGATTGTACTTGATACTGTTATGATTGCTAAAGGAGGGCATGCTCTTTTAAAACCCGATGCCATCACCGCCATACGAGAGCAATTATTGCCATTAGCAACAATTATTACACCTAACTTACCCGAAGCCGCAGCGCTTTTAGATTGTGATGAAGCGAAAAATGAAGATGAGATGCTAAAACAAGGGCAAGATTTACTTAAACTAGGTTGTAAAGCGGTACTAATGAAGGGCGGGCACTTAGCCAGTCAAGAAAGTCCCGATTATTTAATTACCTCAGACCAAACAATCCGGATGACATCCCAAAGAATTCAAACGAAAAATACGCACGGTACAGGTTGTACCTTATCAGCCGCTATTGCGGCTTTATTACCTAAAAACAGCTTAGAACACGCGGTTAAACAGGCGAAAGAATATCTTCACGGCGCCATACGCCATGCTGATGATTTAAATATTGGTAAAGGGATTGGACCAACACATCACTTTTATCGTTGGTGGTGATTCAAAAACACAATTGACGCATATTTGCGAACACTCTCTTCAAATTTTTCAAATTATGAGTGATTAAAAGAGGATGTAAAGTAGGTTTTGGACGTTTTAAACGTGTTAATGAAAACAGATAAATAAAAAAACTAACGTCCAAATTTGTTTGCTTGAATATAGGTTAATTAATATGAAATACCTACAAATTCATACCCAGCTTCATTGATAGCCGCTATAGCGGCTTCTTGTGAAATGGTCCCGTCTTCGATATCAACTTCATGTTTAGCCAAATCAATGGTTACTTTCGCTTTTGGATCAATATCGTTAATCGCTTTAGTAATCGTATTAACACAGTGCTGACAACTCATATTATCGACAATTAATTTCATAGTTGACCTCTCTTTTCAATTAAATCTTATCAGAATTCGGATCGCCTAAATTAGCGTAGGCTTTATAATTGTGTTCGATCCATTGACCCGCATTATTACTCGTTTGAAAATAATCAAACCCAGTAGTTTTCATCATACTTTGTGGGAAACAAAAAAGATTGCGTACAGTAAAAAAATGAAGCTAAATTTTTTGAAACGTCCACAATATTGTTTGCAAAAAGCATGCTTCAGTTACAAAGCCACAATGACATTATTTCTTTTATCATACACAATTTTTTATTCTGATAAAACTGGTTCTGACATATTATCGTTTTGCGTATAAGGTATTGCCTTTAGCATATCGAATTATTGCGTGAATGTTGCGAATTTTTTTGTTCGACGTTGTCATCGCAATACTTTTTAAAACTAGAATTTGTCAGGCATCTCTTTTATCGTTTCGATTTACTCATCAACGTGATTCACTTTAGCTTCAAATAAACTGGAATTTATAGGATACAAATAAAAACATCTCAATCATCTTTTCATGTTCAACACTTGGAATCATTATCAGATAACAAACGGAACAATCTAGGATTAATAGCATCATTTTCACTAATAGTGAATGGTTAACAATCTAAGTTTATCCATGGTTATCATAATTTAAAACGCCAAGATAATTTTTTTATAGAAAAATTTATTCATGCATTTAATTTATTTACTCTCTGAATTAACAACAAAAAATGCTATAAATCCAGAACTTCTTTGACACTATTGCTTGTTAAACGTTATACTAAAGGCGATATTTTGTACATCTGAATAGTTAAGCACTTTTTCAAAAGCAGTTTAAACATAGGGGGGTGTAATTTGGGTATCTTAAATAATATTTTTTCTAAAATCTTTCCAAGTGCTCAAGCGGCTGTCGGTAATGTCGCTGATGCCGTTAAAAATCAAGTCAACAGCATTACCGGTCATGATAAAGATGCCGCGTCAAATAATCAGAATCAAGACCAAAATCAAAATCAACAACATTCAGACAACCAAACGCCCATTTCGGACGTGGATGTTATGTCAATTCTTAATAATTTAGCGAGCAAATTTCCTGAAAAACTTAATTGGAAAACATCGATTGTTGATCTTTTAAAATTATTAGGAATAGACAATAGTCTAGATGCTCGTAAAAGATTGGCAAAAGAACTTAATTACACGGGTAGTACAGATGATACCGCTGCAATGAATACTTGGTTAATTAAAGAAGTATTTAAACGAATTGCCGAAAAAGGCGGTAATATTACCCATCTATTTTCTTAATCAAAGATTGTTACGTGATTTGTTATCCACCTGGTCTTCGGGTGGATTTTTTATATAGCATATTGTAATTCGTTCGACTCAATCAACGGCATTACGCTTTAAACGAGTGTAATCGATTCATTGCGGCTTCAAAGCTTTGTGATAATAAAATATCCGTGCAACGTGCAGATTCATCAATCGCTTTATCTATTAGTTCTTGCTCGGGCTTAGAAGGTTTATTTAACACAAAACCGACCACTTTATTTTTATCACCCGGATGCCCGATACCGATTCTTAATCGATAAAAATTTGGATTATTGCCTAATTTGCTAGCAATATCTTTCAAACCATTGTGACCACCATGACTTCCGCCAAATTTAAATTTCGCAATACCCGGATTTAAATCAAGTTCATCATGAGCAACTAAAATTTCTTCGGGTTTTATCTGATAAAATGAAGCCATCGCTTGAACAGCTTTACCACTTAAATTCATAAACGTGGTAGGCACTAATAAACGTATGTCATGTCCTGCGATATTGATACGTGAACTATAACCAAAAAATTTAGGATCATTTTTTAACGGTTGTTGATAACGTTGTGCAAGCAAATCAACATACCATGCCCCTGCATTATGTCGAGTTTGGGCATATTCATTTCCAGGATTGGCCAGTCCTACAATAAGTTTTATGGTTGTCATGATGTTTTAATTGTTAGCTGTTGTTACTTGAAGATGTTAAATTAAAAAGCCCCAAAAAACGGGGCATCTTTATCATTAAAAATCAATTATTGATGGAACATTGCAGAAATCGATTCTTCGTTGCTTATGCGACGAATTGCTTCTGCTAACATTCCTGATAATGTTAATTGACGTACATTTTTCAATGCTTTAACTTCAGCTGTTAATGGAATAGTATCACAAACGACTATTTCATCAATGGCTGAGTTTTTAATATTACTGACGGCTTTACCCGAGAAAATCGGATGCGTTGCGTAGGCAAATACTCTTTTAGCACCACGTGCTTTTAATGCATCAGCGGCTTTGCAAAGCGTTCCTGCTGTATCAATCATATCATCGACTAAAATACAATCTCTATCAGCAACATCACCAATAATATTCATCACTTCAGCTTCATTCGCTCGTTGACGACGTTTATCGATGATCGCCATATCGGTGTCATTTAACAGTTTTGCAATAGCACGAGCTCGCACCACCCCACCAATATCCGGAGAGACAACAATTGGGCGTTCAAAATCACGTTGAAGCATATCTTCTAAAATCACAGGGCTACCAAATACATTATCCACTGGCACATCAAAAAAACCTTGGATCTGTTCAGCATGAAGATCAACCGTTAATACTCTATCAACACCGACAGTTGATAAAAAGTCAGCAACCACTTTAGCTGTGATCGGAACCCGTGCAGAACGCACTCGACGATCTTGTCTAGCATAACCAAAATAAGGAATAACAGCGGTAATACGACCTGCAGATGCTCGACGCATTGCATCAATCATAACAAGCAATTCCATTAAATTATCATTGGTTGGTGCACAAGTTGATTGAATGATAAAAACATCCTCACCACGGACATTTTCATTAATTTGAACGTTCACTTCTCCATCGCTAAAACGACCAACAACAATATCACCAAGAGAAGTATAAAGACGATTAGCTATACGCTTTGCTAGCTCAGGTGTAGCATTGCCAGCAAAAAGCTTCATATCAGGCACGAGAAATCCTCAAGCATGTAATCATGATTACGTATCCGTAATCGGTTAAATCGGAGTGACAATTATATAATCATTTGGCGATCATGCTCAACCACATTATAAAAAATTATCAAAATAATTTAACCTGCCTAGCAAAATAGTGTAAGAGTCCATGGGTAATCAATATGTTTTTTGACGTCAACTTAAAATCGAGTAAACTAAGTAATCATCGCTATTTTAGAGTAGCTTTCAATTAGTTTAAATCAATTTTACAACACAAGTAGATAATCTAATGGCAGAACAATTACATACAGATATTGAAGAACAAAAACCGAAACGAACAATACGCAGTTTTGTGCTACGACAAGGTCGTTTGACCAAAGGTCAAGAACAAGCATTACAAAATTTATGGCCCGTCTTTGGTGTCGAATATAATGCGGGATCGCCCATTCACTTTGAACCTAATCAACACGTCGTTTTAGAGATTGGATTTGGTATGGGTGCATCACTCATCGAAATGGCAAAAAATGCCCCCGAGAAATCTTTTTTAGGTATTGAAGTACATAAACCGGGTGTCGGAGCTTGTTTAATGGCGATCGAAGAAAATCAATTATCAAACTTAAATGTGATGTGCCATGATGCAGTCGAAGTTTTAGAAAACATGATTGCTGATAATTCATTAGATAAGGTGCAAATATTCTTCCCTGACCCTTGGCATAAAGCAAGGCACAACAAGCGTCGAATTATTCAGCCTGCTTTTGTCGAACTTATCAGACGTAAATTAAAAGTTAATGGTATTTTACATCTAGCAACAGATTGGCAACATTATGCCGAACATATGCTTGAGGTGTTAAATCAAGCGACAGGTTATAAAAATTTATCATCAACAGGAGATTATATTCCAAGACCAGCAGACCGACCTATTACCAAGTTTGAAAAAAGAGGTCAAAATCTTGGTCATGGTGTTTGGGATTTACAGTATCAAAAACAATAACGTTATTAAGGAGCCGTTATGGAAAATCAAACTCTTGATTTCATTTATCATCGTCGTTCAATTCGTGCTTATAAACCCACCCCATTGACGCAAAAGCAAATAGCATCGATGATTCAAGCAGCACAATCGGCTCCGAGTTCTAACTTTCTTCAATGTTCAACCATTATTCGTATCACAGACAGTGATAAGCGAAAAAAATTAGCTCACTATTCAGGTGATCAAAATTATATTTATCAAGCTCCCGAATTTTGGGTGTTTTGTGCCGATTTTAATCGACATTTTCAAATTGATGCAACGATTCCTCTTGAACGAGCCGAACAACTTTTAGTGGGTTGTATTGATACCGCCTTGATGGCGCAAAATACGGTTATTGCAGCGCAATCGTTAGGATTAGGTACAGTCTATATTGGTGGTTTACGTAATAATATATCTGAAGTGACACAATTACTAGCCTTGCCAAAATATGTTATCCCCCTTTTTGGTCTCTGTATTGGGTATCCAGATCAAGAACCCGAAATGAAACCAAGATTACCGAGTGAATTAATCTTTTTCGAAAATCAATATCAACCAATCAATCAGACATTATTGGCACAGTATGATGAGCAAATAGAGGATTATTATCAAACTCGTAGTTCTAATCAAAAAGAAGGCGGATGGAGTAACAAAATAGCTGAAACGATCTACAAAGGACAACGAGAATTTATTCTCAACTATTTACATCAACAAGGCTGGGTGAAACAATAATGAACAATCACTATCAATTGGATAAAGTCGTCATATTAAGCCGACATGGAATCCGTACACCATTACAAAATACACTTGAATTTTTAGAACAAGCCACGCCGTTTAAATGGCCTAAATGGGATCATCCTTATGGTTATCTAACTACCCGAGGCGGTGCGCTAGAAGTTTATTTTGGACGATACTTAGCGACATGGCTTGAAAATCAACATATTCAATACCAAGCAACTTCTTCTGATGTGTTTGTGTATGCAAATAGTTTACAAAGAACCGTTGCTACAGCTCAATTTTTGACAGCAGGTGCTTTTGCCGGATATGACATCCCCATCAATCATAAATACCCTATTGAAAAAATGGATTCCATGTTTGATCCTAGTTTACGTAACGATTCTGACGAATTTAAACAAGCTGTTATTAAGGACATTGATGAAACTGTTACAGCAGAATCAATCTATAAAAATTTAGCGCCTGCTTATGAAATTTTAGCCGATATTTTAGACTATAAACATTCCAAATTTTATGCACAATATCAATGTGATTTAGCCGATATTCCTGTTGAAGTTTATTTGAAAAAGCATGAAGAACCTGCTCTGTTAGGTGCATTAGCGATTGGTGTTAGTGCAGTAGATGCATTTTTATTACAATATTATTCGGGCTTTCCCAAAGAACAGATTGCGTGGGGAAGAATCAACAGCCAAGCACAATGGCAACAACTTATTCAGATACGTAATCAATATCTAAACTTAGTCTGTCGAACTAAAACGCTTGCCAAACATTCTGCTACCGAATTGATTAATATGATAAACAATCTTATGCATCATGATGATCGAAAAATTCATTTACTTGTGGGACATGATAGTACCATTGCTTCATTATTCGGCGCATTAGACTTTGAACATTATCAGTTACCGAATCAATATGAAACAACACCAATCGGTGGTAAGGTAATTTTACAACGTTTTCGTCATTTAGAGTCTGGAACATACTATTTTAAAGCCGAATACGTTTATCAAAGCTTTGAACAACTATTTACCGGTGCTCAAATCAGTATGAATAACCCACCACAACATTTTACGTTGCAGCTTAAAAATGCCATGCAAAATCAAGATGGATTTTATGACTGGCATGATTTTGAGCAGCGTTTAAACATGTTTAAAGGATGATTTAATCAATTCACTTCTCACGTCAGCATTTATCCTACATGGCGTGAGATGATTTTAACATTTAGCTCCCTGTTATGGTTAAATACCCCTGTTATATTATCTCACCTAATCACTAGCCCCAACCTTATCTTCAAGGAGTGGATAAAATAGATAAAAACGGCTTCTTGTTTATTAATGTAACCGATACCATAAAAGTTATCTTATTTTCGCTCAACATGTAAACTGCATATTAACGCTATATTTCATTTCGTTGTAAGCAGAATCGCCTCATGAATAAATTGATAATATTAAATAGAATAGAGTTATCTTCTTGAATTCTTTGAGTTGAATTAAAACATCGTCATCAACAAAACATCTTACTCATAAACAACAAAATAATGTAATCGATTTCATAAAGTGTTATCTAGATCACTTTTTTCATCATTTTATGGTGATACTATCCACCATAAAAGAGAAGCAAGTTCATCCATAAAAAAAATATGTAAACGATTTCTTAATGAATGCAGGTTCATTCAAATTCGATTAAAGGAAGTAAATTATGAATCAAAATACTAAGTCAGCAAGGCATAATAAGAATTATTGGATTTTCAGTTTTTATTTCTTTCTCTACTTTTTCATCATGGGTGCCTATTGCCCATTCTTTCCCGTTTGGCTGAAAATGAACGGGCTTGATGAAGCCAAAACTGGCTATGTTTTTTCGTTTATTTCATTTTTTGCACTACTCTTCCAACCTTTATTCGGTTTAATTTCAGATAAATTAGGACTAAAAAAACATCTCCTTTGGCTTATTACTCTACTTTTAGTCTTGTTTGGACCATTTTTTATTTATGTGTTAGGGCCTCTTCTACAATTTAATGTTACTGTCGGTGCGATAGCTGGAGGGTTTTATCTTGGCATGGTTTTTAGTGGTGGTGCGCCTGCTATTGAAGCCTTGGTTGAAAAAATAAGCCGACGCAGTGGATTTGAATTTGGGCGTTGCCGTATGTTTGGCTGTTTTGGTTGGGCAATTTGTGCATCATTTGTTGGAATTATGATTTCGAAGAATATTAATGCGGTTTTTTGGCTCTGTTCTGGTTTTGCATTATTTCTACTTATTTTAGTGAAATTAGCCGATCCCGCTAAAACTTCCACCACCGATATCGTTGAACAAATGGGATTAAATAAGCCGGAATCCTTTAATTTTAAACTCGCAGTCGATTTATTAAAAATGCCGAAACTTTGGTGTTTTATGCTTTATATAATTGGCGTCGCCTGTACTTATGATGTTTTTGATCAGCAGTTTGCAAACTTTTTTACGTCGTTTTTTTCCAGTGAACAAGTCGGTCAAGAAGCCTTTGGTTATGTCACAACACTCGGTGAAATTTTAAATGCAACCGTCATGTTTTTTGCTCCATGGATTGTGAAAAAAATTGGTAGCAAAAATACGTTATTAGTTGCCGGTGCTATTATGTCAATTCGTATAACTGGCTCAGCATTTGCCAGCAATGCAGTTGAAGTTATTATTCTAAAAACCTTACACATGTTTGAAGCGCCACTATTACTTGTCGGGGCATTTAAATATATTACTAAACACTTCCCTCTACGATTATCGGCAACCGTTTATTTGATTGCATTTTGTTTTGCTAAACAACTTTCAACGATGTTTATGTCCACACTTGCAGGTCTAATGTATGTCGAAATTGGATTTACAGGAGCCTATCTGGTGCTTGGTTTGATTGCATTTAGTTTTACATTTATTTCATCTTTCACTTTATCCGGACGAGGGCCTTGGGATCTATTCATACCTAAAAATAAACACCCGTCTGAAATACAACAATAACCAAATTTTTAACAATTTAAGATAAATTGAGGTTTCTATATGAAAGTATTCGTTACTGGTGGTTGTGGATATATAGGAAGTCATACCTGTGTTCAATTGATTAAAGCAGGTTATACGCCAATTGTGATAGATAATTTATTCAATAGTAAAGCATCGGTATTAAAAAGAATCCAACAAATTACGCATCAGCCAATCAATTTTTATCAAGGTGATGTACGAGATGCCAATTTATTAGCGCAAATTTTTAATGAACATGATATTCAAGCAGTGATCCATTTTGCGGGTTTAAAAGCCGTCGGTGAGTCGGTATATAAACCACTTGAGTATTATGAAAATAATGTCTATGGCAGCATTGTGTTAATGAAGGCAATGCGTGATGCAGGCGTCAAACAATTAGTTTTTAGTTCATCCGCAACCGTTTACGGTGAATCAGCCCCCGTACCTTATGTTGAAACCTTGCCACAAGGTTTACCAACCAGCCCTTATGGAAAAAGTAAGTTAATGGTCGAACAATGTATTATGGATTTGGCTATTGCCGAACCTGATTGGTCATTGACTTTACTACGCTACTTTAATCCTGTGGGGGCTCATCCTAGTGGATTAATAGGCGAAGATCCTCTTGGTATTCCTAATAATCTTATGCCATTTATTACCCAAGTTGCTGTAGGAAAAAGAGAATCATTGGCGGTGTTTGGAAATGATTATCCGACGCAAGATGGAACGTGTGTTCGTGATTTTATTCATGTTGTTGACTTAGCTGATGGTCATATCGCCGCATTAAAAGCTGATCATAATCAATCCGGTGTCCATATTTACAATCTAGGATCAGGTGTTGGGTATAGTGTTTTACAAGTCATCGAAGCATTTGAGAAAGCGTCAGGAAAACCGTTAAAGTGGCATTACGCACCCCGACGTGCGGGCGACCTACCCGCATTTTGGGCAGATGCAAAAAAAGCAGAACAGATACTCGGGTGGAAAACCCAATTAACGCTTGATGATATGGTCAGAGATTCTTGGAATTGGCAATCGAATAACCCACAAGGTTATCCTCAAGATTAATGAAAAAGATGAAAACCAGCAATATGTTAAAAGAGGCAAACATGCAAATATTTAATCCTGTTGATCATCCCCACCGTCGTTATAACCCATTAACGGCTCAGTGGGTCTTAGTATCACCGCATAGAGCCAAGCGACCTTGGCAAGGTCAACAAGAAACACTAAATCAAGAACAAAAACCCAGTTACGATCCTAACTGTTTTTTGTGCCCCAGCAATAAACGGGTCACGGGTGATAAAAATCCGGACTATACAGGTACTTTTGTATTTACTAATGATTTTGCCGCATTAATGGATGATACTCCTGATTCGCCGCCAGCTGATGATCCTCTTTTTCAAATGCAAAGCGCCAAAGGAACCAGTCGAGTAATCTGTTTTTCCCCCGATCATAGTAAAACCTTGCCAGAATTAGACTTAACGGCAATTGAGGGAGTAATTAAAACTTGGATATCACAGCAAAAAGAACTAAGCCAAAATTATCCTTGGGTGCAAATATTTGAAAACAAAGGTGCTGTAATGGGATGCTCTAATCCTCATCCACACGGACAAATTTGGGCAAATAGCTTTATCCCAAATGAAATCGCTCGTGAAGACCAGAATATGCATCATTATTTTGAAACCTATCACCGCAATTTATTAGTTGATTATGCCGAAAAAGAATTGATCTATCGTGAGCGAATAGTTGTTGAAACAGAGCATTGGCTTGCTGTCGTGCCTTTCTGGGCAACATGGCCATTTGAAACGTTATTATTACCCAAAACACATATTGCACAATTAACCTTATTAACCGACGACCAACAGATTGATTTAGCGGTGGCGCTGAAAAAATTAACAAGTCGTTATGATAATTTGTTTAATTGCTCTTTCCCCTACTCTATGGGTTGGCATGGCGCACCATTTATGCAAGGTACCACTGACTATTGGCAAGTTCATGCTCACTTTTATCCTCCTTTGCTTCGTTCAGCGACAGTCAAAAAATTTATGGTAGGTTACGAAATGTTAGCTGAAGTACAACGGGATTTAACGCCTGAACAGGCAGCTGAAAGACTGCGCAATGTCAGTGATGTTCATTATAAAGATAAAAAGGATAAATAGATGAAAGCATTAATCGATAAAACTAAACAAGCTTTTGCAACCCTATTTGGTTATCAACCCGATATCACTGTGCAAGCACCAGGACGAGTCAACTTGATTGGTGAGCATACCGATTATAACGATGGTTTTGTATTACCTTGTGCGATTAATTATGGCACTGTAATAAGCTGCCATAAACGTACCGATAAATTAATACGTGTAATTGCCGTTGACTATGATAATCAACAAGATGAATTTTGGCTAGATTCCCCTATTGAGAAACATTCACAATATCAATGGGCTAATTATGTTCGAGGTGTAGTAAAACATTTAAAAAACTATGCAAATACCCTTTATGGTGTTGATTTAGCAATTAGCGGTAATGTCCCCCAAGGTGCAGGATTGAGTTCATCGGCTTCGCTTGAGGTGGCTATCGGCAAAATGTTTCAAGTTCTAAATAATTTACCTTTAGATGGCACTAAATTAGCATTAATCGGTCAGGAAGCGGAAAATCAATTTGTTGGTTGCAATTGTGGAATTATGGATCAATTAATATCGGCACTTGGACAAGATCATCATGCTTTACTTATTGACTGCCGTACGCTCTCTGTTCATCCAGTTTCAATACCCGATGATTTAGCTGTTGTTATTATTAACTCAAATATTAAACGTGGATTAGTCGATAGCGAATATAATACTCGTCGTAGGCAATGTGAAGCAGCAGCAACAGCGCTGGGCGTAAAAGCATTACGAGACGCCACATTATCAGATTTATTGAAAATTAAACCAACGCTTGATCCTACCGTTTTTAAACGTGCACATCATGTCATTACCGAAAATGAACGGACTTTACTGGCATCTCATGCACTTGCACGTCGTGATTACAAATTACTATCGACATTAATGGCGCAAAGTCACAATTCAATGCGTGATGACTTTGAAATTACAGTACCTGCTATCGATTATCTGGTGAACATTATCAACAAGGTTATCGGTGAACAAGGTGGAGTTCGTATGACAGGTGGCGGTTTTGGCGGCTGTGTTGTTGCACTGGTAAATAAAAATAAAGTTGATGCAGTAAAAACCGTTGTAAGCAATAATTATCAGAATAAATTTGGTATTAAAGAAGATATATATATCTGTCAACCAAATGAAGGAGCGCACGCCATATGTCTTTAACAACGATCATTACACTATCTAATAAGCAAGGGATGCAGATTAAATTATCTAACTGGGGAGCGACTTGGCTTTCTTGCTTAATACCGGTTGATAATAAAAATCGTGAAGTACTTCTTGGTTGTAGTTCGTTAGCGCAATATCAACAACAACATGCTTATTTAGGTGCAACTATTGGGCGTTATGCTAACCGTATTGCTCATGCATCTATTGAATTAGGCGATAAACGCTATCCGCTTGTTGCCAATGAAGGTAAAAATCAGCTTCATGGCGGAAAGTTAGGCTTTGATAAGCAATTATGGCAAATTGATGATCAATCTAATCAACAAGTCATTTTCAGTTTAATTTCTTGCGATGGTGATCAAGGTTATCCCGGTGAACTGAAAGTTCAAGTGACCTATCAACTTACAGATAATAATCAAGTTATCATCAAGTTCAATGCCTCTACCACGCAAACTACTGTGGTAAATTTAACCAATCATGCTTATTTTAATTTAGATGGCGAAACAAGTAACACTATCCTCAATCACACTTTACAAGTCAATGCTAACCAATTTTTGCCCGTTGATAATCATGGCATACCTGATGACAATTTAGCTAGTGTCGCTGAATTTGATATGGACTTACGCCAAGCAAAACGATTATCAGACCGATTACTTGAAAGTTCTGAACGACAAAAAACAGGTGGCTATGATCATGCGTATTTACTGGACAAAACCCAAACAATTGCCGCGCAATTAACCTCATCCGATAATAAAGTGACCATGAATGTCATAACGACCAAACCAGCGTTACAAGTTTATACCGGTAATTTTCTGCAACATACACCTAACCGTCATAATGGGGAATATGACAATTATGCAGGTATCGCGCTAGAAGCACAATTTCTACCAGATAGCCCACATCACCCCAAATGGCCACAACCTAGTTGTTGGTTAACACCTGATGAAACCTATCAATATCAAACGATCTATCAATTTTTAATTGAATAATATTATATCAATTGAGTATGTAAACGGAAAAATGAACACTTAATGCTATATGAGCTAACACCAATGGAGTTAAGTCCAACTGGATTTAATGGGACTTACTACCACGGTAACACCTCAATTTTATTCAATGCGCGTTTATAACCAACGATGAATATTCCGATAAAACCATCAAAGCTTTTTGTCAAGTTACCCTAACAATTTTGATAAGAATTCGGTATGATAGAGCTATCATGGCAAATGGACATTATGATTGATGAAAAGTAAAAGTTTAACTGCAATTTTTCCGGGAACGTTCGATCCAATTACTAACGGGCACATCGATTTGATTACTCGAGCTTCGCTGTTGTTTCCTCGATTAATTGTTGCAATTGCGGAAAATCCGAATAAAAAAACGTTATTTAGTTTGAAAGAACGGGTCAATTTAGCATCCAGTTCAGTTGAACACTTACTTAATGTACAAGTGATTGGATTTGATAATTTAATGGCAGATTTTGCACAAACTCATAATGCAACGGTCATTGTTCGAGGTGTTCGAACCACTCAAGATTTTGAATACGAAAGACAATTAGCCGAAATGAATCGCGCATTAAAACCGGATTTAGATACTTTATTTTTAATGCCATCAATGACTATTGGTTTTATCTCTTCAACCATTGTGAAAGATGTTGCTTATCATGGTGGCAATATTACCAATTTAGTTCCTTTACATGTCAAAACAGAATTGTTAAAACGGTTAACATAACGTTGAATTTATATGGTTATTTTTTATACTCCACCTTCAAAAAAACAAGCTCCACAAAAATTAACGGTCACCATCTCAGCGATAGATGCCTTCGGACAAGGAATTGCAAATCACAAAGGCAAAACTATTTTTGTTAAATCAGCCTTACCCGATGAAACTGTTGATATCCAGTTGACAGAAAATAAAAAAAATTATGCTAAAGCGAAGGTCATCAAATACCACAATCAAAGTGCCCAACGGGTAAAACCATTATGTGGCTATTATCAAAAATGTGGTGGCTGTGAATTGCAGCATATTTCAACGGATTTGCAGCAAAGTGCAAAGTATCATGCGCTCATTAATCTCATACAAAAAGAAAGTGGGCAATCGTTAACTCATATCACTGACTCAGCACCGCTTATTATTGCTGATCAACCTTATCATTATCGCCGACGAGCCCGACTTTCAATAAATATTGTAAAAGGTGAATTATTTATTGGTTTTCGTCAGGCTGAATCAAATCAAATTATCAATATAGAATACTGTCCTGTATTGGTCGAAAGCTTGGATCAGTTACTCGCTCCTTTGCAAAAAATATTACGTCAAATTAAATCAAAAAAATCACTTGGGCATATTGAATTGGTTGCTGTTGATAGTGGCATTATCATGGTATTAAGGCATACTTTTCCTATGACCAATGAAGACACTCAGTTACTAACAAACTTCGCTGAAAAAAATGGTATTTCACTCTACTTTCATGGCATAGATTTACAGCACATTACCGGCCATACGGAACATTATTATCTAATCAATCAGTTAAAGCTTACTTTTAGTCCTTTGAATTTTATTCAAGTCAATAGCAACGTTAATCAAAAAATGATTGAACAAGCGCTTGATTGGCTAACATTAACATCAACCGATAAAGTTTTAGATCTCTTTTGTGGTATGGGTAATTTTTCATTACCTATGGCTACCTATTGTCAATCATTAACGGGCGTTGAAGGCGTAGAAGAACTAGTTGAAAAAGCGAAATTAAACGTTATATTAAATAGCAACAAGGTTTGTGCCGAAACTCATTTTTTAACGAGTAATTTAGAGGATAATCAACAATTTTTTACATGGAATCAATCACAATTTGATAAAGTTTTATTAGATCCTGCCAGAGCTGGGGCATTTAATGCAACAACAGAAATTGTTAAAATGGCTCCGTCAAAAATTGTTTATATCTCATGTAATCCCGCAACATTAGCGAGAGATAGCAAAGTGTTAACTCAAGCGGGTTATAACATTGCTCAAGTAGCAATTTTAGATATGTTTCCACAAACTAAACATATTGAATCAATGTTGTTGTTAACCAAATCAGGATCATAATTATGGTATCAATTAGAGGAGCACACCAACATAGTGAAGAGCATTACTCTCTTGCACAGTTTGATGTCGAACAATGGGCAAAACAAGAATTACAACTGACTAACGCGGATAGTTATCAGACGTTTAAACAAGTCTGGGATTTTTGCTTTGAAAGCAGTGCCGGTGCAGCTGAGCAAGTCTACTGTTTTCAAAATGCCGTTGAAATGGTTGAAATATTATCCACACTTAATATGGATATCAACAGTTTATGTGCGGCTTTGTTGCTCCCTTTCCTTGAAACTAAGATTATACGTCGAGAAGATATTCCTGAAGATTTTGATCGTGAAATGATGCACATTATTTCTAGCATTGTTCGAATGAAAGAAATTCGTCAACTTCGCGCCATCCGCAATGGCAGTGCAACGTCTGAACAGATTGATAGCATCCGCCGTATGTTATTGGCAATGGTTAATGATTTTCGCAGTGTAGTGATAAAAATTGCCGAACGCATCACTTATTTACGTAATTTGTTAAATGCTCCACAAGAAGAACAAGTACTGGCTGCTAAGGAGTGTTTTAACATTTATGCACCGCTTGCCAACCGTTTAGGAATTGGTCAATTAAAATGGGAGCTGGAAGATTTTTGTTTCCGTTATCTCTATCCGAATGAATATCGCTTTATTGCTAAAAAATTACACGAAAAACGCCTTGATCGTGAATCCTATATCAATCATTTTGTTAAGCATCTACAAGCGTTAATGAATAAAGATCATATTCGTGCAGAAGTTTATGGACGCCCGAAACATATTTACAGTATCTGGCGAAAAATGGAACGCAAACACCTTGAATTTGAAGATCTTTATGATATTCGTGCTGTACGGATTATTTGTGATCGTATTGAAGATTGTTATAACGCATTAGGTATTGTCCATAGTCATTATAAACATATTGCTAAAGAATTTGATGATTATGTTGCCAACCCCAAACCAAATGGTTACCAATCAATTCATACCGTAGTGTATGGCCCAGAAAATAAAACGATTGAAATTCAAATTCGAACTGAGCAAATGCACAATGATGCTGAATTAGGCATTGCTGCACACTGGAAATATAAAGAAGGCAGTACTGATAAAATGACTGCTTATGATCAGCGAATTACTTGGCTACGAAAATTATTAACATGGCAACAAGAGATGTCTGAAAGCGGTGAAATACAAGAAGCCGTACGTAGCCAGATTTTTGATGATAGAGTCTATGTCTTTACGCCTAAAGGTGATGTGGTTGATTTGCCTACTGGCTCAACACCGCTTGATTTTGCCTATCATATTCACAGTGATGTAGGTCATCGTTGTATTGGTGCAAAAGTTGGAGGACGAATTGTACCATTTACTTATAACCTAAAAATGGGCGATCAAGTTGAAGTAATCACTCAAAAACAACCTAATCCAAGCCGAGATTGGTTGAATCCAAATACCGGATTTGTAAATAGTAGTCGGGCACGAGCTAAAATTCAGGCATGGTTTAAAAAACAAGATCGACATAAAAATATAGCAGCTGGTCAACAAATTTTAGAAGATGAGCTGGAACCTTTAAATATCAGTTTGAAAAGCGTTGAAAAAATGCTGATTGATAAATATAACGCCCATTCCTTTAATGAAGTTCTTGCCGGTATTGGTAGTGGTGATGTCAGAATAAATCAATTGGTCAATTTTGTTAATGCCCAAGTCAATAAACCTACCGCTGAAGAAGAAGACGAAGCGGCATTAAAACAAATTGTTCAAAAATCCAATTCACAAACGAAAAATATCAATAAAACCGGTAATAAAAAAGGAAGTGAAATTATTATTGAAGGTGTCGGTAATTTAATGTGCACTATTGCAAATTGCTGTCGTCCTATTCCCGGTGATCCAATTGTCGGTTTTGTAACTCAAGGGCGAGGTATTTCCATTCATCGGGCGGATTGTGAACAGTTACAGGATTTAAAAAATCACGCTCCTGAACGAATCACCAGTGCGGTTTGGAGTAATGAAACCAATTCAAGTTATACCATGGTGATACAGATCATCGCTAACGATCGGAGTGGCTTATTACGTGATATCACAACCATTTTAGCTAACGAAAAAGTCAATGTACTTGGATTAATAAGTCGAAGTGATATGAAGCAACAATTGGCTAACATTGATGTCGACATGGAAATCTTTGATCAAGACTCGTTAAATCGTATACTCAATAAAATAAAACAGCTACCCGATGTCATTGAAGCAAGACGCCAGCAAGGGTGAGCTATTTTTTAAGCCACCCTCACTACCTTAAGTTTTGCTCAGACATCATTTCGTAATGTGATTTAGTTACGTTCTAACACTTCAAAGTAATAATCGTAAGGATTTTTATCATCAGCTTGATGATGTTCTTGAAAAACTGATTGCCAAGTTTCGGGGGCATAATTAGGAAAATAAGTATCACCTTGTAAATCAGCATCAATATGCGTTAAGTAAAGTCTATTGATAAACGGTAAAACTTGCTGATAAATATTGCCACCACCAATGATAAAGACTTCCTGACATTGTTGACTATTGGCCACTACCAGTGCCTCATCAATAGATGAGACCCAACTTATATTAGGGTTTATATCTGATTCGGCTTCGGTTTTTGCTTGCCTTGAAATAACAATATTATGTCGATTGGGTAACGCTTTGCCGATAGATTCAAACGTTTTCCTGCCCATAATAACAGGTTTATTAAGCGTATTTTTTTTAAACCATGCCAAATCAGCAGGTAAATGCCAAGGCATCTGATTGTTAAAACCAATAACACGATTATGTGCCATGGCAACAATGATACTAAGTGTCATGTGAGTTTGTTTATACATAACCTAAAGCTTTAATTCGTTGATTTACATTTTTGGGAAAAACAGTTTGCGCCCAAAGTCGTTGACTTAAAGAAAGCAAAGACTCTTTTTGCCCATTAACAATCCAATTAGCAAGTTCAGTTGCAACATCAGGATAGACCGTTGGTTTTGGCGAAGGTAAATCTAACCAATACTTAAGTTTAATGCTATTTAAGGTTTCCATCACCGTTGCCATATCTAATGTATGTAAACATTGAGCATTATAGATTTGTTCAAACTGACCCGAGACAGGTTTAGTCAAAATCTTTTTACCCAAAACTAATGCTTCAGATATTAGTGCAAATCCCGTGTTAGAAATAATCCCCGAACAGCTTATTACCGCATCCATAAAACCGTCACGACAAAGAGGGTGCAAAGTAACATTATCGTTTTGTGATAATTGCTTTATATTTGGATGAAAACAGATAAATTGATGTTTAGGAAATTGTTTAAGTAATTCAACAATTTCAGTCATATTTTCAAATGGCAAATAAACAACAATGGAACCATTTTCGGTAGGCGCCACTTGAAATGAATCAATCATGGGTGGCAATAATTTATGTCCAAAATGAAACCAGTGTAAACCAATTGGCTTGGTTACTGGCGCATAATACTTCATGATCACATTTGCAATCAGTCCATATTCTTTGGGTTTTAAATACTGACAAACCGCCTGATTACTGATACCTAAGCATTCTCGATGCTGATGATGAGCAGCCCAAGCGCTTACCGGCTCAAAATCACTAATAATACAATTATACTTTGATAAGTCCAGTTCGCGAACATCTTTAATTAACCGAAAAGCACGGATGCGTTGAACCGTTTTACGAAAATTTATCTTTCCATTGACTGTTGCAAAGGTAACACCCCGAAAAGTCTTATAATGACCAAAAACGTCCATATCAAAATAATCTTTTGGATCACGCCCACTAAAAATATACTCAACATCAGCGCCTGCCTTTTTTAGCGCTTTGGCTAAAGTTCGACATCGGCTAATATGACCATTTCCTGTTCCTTGAACACCAAAAAGAATTTTCATATTGTAATGATTAGTCAATTAAAATTACTGCATATCATACCAGAAGCCTAAACAATTATCTTGCTTATTTTAAACAATAAAGGGGAATTTTGAGACAAATTTGAAAATGAGTTTAAGGGTCAATCGCAATACGAATTTCATTAATTCGCCAAACTTAAAAAAAGTCTATAGTTGATTTTTATAATTAATATAGTTATTCAATCTGTTAGCTTTCAATTATACTGTTTAAAAATAAGAAATGTTTAAAAAACGTGCTATATCGTGACGTTTGAAGTACAATATTGCTTATTAGCGATTTGATGCGTTGTGAGATTGTAATATGTCAGTAAGGATCCTCAATATACAATTTAAAGGCATCGTTGTGTTAACAGCGGTTTTGTTGCTGTTTGGTTATTCTGTACTACCATTATCAAAAATGGGAAAGTCTTTTGACTCGACTTGTTTTTTAACGACTCATTCCATTTTAACATTCGATCAAAGCTTGGATCCTCATCACGCTAAATCTTTATCATCAAAAATAAATTGTTCATTAATCAATCATTGTGCTGTATGTGGGGCAATCGTTTCAAACTATGCCATTAACCTCGATAGGCAAATCAACTTTACACATTTTTTATCACTTAAATTCATTGCAAATGATAATGAATTTATTCCTGAATTAAGACCACCACGAATTGCTTAATAAGTTATCGCTATTAGATAGTAGTTGTTAATCACTATCAGTTATAAACAAACGTTATCTATCGTTATGTTTGCTCACATCACGATTTCAGCGTTATTGTTAAATCAGTTAATTTATTATGGGAATATTATGAAACGTCGACATTTTTTAATGAATTTTACGGCTGCTGTAGGTGGATTAGTTGCAACCAAAGCCATTGCTAAAATGGAACATACCAAGATGACGGGTATGACCTGCGAACTCAATTCTGATGATTGTAACAAGGGGGATAATATGCACGAACATATGAATATGAACATGAATATGAATCACGATCAAAAACCACAAAAGCTTTTGCCTACTTCCTCACTAAAACAGAACGACAATTTACCCAGCTTGATCAATTTAAAAAATGAAAGTAATCAACCGGGTGTATTTGAAGCGACCTTACACCTCAAACCCGTCAAAATTGCCTTAACACCTGAAATTACGACGGAATTTTGGGCATATAACGGTATGATTCCCGGCCCTAAAATTGAAGTTAACGAGGGTGATCACGTTAAAATCACAGTAAAAAATGATCTGCCACAAGCCACGACCGTGCATTGGCATGGTTTACTTATTCCATCGAATCAAGATGGTAACCCTCAAGATGCCATTCCAGCGGGAAAAAGTCGTGTTTATGAATTTGACGTTCCTAAAGGAAATGCAGGCACATTTTGGTATCATCCTCATGGACATGAAACAGTAGCTGAACAAGTTTATCGAGGTTTAGCTGGAACATTCATCGTTCGAAGCAAAGATGATCCTTTAAATTCTCTTCCTGAACAACACTGGTTCTTTTCAGATTTAAAATTAACGGATAAAGGTGAAATTGCCGATAATACCATGGTTGATTGGATGAACGGTCGTGAAGGTCAATTTGTATTAATTAACGGTAGTTATCGACCTAAAATTAAAGTTGATTCAGCGACACGTGTAAGAATCTGGAACGCTTGTTCAGGTAGATACCTGAACTTATCCATTCCTGATTGTGATGTCTTTTTAGTGGGGACTGACGGTGGATTATTGTCTGAACCTGTATCACTAAATAAACCATTACTGTTATCCCCTGCCGAACGGGCAGAAATTGTTATTCTACCTAAAAAAACGGGGACGGTTTATTTGCAATCTATCGGTTACGATCGAGGCAAAATGGGCAATGTACCACCTGAACAAGATATGTTACTTGCAGAATTAGATTTAACGCAGTCAAACTCAATCACCTTGCCATCAACACTTCGTACCTTACCAAAACTTGGACAAGCCACCGCACACAAAAAACTGGAATATACCGAAGTGATGGACATGAAAGAGCCGCGTGGCGGAATGTTATTTTTAATCAATGGCAAACGCCATGATATGAATCGTATCGATCTTGAAAGTAAAATTCACGAGGTTGAAGAATGGACTATTCATAATAACTCTCATATGGATCATAACTTTCATATTCATGGTGCACAATTTATGGTCGTTTCACATGAATTTAATGGTACCAAAACACTCCCCCAATACGTGGCATTAAAAGATACAGTAAATCTTCGACCCCATGAAACAATCACGATAAAGATTCAACAAAATATGCCCGGATTACGCATGTATCATTGTCATATCATTGAACATGAAACACTGGGTATGATGGGTCAATTGATGGTAAAATAGTTTTTTATCTTTATCTATCTTGTCATTAAACGTTCGACAAGATAGATAAATTTCCTTTTTAACTGAATCTTCATTTTCTTGATAACAATACAAGTAATAAATGTTTTTCATTTTGGCAAATAATGCTAACATATTGCCACTATGATCATGACTAATTTCTGGCAAATACTCAGTAAACGCTTATCAATCAAAACAGCTTTATCGCACTTATTATTAGGTGTAATTGCTACTGGGTTTAGTTTATGCCAACAAGATGCTATTCCTAATGAGTCAACGGTTTCTCACGTTGGGATTATGGCGAACAATGAAATCGTTCAAGATCAACAAGTGTCAATCCGAAAGGTGTCACCATCGTTAACCAACCCCAAAAAATTCAGTACCAATACTGTCTTTATGGCGACTAATTACGATATTTTATCCACCAATAAACCCATTCAAATAACTTCACATAATGCGATAAGAGCAGGTCCTAAAAACACTATTTAATTTAAGAGTTTATTACTTAATTTTTATGTTGTTATCTAAGGTGTCGACCTTACATTCCCTATTAGAAGAAGAAAGAGAAATTTATGTTATTAAAATTATTAACTAAAGTTTTTGGTAGCCGTAATGAACGTGTGCTAAAAACCCTGCGTAAGCGTGTTGAAAGAATTAATGCATTAGAACCTGCAATGGAAGCATTAACTGATGATGAACTTAAAGCAAAAACAGTTGAATTTAAACAAAAATTAGCATCAGGTACCCGTTTAGATGATATTTTAGAAGAAGCTTTTGCCGTTGTCCGTGAAGCCAGTAAACGTGTTTTTGGTATGCGTCATTTTGATGTTCAGTTAATTGGTGGTATGGTTTTAAATGAGCGCTGTATAGCCGAAATGCGTACAGGTGAAGGTAAAACGTTAACCGCAACATTACCCGCTTATTTAAACGCATTAACAGGCAAAGGTGTGCATGTCGTCACGGTCAATGATTATTTAGCACAACGTGATGCTGAAAATAATCGTCCTTTATTTGAATTTTTAGGTTTAACCGTTGGTATTAACCTGCCCAATATGCCGCCAGCAATAAAACGAGAAGCTTACAGCGCTGATATCACTTATGGTACCAACAACGAATATGGATTTGACTACTTACGTGACAATATGGTGTTTAGTAAAGATGCGCGTGTTCAACGACCATTACATTATGCTTTAGTCGATGAGGTTGACTCAATTTTAATTGATGAAGCAAGAACACCGTTGATTATTTCTGGGCAAGCCGAAGACAGCTCAGATAAATATGTGAGTGTTGATAAAATTATCCCTCATCTTATTCGCCAAGAAAAAGAAGACTCAGATCAGTTTCAAGGAGACGGTGACTTTTCAATTGATGAAAAATCACGTCAAGTTAATCTAACTGAACGAGGATTAATTAAGGTAGAAGAACTACTAATTAAACAAGGTATCATGAAAAATGATGAGTCGCTTTATGCGCCAAGTAATATTGTGTTAATGCATCATGTCAATGCGGCACTACGAGCCCATCATTTATTTCATCGTGATGTCGACTACATCGTTAAAAATAACGAAATTATTATTGTCGATGAGCATACTGGACGAACAATGGAAGGACGTCGTTGGTCTGACGGCTTACATCAAGCGGTTGAAGCAAAAGAACATGTTAAAATTCAGAATGAAAACCAGACGTTAGCTTCAATCACTTTCCAAAACTATTTCCGTCTATATGAAAAATTAGCCGGTATGACGGGTACTGCCGATACTGAAGCCTTCGAATTCCATCAGATTTATGGTTTGGATACCATTGTTATACCAACTAACCGCCCAATGCAGCGTAAAGACCAATCCGATTTAGTCTATATGACTGAAAAAGAGAAGATTGCAGCCATTGTCGCTGACGTACAAGATTGTGTAAAACGAGGACAACCAGTACTAGTGGGGACTGCATCGATTGAAAAATCAGAATTGGTATCCAATGCATTTAAAAAAGTTGGCATTAAGCACAACGTATTAAATGCCAAGTTCCATGCCCAAGAAGCAGAAATTATTGCTAATGCAGGGAGTAAAGGCGCTGTCACTATTGCAACCAATATGGCGGGTCGAGGTACCGATATTATGCTTGGCGGTAACTGGCAAAGCGATTTAGCAAAACTTGAAAATCCTACTCAAGAAGATATCGAAAAAGCTAAACAAGCATGGCAAGTTAAACATGAAGAAGTTATTGCACTGGGCGGGCTTTACATTTTAGGTACAGAACGACATGAATCCCGTCGGATTGATAATCAGTTACGCGGTCGTGCTGGTCGTCAAGGAGATCCGGGCGGTTCACGTTTTTATTTATCGCTTGAAGATCCGCTGATGAGAATCTTTGCGTCAGAACGTGTTGGTAATATGATGCGTAAATTGGGTATGAAAGAAGGCGAAGCGATCGAACACCCATGGGTCAATAAAGCGATTGCGACTGCTCAAAAGAAAGTTGAAAGTCGTAACTTTGATATTCGTAAACAATTGCTTGAATATGATGATGTTGCCAATGAGCAACGTAAAGCAATTTATCGTCAACGAAATGAGATACTGGATAATACTGAAATTAAAGATACCATTACCGTAATCCGTGTTGATGTATTTAATGCGCTCATCGATCGTTATATTCCACGGGAATCAATCGAAGATATGTGGGATGTACCAGGACTTGAATTAGCGCTAAAACGTGATTTTGATTTGGATCTTCCAATTGCTAAATGGTTGGATGAAGAACAAAATCTTTATGAAGAGTCACTTCGAGAACGTATTATTCAAATTGCTCAACAAGCTTATGAAGAAAAAGAGCAAGCAGCAGGTTCAGAAGCATTTAGACATTTTGAAAAAACAGTTATGTTACAGACGCTTGATAACTTGTGGAAAGAACACTTGGCTGCGATGGATTATCTACGTCAAGGTATTCATCTACGAGGTTATGCGCAAAAAGATCCTAAACAAGAATATAAACGTGAATCCTTTAACATGTTTGAAGACATGTTAGAATCACTAAAATATGAAGTTATTGGGATATTAAGTCGTGTTGTTATTCGTTCACAAGAAGAAGTGGAAGAAGCAGAACGTCAACGCATTGCTGAAATGGAAAAACTATCAGCTAAGCAACATGCAAGTCATGAATCAGCTTCTAATATCGAAGGTGAAAGCGAAAACAATACAAGCTCAACTCAACCTAGAGTTCGCACTGAAGCCAAAGTGGGAAGAAATGATCCATGTCCTTGTGGTTCAGGTAAGAAGTATAAACATTGTCATGGTGCTGTTCAATAAGCAAAAAATTTAGTATCATCAAACATTATTGATGATTTAATCAGCGATTATCATCGTCGTTTAAATTCAAGGGAAAGTGTTCACTTTCCCTAATTTTACGGATAGATAAACAGAATTATGAGAAAACATACTGAAATAGCAATAGGAATTATACGTTCGGAAAATTGTCAAATTTTTATTACCCAACGTGGAGAAGACTCTCATTTAGCGGGTTTTTGGGAGTTTCCCGGAGGAAAAATAGAAGTAGGTGAAACACCTTATCAAACTTTGCAACGCGAGATTGCTGAAGAAGTTGATATCCAAATCCATGATGCTCAATTTTTAAAAGTAGTGAAACACAGCTACGATGATCGTGATATTACCATTCACGCTTATTTAGTAGAAGAATGGGACGGCGTTCCATTTGCTAAAGAAGGACAACCCAGCCGATGGGTAGATCAAGAAGAATTGAATGCGGATGAATTTCCTGATGCAAATCGACCTATAATCGAAATGTTAAAGAATCTCGATAAACAAATTTAAGAAGTAATTGCCATAAATTGTTAAAATCACATCATTTTCAAATTAGCTATGCGCTATTTAGACTTTTGGTGAATTCTTTGTTCAGCTAACGCTAAAAAAATAATCCCGATGATTATACTTATTGCGCCTATAAAGCGTGTTAATGTAATCTTTTCATTAAACACCATTACCGACACTAACATTACCGTAACAACTTGTAAATGCGAGGCTGCAAAAGCAGGGCCAACTGGTGCTTTTTTTAACAGTACCATCCAGGTCACAAATGCACCGGTATAACCTATCATGACTAAATAAGCCCAACAGTGGCTAAAAATACGTAATAACCAATCAACACTCAATTCGAAAGGCAAAGCCGATATTGCTGTCAGCTTAAAACTGGTTTGACCAAAAGTATCAAAAAAAAGCAGTAATATAAAGCCAATTAAATAGAATTTTTTCATTCCGTGAGTCCTACTAAAACTACTCCTGCTGTAATAAAAAATATCCCTAACAACCGAAAACACGTTAGGTGCTCTTTAAATAAGATTCGTCCTGCTAACATGACCGTTATCATATTAAACGAACCCAATAAAATACCTTGTGACAAAGGCACTTCGCTTAAAAAAGCTAACCAGAAAATAAAACCAACAAAATAAGATCCAAAACCAATCCAAAGCCAAAAATTACCAAATAGTTTATGCCAATAATCTAAACCTTGATTATGCTTTGAGGTAATCGCTGCATATTTAAAGGCGATTTGACCGACCGTGTCACAGCCGATATTCAATAGCCAAAGAAAAATAATTAAGGTTGACACGACTGACACACTCCATGAATTTCCAACACGCTGTGTTTAATCAAAAATTGACTTTGTTGTGCCAGTTGTTTTAGTTGTTGTTCAATATTTGCTGAGTGTTTTTCAAAAATTTGTCGGCATTTATCACAAATAAAGAGAATTGAAAGATGATCGGGGTCTTGAAAATGTGGGCAAACAATATAACTATTGCTTGATTCAACTTTATGTATAAAGCCTTGCTCAAGCAGAAATTCAAGGGCACGATAAATAGTCGGTGGTTTGGCTTGGGGTTCACTGACTTTTAATAAATCTAAAAGATCGTATGCACTCATAGCCTTATTTGCCGTTAACATGATATCTAAAACTGTACGACGTTGGGTTGTCAATTTAATACCGCGTTTTTTGCATAAGGTTTCAATCTTTTCAATTATCAGATTATGCATCGTGTTTCCCTTGCCAGTAATCATTATTTATTTAATGCTGCTCTTCTTCGTCTTATTTCTTTAGGATCGTTGATTAAAGGGCGATAAATTTCAATACGATCACCCTCTTTCACTAGTTCATCAAGCGAACAACGTTTTCCATAAATACCAATTAGATGATCATCTAATTGAATGCGACAAATAGATAAGATATTGGATTTTACTATTGCTTGCAAGATATTCGTCGATTCTTCAACCTGACAATCAATTATTGTCGGATTATTCGGTAACGCATACACAACTTGAACCGTTATCATATTAATAAATCTGCCTTGCTCGATTGGAAAACGCTTTAACCATATTTATCATCACATCTTTAAACATTGGGGTAAAAGTCATGTCTAATAATTTATTTTGAAATTCAAAATCTAAACTAAAACTGATTTTACTTTGGTTGTCAGAAAGTGTAGTAAACTGCCATTTGCCCGAAAGGTGCTTGAATGGGCCTTCTAAAAGGGTTAAATCGATTGAATTAGGTTCATTAATTTGATTTAATGTGGTAAATGATTTTTTGAAACCAAATTTTTCAACTTCAATAAATGCAGCAATAATATTATCCTGTTTTCTAATAATTCCCGTTGCGATACAATCGGGAACAAATTCAGGATATCGCTCAATGTCATTGACTAATGAAAACATTTGTTCAATTGAATACGGTTCAATAACTTCGTGAAATATATGTGCCATAACATTAATTAATTAAAAATAAAATTTGTGGCATATATTAACACGTAACTCTATAATAACGCACATTATGACTAAGAAAAAATCACACAAACCCGGTTCGGCAACCATTGCATTAAATAAACGCGCACGCCATGAGTACTTTATTGAAGAGGAAATTGAGGCGGGATTATCCCTACAAGGTTGGGAAGTTAAATCCCTGCGTGCAGGAAAAGTAAATATTAGCGATAGCTATGTACTGCTTAAAGACGGGGAAGCATGGTTATTTGGTGCAACCATTACACCATTAAATGTGGCTTCAACACATGTTGTCTGCGATCCCATGCGTAACCGTAAATTGCTTTTGAATGAACGTGAATTAAATTCGCTATTTGGTCAAATCAATCAAAAAGGTTACACAGTTGTTGCGCTTTCATTATATTGGAAAAATGCTTGGGCAAAAGTCAAAATTGGTGTGGCTAAAGGCAAGAAAGAGTACGATAAACGAACGGATATCAAAGAACGGCAATGGCAGGTTGATAAAGCGCGTATCATGAAAAACGCTAATCGCTAATCGCTAATCATCTTATTATTACTTTTGTCTCTCATCGTAAAAGCTATGGATGGCGTTTAATGTGTGGTTTGATGAAAATCGCGTTATGCTTTAGCGCTTTAAAATTAAGCAGATCATCTATAGTGTTTACACACGTCAGTGCCATAGTTTGAAAATCTTGTGCAATAGCATCAATCGGATAATAAGAGTAATCCAGATAAATATTATAATCATACGAACATAAGCAAATTTGGTCTGGATTAACTTTAACCTCGACTAAATAGCTCAACACTTCCTGCAATAAATTACCGGACGGAGTAAAAATAGCTTTCGGTAAACGCCCTAATTTTTGATGCAATCGTTTGAGTAAGTCATAACCTTTATTTGGGCAATAACTATCACAAATGATCCAGTCAGAAGCTGGCGTTAAGCCTGCATTCGTTAAACCTTGTTTAAATCCTTGTAACCGAGCACGAATTGAAGTGAGTTGTGCATCACAACCAATAAAATAAAACTCATTTAATTTTTTTGCATAAGGTTCGATTAATTCAGCTACCGATCCTATTGCCTCACTTGTAATAAATGGAAGTATGGTATGCTCAATATAACGATCAAAAAATAACACCGGAGTATGTTGATTAATACTCATGTAAAACTCATCGCTATCTAGTGATGTGACCACTATCATTGCATCCACTTTTCGTTCAACCAAATTTTGCGCTACATTAATTTCAACCTCTTTATTATAGTGGCTACAAGTAATTAAAAGCTGAATATTTTTTTCCCGAAATGATGCTTCTAAATGGTGTAAAAACATCGAAAAAAACGAGTTCGACATATCAGGAACAATGACACCAATTGTATTGGTACTCTTCGCCTTGACTAAGTATCGACGAATATGCGATTGCTCTTTATACTGCTCAGCTATTGCAAGCACTTTTTGGCGTGTAAGAGATGAGATTCGATATTTTTTATCTCGTTTATTAAAAATATGGCTGACGGTCGTTGCCGAAACGCCAGCCAAACGAGCAATATCATTGATTCTTAATTTATTACTCGCCATATTTCACCTTCCAGACTATCGTGGTGTGCGTTGTTGTTTATTGGGAAAAGTCGGGTTGTGATTTTCCGACGGATTTTGATACCAATACGCCACGCTGGCAATATCATCACAACGTTCATACAATCTTATATCATCATTTCCGATCTGTTGAAAAGCTAACTTAATATTTTTATGGAAAGCAACCGGATCAGGTAAATGCCAACGGTATAAACCATGCATCGGAAGTGCATCATCGCCGAAGCCATGTACCGGATTTGAATCACCTGTTTGAAAAAAATCCCGTGTAGCATCTCGATTAGTTTGATAAGGATAGCCCATAAACAGTGTTTGAAAACATTTTGCTTTAGGCTTACCTTGACTGTCACGATTATGAAATGCCCATGCCCCACCAAAATAGTCTTCTGAGCCAGTTGAATGTTGTGTTGGATACGCACTATCATCATCCAGATAAAATTTGAACTCGCCTTCTCCCCACCAATACCGTTCTAAAGCGGTTAAGGCTAAATACGTCCCCACATAATAGCCATGACCTTGTACGTTATCTAATATGACATAATCTTGTGCACACTGAGTTACACGCTGACGACGCCATTGTGCATGAAAATAGAGAGGCTGTTCGAACGGTTTTGGCATGATGGCATAATTAATAGTGAAAAAGAAATGTTGTAAATCTGCTTCATGCTCGTTGTGAATTTCTATTCTGGCTTTTTTATTGAATGGCATTCTAAAATAACAGTTAAATCCCCCTGTTGGATTAACCACAATCGGTAATGAATTGATATCACATCTTGCTCCAAATCCATTACAGAAAAAATCACCAATTGGGCTTTCAACTGACGGTATTGTTTCGTCATCCCAGTAGATACGAATAACCACATCACGCAAGACAAAACTACCACGATGTGTTCTATCGGTTAAGGTAAACCACATATGTCTAATTTCAGCAGGCCCGCTAATTTCTGCAATAGTTATTTTTTCCCCTGCGGGAATCGAGATACACCCTTGTCCTTTACGGCTAGGGCCTAAAGCACTCGCTTTCATACAAGACTTACCCTTTTCGCCTGTCATATTTTCAGGTGAAATAGTTCGAGTTTGTTCAAAGTTAAATTGTGTCACTGAATTGAATATATTCATTTTTAATCCTTAATATGTCTTAATAAATTCTTATTATTACCGTCTAAAAGATATGTGTTTTTATTAATCTTTTTTTTATGTGTTCCCTTTTTGGTCTCGACTTAAGAAGAAAATAGCAAAAATCATAAAACCTAAAACCACCAAACCTAAATTATTAAACGTCGTTGCGGCGCCAGCGGTATCATAAATGTCGCCAACATAAGTTGAGAACAAAATAACCCCAACTGAACCTGCGACTTGATAACCAATCAGGAAAACAGTGGCAGAAAGACGAGCATTAAAATTGTTATCAATATACTTAAAAACTGAGACTAAAATGGTTGAAATTTCTAAACAATGCATCAGCTTAATAATGGATATAATGACAATGCTATCAACATGAGCAGTTAAAAATATTCGTGATGCCGATATAAATGCAGCAAAAATAAGCGCATTTTTTGCGCCAACTCGATTAACAACAAAAGGAACACAAAACATGACTGCAGCTTCTAAGAACACTTGAAAAGAATTTAATAAACCATATAAATGATAACCATCATTTACATCGGTAAATTGTTGTGTGAAATAGACAGGAAACAGTTGCTGATCATAAATATTATAAAGGCTATAAGTGCCTAATACATAAATAACAAATATCCAAAACTTTTTGAGCGCAAACACAGAAAGGATTTCATTAAAGGTCAATTTTTCTTTCTTTTGAAATACCACACTTGAGGATTGAGTTAAGTCAGGTTTAAAATTGAGATTTAAAATCATAAAACAGAGACCGACAATTGACGCTGCCCAAAAATTAAGATGGGGATTAATACTTATTAAAATTCCGGCGATAAAAGTCCCTACTGCATAAGCAATACATCCCCAAGTTCGACATTGTCCAAATTCAAATCCAAACGCCCGACTAATCTTTTCACAATATGAATCAATCAATCCCATACCTGCGACCCAACCAAATCCTAAAAAGAAACTGCCAAAAATCACACCAACATAAAAGTTATGCTTTAAAAGTGGTTCATAAATATAAATTAATGCAGGTGCTGCGCAGGTGATAATAATACTTTGAAACCAAATAAGGTGTTTTTTTAAGACTAATTTATCTTGATAAACACCATATATAATCATGATAATTAACGAAATAAAGTAGTTAAATGAATAAATGATACCCGTTTGTTTCGCTGTTAAACCAATCTCTTTACTAAGCCAAATTGAGTAAAAAGAGAAAACAAAACTGCCTGCTGCGTAATACATAAAGCTATAACAGGAAGCAAACCAATAAGTTGGTTTTTTATAAAATTCACTTGTCATAATTTATCCTATGAAGAGTTAACCACTGATAAGGAATATAAAGAGCTAAAAATTTAGCTTTAATGGGTTTATTGGATAAATGTGATCCACATCAAAAATTATTTCTAAGACTTGCAATAAACAGCAAAATTCATCATGGTGTTTTGTTAACAATAGGTAAATCTAAAAGTAAGATAATCATTATGCTGATAAATTCAAAAAAATTTGAACGTTGAACTTTAAAACAAGATATCAGACAACTTTTTAATTCATAAATCGCAACAAGGTGGGTTTACCCATTGAATGATTAAAAATGTTTTAATTAGACGCCATTAACTGTGTTTTAAATGATCAAAAAATGAGGAATGTCGATTCAGCAACTTGCGTGAGACGATAAAATGTAACACGGTTAAGTATCCCTAAAAAATCTAACTTATAACTGCAAGATAGTTAACCTATATTAGATATATAAATTTAGTGAAAAAGACATCAAATTTAACTCAAACATATATGACAATCTAAAAAGTTGACACACATGATATAGCTAAAATATAACAACAATTTAAGATGGTTTATCGACTTGTCAGTTATGTAAGAATTGATAAAAATAGTATAAAAAAAATTAGAGTTACATTATTTAACTCTAATCAATTAGATGTTATTTTAAGGTTATATTTAAACGACTTAGGTATTTTAAAAAAATAAATTATGACCGAAAAACAAAATGAATATCACAGGCTTTATCAAGTCATCGCATCAGAATTAAAAAATCGGATTATTAGCGGTATTTACCCAATAGGAAGCAAATTACCTTCAGAAAGATTGGTGTGCGAAGAGTTAAAAGTTAGTCGTTCTGTCGTAAGAGAAGCAATAATCATGTTAGAAGTTGAAGGTTTTGTTGAAGCACGTAAAGGATCGGGTATCCACGTTATTGGCAATAGCTCGCTTAAAAACCTTTCATCAACTTCAGGAGGATTAAATTTTGTAAAAAGTGGGCCTTTTGAACTGTTGCAAGCACGCCAACTTATTGAGAGTAATATTGCTGAATTTGCTGCCACACAAATCACCAAGGGAGATATTGTTAAATTATTAGAAATTCAACATAATGCTCAAAAAGAAGATCATCATCGCGATCCCTATTGGGATATTAAATTCCATACTCAGATTGCCATGATTACTCGTAACAGTGCTTTAACTATCATTGTTGAAGAGACATGGCAACAGCGCACGTTAAATCCTTTATGGAAAAAACTTCATGAAAATATGCCAGAACAAACCATTAATAATTGGGCAGATGAACATAACCAAATTTTGGAAGCTTTAATTAATCGAGATCCTAAAGCAGCAAAATTAGCGATGTGGCAGCATTTAGAAAACACTAAAAAAGCACTTTTTGATGCTGCAAATAAAGATTTTGAAACAAGACGTGATCACTATTTATTTTCTGATAATCCCGTCATTAGTATCAATAACAATGAATTAGACTAAACTAAACAAATCATCAAGCTTTAACTCACTCGTAGCTATCAACTAATTAAAAATAAATTTAGCAAAATTAATTGACGCTATCTTGTGTTTAAGGCTCAAAATGATAATCGATAATGACTTTTATTACTTTAAATGCATTGATCACTTATCGTTGATCGTCAATTTGAATGCCTAAAGGCGGTTCAAAATGAAACTTACTGAGTTCTACTTTTCCAAGTTTTTGGTGCGATAGATCATAAAAACTGCGTTGTCCATCTTCCTCAATAATCGTAAAATTGGAAATCATTCCGCTTGGTAACACTGAAATGATAAAATTCTGACTTGAACTGTCTGTTGGCTTTAAAGTGAATGAATCTTGTTTACGTGTAACTTGATAGTGGTTCCAAATAGGATTATGACTATCGGTAATTAAAAGCATTAAACGATTATCAACGGCTTTTTTTAAATCCATCACCGTGACTTGTTCGACTGTTGGCGTATAGACCCACATATTACTTCCATCCGAAATAATAGTTGTTTCCTCTGGCTCTGTCATTTTCCAATTGAAATAGTAAGGTCTTGTTACCCAAAGATCCCCCTTTCCTTCCTGAACTTGCTGATTATCTGCTGTTTTTACATCTTGTGAAAAGCGTGCATAAAATCCGTCAACTTTGTCTAAACGCTGTTGTAAGACCTCCTTATCACCTGCCCAAGCGGATACGCTAACTAATAATCCCATTAATACTAAAAATTGTTTCATAACGAATCCTTACTTTTTTTATCTATAACAAAGCGTTAAATAGTGTTCGTAAATCTGATTAGGTCAAAATATTACCGTTTTTCGTTAAGTTCGAAAAGTTATTTTCTTTTCTTTTTCACTTATCAATTAACAAGTATATAATATAATGAATTTTTCAAACTTGGATACCACCTGTTATGCCTAGCATGTCATTTGATTTTACGACCGATGAATTTCAGCCTTTAGCGGCAAAAATGCGTCCACGTAATTTATCAGAATACATTGGACAAACTCAGCTACTAGGAGCAGGAAAACCATTACCGAAAGCCATTGAAGCCGGAAACCTTCATTCAATGATCTTATGGGGGCCTCCGGGAACTGGGAAAACCACATTAGCTGAAATTATAGCGCATCATGCTCATGCTAAAGTCGAAAGAATTTCGGCAGTCACATCCGGAATCAAAGATATTCGTGAAGCCATTGAGCGAGCAAAAATCAATCAGCAAGCGGGTATCCGCACGATCTTATTTGTTGATGAAGTTCATCGTTTTAATAAAAGCCAACAAGATGCATTTTTACCTTATGTTGAAAATGGTACAGTTACTTTTATTGGGGCGACAACTGAAAATCCGTCATTCGAACTCAATTCAGCGCTGTTATCACGAGCTAGGGTTTATTTACTCAAATCATTAACCAATGCCGATATCGAAAATATTTTACAACAAGCCATTGATGATCCGGTTCGAGGTTATGGCAATAAACATGTCGTGTTACCACCAGAAACAAAAAAACAGATTGCTGAATTTGTTGGAGGGGATGCCAGACGTGCACTGAATACACTTGAATTATTAGTGGATATGTCCGGTGGCAATGAACTAACACCAGCGTTACTCAAAGAAGTCATGGGTGAGCGTAGTGCCAGATTCGATAATCAAGGTGACCGATATTATGATTTGATTTCTGCCGTCCATAAATCAATTCGTGGTTCTGCGCCTGACGCTGCATTATACTGGTATGCAAGAATCATTACTGCTGGTGGTGATCCCCTCTATGTTGCTCGTCGATTACTGGCAATTGCCTCTGAAGATGTCGGGAACGCCGATCCAAGAGCAATGCAAGTTGCATTGGCGGCGTGGGATTGTTTTACGCGTGTTGGCCCCGCCGAGGGAGAACGCGCCATTGCGCAAGCTATAGTTTATTTGGCTTGTGCACCGAAAAGTAACGCCGTCTATCTTGCTTTCAAACAAGCTATGAGTGACGCGCAGTCTAAGCCAGACTATGATGTACCTGAACATTTACGTAATGCACCAACCAGTCTAATGAAAAATTTGGGCTATGGAGCACAATACCGTTATGCACATGATGAACCTAATGCTTTTGCAGCAGGTGAAAATTATTTTCCGCCTGAAATGGCTGATAGTAAATATTATCAACCAACTGATCGTGGTGCAGAAAAAAATTATGCCGATAAACTTGCATGGTTAGAAGCCCAAAATAAAGCAAGCGCAATTCAACGTTATAAAAAACAAAAATGATTCATAAGTAAAACCTTTCTAAACCATTTTATTTTATTACAGAAAAAAACGTTTACTAACCGATAGTTAACAAAATAAAAAAATGTTAACTGACTAATAAATACACTATATATAGTAATAAAATGATTAATAGGCACTATATATTGTATATTTTGACAAATATCAATTATGATAAGCTCCACAAAAAACGGGATAAAACTGGATGGAAAATGAATAAATCAATATTTGTGACCAAGCGAGATGGTAAGAAAGAACCTATCAATCTTGATAAAATTCACAAGGTAATTACATGGGCAGCAGAAGGATTAGAAAATGTTTCGGTATCTCAAGTTGAATTACGTTCACATATTCAATTTTATGATGGGATCCGAACATCTGATATTCATGAAACAATTATTCGAGCTGCCGCCGATCTTATATCGCAAGATTCACCAGATTATCAATATTTGGCTGCACGTTTAGCCATTTTTCATTTACGTAAAAAAGCGTATAACCAATTTACTCCTCCACCACTTTATGAACATGTAAAAAAACTAGTGGCAAGTGACCGTTATGACAAACACTTACTTGAAGATTATACGCAAGAAGAGTTTGAACAAATGGATAAAATTATCGATCATTGGCGTGATATGTCTTTTTCGTACGCAGCAGTAAAACAGCTTGAAGGAAAATACTTAGTTCAAAATCGGGTAACAGGCGAGATTTATGAAAGTGCACAGTTTTTATATATTTTAGTCGCAGCTTGTCTTTTTGCTAATTACCCTAAAGATACGCGTCTTAGCTACATCAAACGCTTTTATGATGCAGTCTCAACTTTTAAAATTTCATTACCAACGCCAATTATGGCCGGTGTTCGCACCCCAACACGCCAATTTAGTTCATGTGTACTTATCGAATGTGATGACAGCTTAGATTCTATTAATGCGACGGCAAGCGCAATTGTCAAATATGTGTCACAACGTGCAGGCATTGGGGTTAATGCGGGCAAAATTCGAGCGCTTGGTAGTTCAATTCGTGGTGGTGAAGCTTTCCACACCGGTTGTATCCCATTCTATAAATATTTTCAAACAGCGGTAAAATCCTGTTCACAAGGCGGTGTTCGTGGTGGTGCTGCAACGGTATTTTACCCGCTTTGGCATTTAGAAGTCGAAAGTCTATTGGTTTTACGTAACAATCGAGGTGTTGAAGAAAACCGTGTTCGACATTTGGATTATGGTGTTCAGATTAATAAATTAATGTATCAACGCTTAATCCAAAACGAAAACATTACCCTTTTTAGCCCGTCAGATGTTCCGGGTCTATACGAGGCGTTTTTTGCCGATCAAGCAAAATTCGATGCGTTGTATCATCAATATGAACAAGATGTAAACATTCGAAAACGTGTAGTGAAAGCGGTAGAACTCTTTGCCCTGTTAATGCAAGAACGTGCATCAACTGGACGTATTTATATTCAAAATGTTGACCACTGTAATACTCACAGTCCATTCAATGCTCAGCTTGCGCCTGTACATCAATCTAATTTATGTATGGAAATTGCGTTACCAACTAAACCGCTGAACAATGTCAACGATGAAAAGGGTGAAATAGCACTATGTACACTGTCCGCCTTTAATTTAGGTGAAATTCAATCGTTAGATGATTTTGAAGAGCTTACCGATTTAACGGTTCGTGCCCTTGATTCACTGCTTGATTATCAGGATTACCCTGTTCCTGCTGCTCGCAATTCATCCATTAATCGCCGTACATTAGGCATTGGTGTCATTAACTATGCCTATTATTTAGCAAAACATGGGGTAAAATATTCAGACGGCAGCGCTAATAATTTAACCCACCGCACGTTTGAAGCGATGCAATATTATCTTTTAAAAGCATCAAATAACCTAGCGAAAGAAAAAGGTGCATGTAACTTATTTAACGAAACGACCTATTCACAAGGGATATTACCGATAGATACCTATAAAAAGGATCTTGATACCATTACAAAAGAGCCATTACATTATGATTGGGAATCACTGCGTGAATCAATTAAAACTCATGGTCTACGTAATTCAACCTTATCGGCGTTAATGCCTTCTGAAACGTCTTCGCAAATATCTAATGCGACTAATGGTATCGAGCCACCTCGAGGATATGTCAGCGTTAAAGCATCGAAAGATGGCATCTTAAAGCAGGTAGTACCTGACTATAAAGATTTAAAAAACTTCTATGAACTACTTTGGCAAATTCCTAATAACACGGGTTATTTACAATTAGTTGGTATTATGCAGAAATTTATCGATCAATCAATTTCGGCTAACACCAATTATGATCCGACAAAATTCCCGAATGACAAAGTACCGATGAAACAGCTACTTGCTGATTTATTAACCGCATATAAATTTGGTGTCAAAACACTCTACTACCATAACACACGTGATGGGGCGGAAGATATTCAAGGGGATATTGCACTAACTGAAAGTGATGACGGTTGTGAAGGCGGGGCTTGTAAAATTTAATTGCCCTTTTAGACAAAAACAAAGCATCACTTTAAAAACATTCAATGGGGGATTTTGATCCCCCAATATTGCCCCTTTTCCGCTGTCGACAGGTAGTGGTAAAAGTAACTAAATTCAGTTAGGAGTACGATTATGAATATGAATTACAGTACCTTTTCGCATGTACATAACGATCAGCTTAAAGAACCCATGTTTCTTGGTCAACCGGTTAATGTGGCGCGTTATGACCAACAAAAATATGAAATGTTCGAAAAATTAATCGAAAAACAACTTTCGTTTTTTTGGCGTCCGGAAGAAGTCGATATATCTCAAGACCGCATTGACTATGCGGCACTACCCGAGCATGAAAAACATATTTTCATTAGTAATTTAAAGTACCAAACATTATTGGATTCGATTCAAGGTCGTAGTCCAAACGTTGCTTTACTCCCTTTAATTTCAATTCCTGAACTTGAAACTTGGGTAGAAACGTGGTCGTTTTCAGAAACAATTCACTCTCGTTCTTACACACACATCATACGTAACATTGTCAATGATCCCTCGGTGGTATTTGATGACATTGTGACAAATAAAGAGATCCAAAAACGTGCGGGTGACATTGCGGGTTATTATGATGATCTAATTAGCTATGCGAGTTATTACAACTTATTAGGTGAAGGTAAACACACAGTTAACAATAAAACCATTACCATAAGTTTACGTGAATTGAAAAAGAAACTGTACCTTTGCTTAATGAGTGTTAATGCCCTTGAGGCCATTCGTTTTTATGTCAGCTTTGCTTGTTCTTTTGCTTTCGCTGAACGAGAACTAATGGAAGGAAATGCAAAAATCATCAAACTCATTGCCCGTGATGAAGCCCTTCACTTAACGGGAACTCAATTTATGATTAATACGCTTCGTAGTGGTGAAGATGATCCTGAAATGGCTGAAATCGCAAAAGAGTGTGAACAAGACTGCTATGACCTGTTTTTACAAGCAGCGAATCAAGAAAAAGAGTGGGCAGCATACTTATTTGAAGGCGGTTCAATGATTGGCTTAAATAAAGATATTTTATGTCAATATGTTGAATACATCACCAATATTCGTATGCAAGCGGTCGGATTGAAATTGCCTTACGAGGTAAAATCTAACCCGATTCCATGGATCAATAATTGGTTAGTATCCGACAATGTTCAAGTTGCGCCACAAGAAGCCGAAATGAGCTCTTATCTAGTCGGTCAAATTGATTCTGAAATCAATGAAGATGATTTGAGTGATTTTACTTTATAATTTACGCTGTCATTAAAACTTCCTATCCTGACTTGCACAGGTTTAGTACTAAAGCCTGTGCATGTTTTGTCTTTAGCGGTTAACCAAATCTAAGTAATTACAATCCAATTTCTTTTTTTAATTTATATTACATTTCTTAATGTTTGATTAATAATCTTTTTAATTGTATTATTTAACCGATATTAGTTAAATAAATCAAAAGGAAGTAAGAAGTAAAATGAATAAATTCATGGTAAATTTAATTGCTATTACGTTACTATCAGGTTGTAAAGTTGAATTAGCACCGACAGTAAACCTTAGCGACGTGCAAAGTGAAACAGCAAAAACCGTACAGTCAAAAATATTGATTGAAGTTTCATCATGTACTGACTTTAAAGATTCACGACAAGAATCATCCACGTTAATAAAAGCAAAAAATGAAATTCAAAAAATTTTTGCGGATGCAAAATATATTGAATGTTATCGAGAAAAAATGGATTCTAAAGCAGTATTTGAAATACCGATTATGGTAGGAGGAAAAACGGGTAATGGTGATATCCAAATACGCAATAACGAGTCAGGTGGTATGGTTGTTGAAATGTCAAAAAAATTAGAACAAAAGATCAGTAATCACCAAAATTCGACATTTCGCAAAATCAATACATCAATCAGTATTAACGTCAATAATGATTTGAATCAAGCACAACAAATTATTGGTTATGCTATCTATCTTGATAACAATGCGATTCCTGTATCTAAGTATGATTTAAAACCAGGTCAGCATACGATAAAATTATCTGATGTTTCGGTATCTGCAATATTAACTAAGGGTTCCGCTTTAGTTTATGAAAATGCTAATGATTCAATCGATACAAAAAATTAGCTATAACTAAAATAAAAGCCTATCAACGCTTTTATTTAGTTTATGATATTTAAAATGTAAGGTAAAAACTATCGAATTGCTATTTAGCTTGACGAAATTATGTTGTTTTTTTGGGGTATAAATCATAATAGATAACAGTAAATGTTTTCGTGTTAATTACTATCAATATTTGAAGCATAATTAAATAAAACTGTGTTATATTGTAGTTGCACTAACGTTTGAAACAGTACTATTCATCGATCTTGAAAAAACTTACTTCATTTTTACTTACATTAATTATAGGTTTTAATATGAAAAAACTTTTATTGAGTAGTCTTGTCGGTTTAGTTTTGGTTGGTTGTGGTGAAAAAAAAGTAACTGAAGAAATGCTTATTGGTGAGTGGGATTGCACATTTTCAGGGCAAGAGGCAAAATGGGAAAATGGTAAATTTTCTGACTATGCACCACTCAAACAAGATAAAGGGATGATTAAGTATTTTATGAAGGACAATACCTTATTTTTCAATTTTGGTACAGATACATCTTATCCATATAATTTAAAAGCTTATTATAATGATTCAATGGATATAAAATCCAATAATGGTGTTACATCAAAAACGCAAAAGACCATGAACTATTTATCACCGGACAAATTCAAAACAACGGAATTAACTGAAATTCTTATCGATAATGCTCCAAACGCAAATCGAAAAATGAATGTAGAAATAAATTGTGACCGTGTAAAAAATTAAAACAAAAGTTCAAGCAACAAACTAAACTGTTGCTTGACAGTCTGTGAAAATCAGGTGACGATATGATTATTGAATGGTCTTAATTTTATTCCCATGACGCAAGTGCATTTAATTTATCCTATTTCACCACTTGATTTTAGTGATGCTGAGATAAATATTAACTTTCTCAAACAACACCTTGACCAATTTCAACAATGGTCGATGAAGCAATTTAAACAAAATGCAGATATTGATGAATTAGTGCATCTACGCAGTCAATTTATCGATAAATTACTTGCACGATTATGGTGTTATTTTCAAATTCCCGATCAAACTTCATCAACTTTAAAAAATAATCGTATTTCATTAATCGCTGTCGGGGGGTATGGGCGAGCAGAGCTACACCCTTTGTCAGATATTGATATTTTGATATTAAGTGATTATCCGCTTAATTATGACATCGAAAAACAAATCGGCAAGTTAGTACGGCTGCTTTGGGATCTTCATTTGGATATAGGTCATAGTGTCAGAACGCTAAAAACGTGTTTGCAAGAAGCTAAAAACGATATTACTATCATGACCAATTTAATTGAATCAAGATGGGTTGCGGGTAATAATCCATTATTACAAACCCTTCGACAACACATTTTTAGTGATAAAATTTGGCCTTCTCCTGCTTTTTATCGTGCTAAAATTGCCGAACAACAAGCCCGGCATCAGCAATATCACAGTACAACTTATAATCTTGAACCTGATTTAAAAAATAGTCCGGGCGGTCTACGGGATATGCAAATTATTCAATGGATTGCGATTCGTCACTTTGGCGATGAATTTTTGCAAAAAATTGCTGATTTTCATTACCTCACTCCAGAAGAGGTAGACGAATTTAGAACTTGTCGTAAATTTTTATGGCGTATTCGTTTTGCCCTTCACAGTGTCATTACTCGCTATGACAACCGATTGCTTTTTGATCGTCAATTAAGTATCGCCAAGCTTTTAGGCTATCAAGGTCAAGGAAATGCACCTGTTGAACAAATGATGCATGATTACTACCGAATTGCACACAACGTTACTGAACTCAATCAGATGTTACTGCAATTATTTGATGAGTCTATTCTTGAAGTTAATCCAAGCAATAAACCCTATGCTATCGATGAGCACTTTCAAATCCGAGAAAAATTAATTGATGTAAAAGATGATAGTATCTTTAAAAAAGATCCGACAATGATACTGCAACTGTTTTACACCATTTTGCTCAATCCTCAAATCATCGGTCTCTATTCTAATACCATTCGTCAGTTACGCTCTGCAAGGCGAAAACTCACCACATTATTATGTGAACACCCTAAAGCCAGAACACTATTTATGTTAATCATTAAGCATCCGGATGCCATTGCAAAAGCAATTTTACCCATGCATCGTTATGGTATTTTAGCGGTCTATATACCTGGTTGGAAACATATCGCTGGTATGATGCAATTTGATCTATTTCATACCTATACAGTTGATGAACATACGGTACGATTATTAATAGAGCTTGATAGTTTAAAATCAGAACAAGGGAAACAAAAGCATCCTAATAGCTCAAACGTTTTTGCTAAATTATCCAAACCTGAACTGTTAATTATTACGGGTTTATTTCATGATATCGGTAAAGGTCGACATGGTGATCATTCTGAAATTGGTGCTAAATTAGTTGAAAAATTTTGTCAATTACATGAGCTTGAAACAAAAGATACTGATCTGATTATTTGGTTAGTACGCTATCATTTATTGATGTCAGTCACGGCACAAAATCGAGACTTACAAGATCCTGCTGTGATTCAAGAATTTGTTCAACAAGTTAAAAGTCGGCGTCGCCTTCAATATTTACTCTGCTTAACCGTTGCTGATGTGTGTGCGACAAACGAAACACTTTGGAACAGTTGGAAACAAAGCTTAATACGTCAACTGTATTTTAATGCCGAACACTTATTTGATATTGGAATACACCAAATACCGGAACAGCGGAGTATTGCTCGTCAACACAAGCAAGAAGCACTATCCATCTTAATCGCTCAAAATTATGATGAGCAACACATCAAAAACCTTTGGCTAAACTATCGGGTTGATTACTTTTTGCGCTACACTACCGAACAGATTGTGTGGCATGCTCAAAATTTGTTAAACCACGACTTAACGCAAACACTAGTTATGATCAATCCGACGCCGTATCATGGTGGTACAGAAATCGTTATTTACTCACCAGACCGACCTTATTTGTTTGCTACCGTCTGCAACAACTTAAGTATGCACAATTTAAATATACTTGAAGCGCTTATCATCACCAATAAACAAGGATTTGCGCTTGATACCTTTATTGTACTGGAACCTAACGGCAATACCGTTCAATCTGATCGCTATGAAGGTATAATAAATGCACTTGAAAAAACATTACAACAACCGACTTATAAAGGTGTTACGGTAAAACCGCCTAAACAACGATTACGCTATTTTTCAGTGCCGACACAAATTAACTTTTTATCATCCTTTAACGAAAGTCAAACCTATATGGAATTGATTGCTTTAGACAGACCAGGACTTTTAGCTTGTGTTGGAGAAGTTTTTGCTAACTTAGAGATATCTTTAAGGAGTGCCAAAATTGCCACTATCGGCGAACATATCGAGGATCTGTTTATTTTGACCGACAAACATAACCATGCCCTTGATGATGATACTTGTCATAAACTAAAACAATCCATCATTGTTGCGCTCGATGCAATGAATTAATCACATAAATTAAAGATAATAACTATGCAATTTTTTACTATTTTGTTTCCTATTTTTTGTATTTTCGTGGTGGGATTTATTGCGCAGAAAAAATTACATTTTGATGTGGCAAACCTGTCCAAAATGTCACTGTATGTGCTTTCACCCTTTTTGGCATTTAAAACATTTTATACACATACCTTAACAACAGAATACTTATTCTATATTTGCTATATTTTTGGTCTCTGTTTTGCTCTAGTCATCATTATTTCGATTTGGTCTATTTTGATGAAATATTCCAGCAAAGAACGCTGTGCAATGATTTTAAGCGCTTGCTTTATGAATAATGGTAATTATGGCACACCCGTATTGCTTGTCTTTTTTGGCACAATAGGATTTGATCTGGGCGTAATTATGATGGTGCTACAACAATTTGTCATGAGTACTGTTGGTATCTATTATGCGGCAAAAGGTAGCGCACGAGATGATATCGTTACGCAAAAAGATGTCTTTAACAAAGTTATTCGAATGCCTGTGGCGTATGGGGCGTTTTTAGGTATCCTTTTTCAACTTTGTAACATTCCCTTATCTAAATCGATTATGACGTCCATTGGGATGATTGGTGACGCATCCATCGTGGTGATTATGATTATATTAGGTATGCAATTAGCGAAAATAAAAATCACCCAACTGGATTATCCTAAATTATCTTTTGCACTCCTCACTCGGATGATTCTATCGCCAATTGTTGCTTGTGCCATGGTCTACTTCATGCCTATTGCACCGGTATATAAGCAAGTGCTAATAGTACTAGCGGCGATGCCAAGTGCAGCAAACACGACATTAATGTCGGTACAATTTGACACACACCCTGAACTTGTATCAAGTGCCACTTTTTTCAGTACTTTAATCAGTTTAATTACCCTACCGATTGTTCTATCTTTGGTTGGAGCACCTATCCCATATTGATTCATGATCTCTCGAGCTGAGAGATCTTATCTTTCACCATCAAAAACCATTTTTTTGATAAACGTTATCTGGATTCGGCCCTACGCGTTGATTTTGGTTAAGTCCATTAATCGCTTGTATTTCATCTGAAGTGAGTTCGAAATCAAAAATATTAGCATTCTGCATAATTCGATCCGGATGTGCTGATTTAGGGATCACAATGTAACCATTTTGAATATGCCAGCGTAATGTCACTTGTGATGCTGATTTCTGATATTTATTACCAATTTTAATAAGAAGCGGATCATTAATGACTTTGTTACGAGCCAACGGTGACCAAGCTTCAATAGCAATCTTTTGTTGTCGTAAATATTCCACTAATTCGATTTGAGTTAAATAAGGATGAATCTCGATTTGATTAAGCATGGGTTTAATATTTGCTTTGGTTGAGAGTAATTCTAAATGCGAGATTTGAAAATTACAAACGCCGATTGCCCGCACACGCTTTTCTTCATACAGTTTTTCGAACGCCTTCCATGTATCAAAAAAAGTGTCACTTAATGGCCAGTGAACTAAAAAAAGATCGAGGTAATCAAGCTGTAAATCTTTTAGCGACTGATTAAAACCCGCTAATGTTTTATCATAACCTTGATTGCTATTATTGATTTTAGTGGTAATAAACAATTTATCACGTGCGACATGGCAATCTTTAAGAATTTGCCCGAGTTGCTTTTCGTTCTGGTAAAGCTGAGCGGTATCAAACGCTCGATATCCCGCATTAATAGCCGCATTTACTGCACATGATAATTCATCAAAATCAGTTAATTGATAAGTGCCAAAACCGAGTTGCTGCATTGCTACATGATGACTAAGCATTACTTTACTGTTGATCGAAATCGTCATGATAACCCCTTCTATTTTATTCAGATTATTGATCAATTATATCGATCATATCGATATTATCAATTAATTTAGAGTATTATCTCTTCTTCATCACCATCCCAATCTTTTTCGAATTGATTCACAAACTCAACCAATATAGCGTGACGTTTTAATGCGATTTTTTTAGCAATTTGTGTATTCATCCTATCTTTGAGTAAAAAGAGTTTTTCATAAAAATGGTTTATTACTGTATTAGGTTGTTTATAGTTTTCTTCATTTAATGATGTTCTGGGTAATATAGTGGGATCATACATAATATTGTGCTTGTTACCCCCATAGTAAAACGTCCGAGCGATACCAATAGCACCAATGGCATCTAATCGATCTGCATCTTGTACAATTTGCCCTTCTAACGACAATTCTTTTTTTTGAGTAAGATTTTTTCGATATGACATATTTTCAATAATGTCAAAAATATGTTTAATTTCGCTTTGACTGATCGTTTGTTGAATTAAAAAATCGTGTAACTCACTCATGGCGTGATTCACATCTGATACCACTTTTTCATCGATAACATCATGAAGATAGGCACTTAAAATCACGATAAAGTAATTGGCTGTTGGCTCATGTTTTAAAATTTGTTTTGCCAATTTAACTACTCTTTCAATATGCGCCATATCATGACCAGAAAAATCGTCAGCAAGTTTTTGTTTAACAAAAGTTTGAACATTATTGATAATTTTTTGTTGATCGACCATTTTCTTTGATTCCTGACTCATTCGATTTATCACTTCCTTAATGTGGGACACTATTTTGAGATATGATTAACATTTAGGTCAAATTATGCTTGATGCCATTGATAAGCGAATAAACTAAGATGACCTAAAATTTTAGTTAACAAAAAAGAGGCGATTTTTTTCTACTTTTTTGATTTGATAGAATGATATAAATCAAACTATCTTTTTAATTTAACTTTTCGCTCGGATAATAACACACCACAGAGCGTAAATAATGTGCCAAACGCAGCAAGCCAAGTAAACGGCTCATTCAATATAATTACCGCACCAATAATCGTTAATACAGGGACCAGATAGAGATAAATGCTAATCTTTACAGCCCCCACTAATTTCACCGCATAATTCCAAGATACAAAACAAATTGCAGATGCCCCTACGCCTAAAAACAGGATATTAAATAGATTGGTTGTATTGCTAAATCGGGCTAAATTTAGTTTAAAATCGAATAAATAAAGTGCTGGAAGCATGAGCAATAAACCATAAAAAAAGAATCGTCGGGTTAATAAAATCGTGTTATACCCTCGATGACTACTTTTTTTAGTTAAAATCGAATAACATGCCCAAAATAAACAGGCTAACATAGCGAGCAGATCACCAAGCGGATTCATGGCAAGCACATATTTACCATTAAAACAGATTAATCCAACGCCAATCGAGGCAAATAAACAACCAACGTAAAAACGCTTAGGTGGTGTTTCAGCCTTGAGAAAAAACATAGCTAATAGCGCAGTAAATATGGGGGCTAATGTTGTGATAATTCCTACATTTGAAGCAGTAGTATAGGTTAATGCAATATTTTCACATAAAAAATAACAGGTAATCCCACATAATCCAGCACATAAAAACATGAACTCTTGTTTTACTCCTTGCCAAACTAACAAACGAGGGCATAGAATCCAGAGCGTTACATAACCCAGTAAAAAACGAAAAAATAAAATCTCTATCGGTTTAAACTCAATTAATAATGTTTTGGTGGAAATAAACGTCGTTCCCCAAAAAAACACAGTCATTAATGCAATTAAATGCCCCTGTGTTCTTTTTGTTAATAACATAAAGACCTCAATCTTACAGCAATGTAGCCCTTTCTGAGTAAATTTTTACTCACTTTTTAAAGGCATTGATAAATATATTAGGAATAATACAAAAATTATGTCTAGTGCTTACTTGATTTTGTTAAAAATAATGCTATTTAAGAATATGCACTTATACTAACGCTATGCTCTTTTGTGTGCAAACAATTTCAAGTCGTTATAATGATAGGTAAATATAAAGAAGAAAGATGACAGATAAAAAAAATCCACCCGAAATTCGAGTGGAGGGCAAAAAATGAAAAAACGTAATCTGTTAATATAGACAAGCAAAAACCCAAAAAGTTCAATTTAATTTCAGATATTTTTGAAATTTTATTAAAATAATTTTTAATTATTTGATTTATCTTTATTTGTTTAATTAAATTTTTTTCAAAAAAAGTAAAATTTTTTACTTTTTCAACATCCACTAATTAATCATGTCAGCTTTGTAACCCATCCCCTCTAACGCTAGTTATAAAGTCACATTTACAAATGAAACTATTTAACGCTTTTAATAAGAGCAAAACTATCATAAAACAAACATTTGATTGCCTAACCAAAACTAAGCTAACTTGTATTCATGCTTGATTTCACCTATAATGTCCCGATATTGTATTACGTTACTTATCACAATTGGGGCTGATTCTGGATTCGACGGGATTTGCGAAACCCAAGGTGCATGCCGAGGTGCGGTAGGCCTCGTAAATAAACCGCAAAAAAATAGTCGCAAACGACGAAAACTACGCACTAGCAGCTTAATAACCTGCATAGAGCCTTCTCTCCCTAGCCTCCGCTCGTAGGACGGGGATCAAGAGGAGTCAAACCCAAACGAGATCGTGTGGAAGCCTTGCTTGGGGCGGAAGCATTAAACTTAATCAAGCTAGTCTATCGGTAGCGTGTTTGTCCGCAGCAGGTAGGCGAAATCTAAAGACAAACTACGCATGTAGTACCAAGGATGTAGAAATTTCGGACGCGGGTTCAACTCCCGCCAGCTCCACCACATACTGTTCCATAGCAGTTTATTAAAGCAATTAATTGATTGAAAAATAAAGAATTAATGGATTTTTGCTCCACCCCTATCCAAACTAATCCGAGGGAGTCTAACTCAAATTGGCATATTGATTGGCATACATGATATGGATTATACTTTTCGTATGCCAAAAAGGAGATAGTCATGGGGGAAAACAACAAAGCCATTATCGAATAGTGAAATACAAAAATCTCGAGCCATTGATAAAGAGTTATCACTCTATGATGGTGATGGACTTTATGTGTTAATTAAACCGTCAGGTAGAAAATTATGGCGTTTCGTTATCAACGTCCTGATTTTGGAAAAAGAACTGTTCTTGGATTAGCAACTTATCCTCATATATCGCTCGCCGATTCACGTAGTATTCGTCATGATTATCTTACTTTATTAGCAAAAGGTATCGATCCACAAGCCAATATCGCGTAGCAAGAAGAGTAAGACTGTCATTTTCATATTAATTATCGATATGATCACTAGATCATGAGGAAAAAAGTTTATTGATCTAGAAATTTCACTTAAAGTGATATCATTTATTAATACATACGTTAAATGGAAATCACATGAAGATACATTATTTTAAACAATAAATTGCTCTCCAATTGCCTAATTATAAAGTTGTTTATCGTTCATTTCCTAAAAGCGATTTTGGTTCTCTTGAACGAGTAGAAATAGATTAGAAAAGTAAACTTGGTGGAATTGATTTTTAGTCAATGATTTGGCTAAATCTTGATATTTAAGACTAAATTATTTATAAGAAAGTTCTGAATAAACTATTAGATCCAAATGAAGAACAAGAAAAAGGAGCAAGTAATACAATTATTTATTGTGATTTTTTTTTAAATTAGCTTTAATTAAAAATTTCATTTAAAATAATTAATCAACTAATTTAATTTTTGTTGTAAATAAAACTTGTTATGAATAGTCCTAATCAAATAAAGAAAAATATTATCAATTGGATATCTAGTGGTAATTCAATTTATGATTATCAAGATAGCGATGTTATGATTGATGAATTATGTTTTTTGGAAAGAAGAAATAGAGCTGATTTGGTATATGCAAATGGTAAGCTAACAGCTTTCGAAATTAAATCCAAAGCTGATAGTTTGATTCGATGGGAGTCTCAATGTTCTGCATATTTGAAAGTTTTTGATTCAGTTTGGTTGTGTTGCCATAATAAACATGCTTTGCGATCTTTAAATATAACTCCAAAAGAAGTCGGAATTATTATTGTTGATGATACAAAAACAGGATTAGCTATTCTTAGAGAAGCGAAAAAAAATAATAAAATCAATGCATTTTATCTTTTAGATTTGCTCTGGCGAAGCGAGCTAGATGAATTATGTATTGAAAACAATTTAAAAATAATTAGAAAAGAAAAAATTAAGGAAGTCAGAACTAGAGTCAGTTATGAGATCCCTCTTGATATTATTAGAAATAAAGTATTGCAAAAACTCAAATATAGGTATGGAAATAAAACCAACTTAATGCATTCTAGCTATTGATGTTATATGCTGATTTATTCTTATTCCATTCCAAGTTCCAGAATTACCATACTTGCGTTTTTGTGTTGCAATATCTGAAATACATTGATCTCCCCAGCTATAGTCTGTTCCATGATAAAATGGTTCCACAATTATTGAATTCGCTAAATTCATATATTTATAGAATTCGTGGCTAGCCCCTGTTTTCATTTGATACCAAAAGTAATCATGGTAATAAGTTACACACGGGATTATTTGCATTCCAGGTATATAGTCAATCGCCGATATAGGATTAGTTGATCCGTAATCACCATAAATTAAATTAAGGTTAGGATATGAATTTTTAATCTTAAAATATAAAGGTAAATCCAAATTAGGTATTTTTTCCCAAACGTCTCTGTTTGCAGTTTTTTGAGAAGGAAAAGATGTCGATATAATTGATAAGTCTATTTGTGGATAAAATAACGAGAGTTGTTCTAATAATTCAGATAAATTATTTTCAATTATGTTTATATCATTATCTACAATTGATCCTAGGTCTAAAATAACTAAATTTGATTTAATGTTACTTGAAACTGATAGTAGTGAAAAAAGATTATTAATGGAGTTGCTAGATAAATCGATTAGCCGAAATGCTATCTTTTGATAAGGTCTATTTTGTAATTTCAAGAAAAACTGAACATTATCTCTCATTGTTGATGTTTTTAAAATACTAACTACTGGTATTAAATTTTTATTAATAACTAATATTTTTTCATAAAAATCAAATTTTCGTTGAAAAGCATTATTATGATCTAACAATCCGTAATGAATATTGTATTCTGTATTAATATCTGAGATAATTGGAGAAACATCAACCATAAATTGATGTTCACCCCATTTAGGAAGAAATTCCTTAAACAAATAATCTTTTTTTGATTCTCCCCTTGTATTAATAAATGGCAAAACATTTTTTTTATCATTTTTATCAATATTAATCAAGGCATGAATATCATTTTTTCCTAATTTTAAATTCACAACATGAAACATATTAGCTCCTTATATCATCTGTATTATTTATTCTTCTTTTTCAAAAGACGCCAAAGCGTTTTGATAGCATTATATACCGGTATAAATTATTCGTAATCTAGTGCATCAGATAAGAATTTTATTTTCCCTACTTTTAAAACTTCCAAGTAATGAGCAAAAAATAATGCTTAAATATCAATATTTTATTTGCTATTATTTTGTATTAATCGATATGATTCATTGTTTTTAATTTCTATCTAGATAAAATTTAGTTGTTCCTTAATCAAATGTTAAACAACAAACGAATTTTTCCACTAAAAGCCACTTTTCCATTCACCAACAGAAAATGTAATTTTCCCTTGAGATGACATTATTTTTAATTAAAAAATTTCAATTTTTTTATTCAAATTCTACTCACATTCCTTTTTACTCAAATTAAAGTAAGTTATTTCCGTGTGATAAATATAAAAATATTTATTTTGCGATATTTTGAATAAGATATTGTTAAAATTGAAGCGATGAGTGTGAAGTTTACAATGTGGCAGGTTTTTACCTATTAATATATCTGACCTTAAGGCAAGATATTATGATTTATTTTGTATTCACAAATTAAGCTTAATTGATTTAATATTAGTTAAAAAATCAATAATCTAAAAATTTTTCTAGTTTTTCAGTTACTGCTTTCAAATTTATACAATTTTATATTTTAAATATTCTTTAAAAATTGTTAACAATATCTAAACGTAAAATTACCCTTTTTTTGAACATTTTGCAATAGTTAATTTTAAAGAGTAACACTATGAAAATTCATTAAATTTAAATGCAGTAACCTAGTTAAGTCTTATTTTCCAATACAAAACGAACTGAAGATACGACCTAATAAATCATCTGAAGTGAATTCACCAGTGATTTCGCTTAGCGCTTCTTGGGCAAGTCTGAGTTCTTCGGCAAGAAGTTCACCAGCATGGAAAGCCGTCAGTTGGTACTTACCATTGTTGAGGTGTTCTGACGCTTTTTCGAGTGCTTGCAGGTGTCGTCGACGTGCTAAAAAGCCGCCTTCAGTACTACTGGTAAAACCCATGGCTTGTTTTAAGTGATCACGAAGTAACGTTACCCCTTCCCCTGTTCGTGCAGAAAGTTGGATAAGTGAGTAACCATTGACTTGATTGTAACCTAATGCTTCACCAGTTAAATCTGCTTTGTTGCGTATGACTGTAACAGGCATATTTTTGGGTAGCCGTTCTATAAATTCTGGCCATAACTTTTCGGGATTGGTTTCGGTTGTGGTGGTGCTATCGACCATAAATAGTACCCTATCTGCTTGTTCAATTTCTTGCCAAGCTCGTTCAATACCAATGCGTTCAACTTCGTCACTGGCATCACGTAAACCCGCAGTATCAATAATATGTAGGGGCATACCATCGATATGAATATGTTCACGTAATACGTCACGCGTTGTGCCTGCAATATCGGTAACAATCGCCGCATCACGACCCGCCAGCGCATTAAGTAAGCTTGATTTACCGGCATTTGGACGACCAGCTATCACCACTTTCATCCCTTCTCGTAACAGTGAGCCTTGTTTTGCTTCTTGGCGAACTTCGTTTAAGCGAGTAATCACTTCATTAAGTTGTGCTTCTATTTTGCCATCTGATAAAAAGTCGATCTCTTCTTCAGGAAAGTCTATTGCGGCTTCGGTAAAAATGCGTAAATGAATTAATGATTCAACCAATTCATTAATTTTTTTCGAAAACACGCCTTGCAAAGATGAAATCGCTGATTTTGCAGCTTGCTCAGAACTTGCATCAATTAAATCGGCTATGGCTTCGGCTTGGGCTAAATCTAATTTATCATTCAAAAAAGCACGCTCTGAAAATTCACCCGGCTTTGCAATACGGACGTTAGCAATCTCTAATACCCGTTTTAAAAGCAAATCTAAAATGACAGGCCCACCATGTCCTTGTAACTCTAGTACATCTTCGCCCGTAAAAGAGTGAGGATTAGGAAAAAATAGCGCTATTCCTTCGTCTAAGGTTGTGCCGTCAGAAGCTAAAAATGGAAGATACTCCGCATAGCGAGGTTTTGGTATTTTACCGAGTATCGCTTGCGCAACGGTTTGCGCCTGTGGCCCCGAAATTCGCAAAATGCCCACACCACCTCGACCGGGTGGCGTTGCTTGTGCAACAATGGTATCTGTTTTCATATATGTTTGTAGCTGATTTAAATTTGAATGCCTAATAATAGCATGGACGCACGGCAAAAACAGTAGTGACTATGGGTTTTGCCGTTATTCATTGATTATTTAAGTGATAGAATCAGTCGGCTGATTATTCATCTTTCTTTGGATGATCGAATAACCAAGAATTTGCCAATGCTAGGGGTTCTCGGATTAATGCGACATATTTTTCTTCATTTCCCCACCCTAATGGTGCCGATAAACCTGATATTTCGTTAAAGCCTGAACGTTTAGCCAGCATTAGCGAACGCAGCATATGAAAATCATTAGTTACCACAACTGTCTTGCCTAACGGCAATACACGATTGGCATACACAAATTGTTGAGCTGTTCGCGTCGATTTATCTTCTTGGTATACCCGTTTTGGATCAATACCTTTATTAATTAGATATTGTGCCATCACACTTGCTTCGGTCGCCGACTCATTATTACCTTGTCCCCCACACACAACAACTTTCGTTCGTGGATTACGTTGTAAATAATCGTAGGCAACATCTAATCGTTGGGCTAAGGTGTAATGAGGAACAGCAGGATTACCTACAACAAGTGCACCTAATACAACTAAGGTGTCGGCATCTGGCGCTGGCTTTTGTTTAGAATAAAGATAAATAACGATGTTAGTGATAACAAAATAAGTCAAGATTAACGCTAAGCCATACTTAAATAATTTGGCGATCATTTCTTTTAACTCCTATTTTTTATAACAATGTTCAAAATGGTCATTGACTAATCCCATTGATTGCATAAAAGCGTAACAAATTGTTGACCCAACAAAAGAAAAGCCTCGTTTTTTTAATGCCTTTGATAGTTTATCAGATATATCGGTACTAACAGGCACTTCACTAAGGTCTTTGTAGTGATTGATAATTGGTTTACCGTCGACAAAAGACCAAATAAATGTCGAAAAATCTTCATTATTACTTTTCATTGTTAGATAAGCTTGTGCATTTTTTATAATACTATTTAGTTTTAATCGATTTCGAATCAGTCCTTTGTTTTCGAGTAAACGTTCAACATCTTTTTGGGTTAATGTAATAATTTTTTCAGGGTTAAAATCAAAAAAACAGCGCCGATATTCTTCACGTTTTTTCAATACGGTGATCCAAGATAATCCCGCTTGTTGTCCTTCTAAGCAGATTTTTTCAAATAATTTAAGACTATCATACTGGGCAATTCCCCATTCGTTGTCGTGATAATTTATGTATAAAGGATCGTTTGAAACCCAGTCACAGCGTATTTTTGTTTTAGTCATCATCCCCAAATTCATCCTTAGTTAAAATAGTTTATTGATAGTACAACATAAAATAATTAAATGTTTTAATTATTATAAATCAAATGTTCAGTTTTACCGCATTCATTAAATTTTTTTATGATGAAATTAAATACAATTTTTTATGGCAGAATGTTATTTTTATAACAAGTTTTAGTTATAAAAGAGTCATTTTCTTTATTTTCTATTTTATATTAACCATACAATTAAGGTTTTTTCATGAGTCAATCTGAAATTAACGCAGAATGGCAGCCTGCTGCAAGGCCATTAAACAGTAAAGATTTAAAAACATTAGTTTTGTCTTCTTTGGGGGGAACGTTAGAATTTTATGATTTTGTCATCTATGCCCTGTATATCGATACGATTGTCAAACCTCTTTTTTTACCTCATACGTTATCACCTTTAACATTAGATCTTTTTGCATGGGGAATTTTTGCTGCTGGCTACTTGGTTCGCCCTGTTGGCGGTATCATTATGGCTCATTTTGGCGATAAAGTCGGTCGCAAAAAAATGTTCACACTTAGCGTGGCAATGATGGCTTTACCCACATTTATTATTGGTATTTTACCCACCTACGAAACCATTGGAATTTTTGCACCGTTGTTATTATTAGTGATGCGTATGTTGCAAGGAGCAGCCATTGGCGGTGAAATGCCGGGCGCTTGGGTTTTTATTGCTGAACACGTGCCAAAACAACGTTATGGCTTTGGTGTCGGAACCTTAACTTCGGGTATTACTGGGGGTATTTTACTTGGTTTTATTGTGACCATTATTATTGATCTTTGTTTTAACCAACAAAATATTTTAGATTATGCTTGGCGGATCCCTTTTATTGTTGGTGGTATTTTTGGTGTCATTTCGGTTTATTTGCGTCGGTTTTTATCCGAAACCCCTATTTTCAAAGAATTAGCTGCCCGTAAGGCAATTGAAAAAAATATTCCTGTCATCTCTGTTTTAAAAAATCATAAAACGGCGTGTTTGATTGTAGCACTTTTAACTTGGTCATTATCCACTGCGATTATGGTGGGTATCTTAATAACACCTGGTCGTATTGTTGGTGGGATGTATCATTTTGCTAATCTGGATTGGCGAATTGGTGGTTGTATTGCAGCATTAACCTTAACTATCGGTTGTGTTATTTCTGGTTGGTTAGAAGACAAACTGGGGACAACAAAAACAGTGATCATAACATGGGGTGGTTTAGCTGTGATGAGTATCTATTTTTATAATACTTTGTCACCAACAATTTCACTTACTGAATTATATTTAACTTGGGCAATATTTGGTTTATTTATTGGCGCTGTCGCCATGACACCAATCATTGGTACAAGAACTTTTCCACCTGCGATTCGTTATTCGGGTTTATCGTTTTCTTATAATTTAGCCTACGCTTTATTTAGTGCCATTACACCGACTTTAACAATTTATCTTTTAAGCCCCGACCATTTACTGGGTCAATATAGTTATCTTGGTGCAGGTATTTATATCTCGTTTGTCGCGTTAATTGCAGTTGCGGTGGGTTTTTATCCGTTAGCAAAAAAAGGTTGGTCAAATAAACCCAATAATAAATAATTCTATCAATAAAAAAGCAGGATGTTTCCTGCTTTTTTATTCTATTTTAAATCCAGACAAATCGACATTTACCGCATGGTGACAAATTCTTCTGCGGCGGTTGGATGAATGGCTATGGTGTTATCAAAATCTTTTTTGGTTGCGCCCATTTTGAGTGCTACCGCAAAACCTTGTAATATTTCATCCATACCATAACCGATACCATGAATACCGATAATTTTTTCTTCATCACCAACACAGACTAATTTCATTCGACAAGGTTGGCGATGCTGTGTTACAGCTGTATACATCGCGGTAAATGTTGATTTATAGACTTTAACGTTTTCTTGTCCATATTGCAAAATCGCTTCAGGTTCTGTTAATCCAACAGTACCAATTGCAGGATGCGTAAAGACAACAGTTGGAATATTGTTATAATCTAGATGTTCATCAGGTTTATTATTAAATAACCGTTCAGATAAACGACGTCCTGCAGCCACAGCAACAGGGGTTAGGGCTGTTGCGCCTGTATCATCGCCAACCGAGTAAACACCGGCAACATTAGTGTTTTGGTACTTGTCTACAACAATAAATCCATTATCGTTAACCTTAATACCTGCCGCTGCTAAATTCATATTTTGTGTTGCGGGTTCACGACCAATTGCCCAAATTAGACAATCAACAGTATAACTTTCTCCATTTTCAAGGTGTAATGTTAACGAGTTATCACTATTTTTAGTCACTGATTTTGGTATCGCAAACGTGTGGAGTTGTTGACCTTCGCTGGCTATGACTTCCATTAAGGTTTCAATGATGAGTGGATCAAAACTGCGTAATGGTGTCGCTTGGCGTATAAATTGATGAGTTTGAGAACCTAATGAATGTAATACGCTGGCTATTTCACAAGCAATATACCCTGCTCCCACGACAGCTACACGTTTAGGTAAAGCTTTGAGCGCAAAAAAACCATCCGATGTAATACCATGTTCCGCACCAGGAATATTTGGTATACTCGGTTTTCCACCGACCGCTATTAATATGTGATCGGCGGTATATTGTTCGCCATTAACGTCAATAGTGTGAGAATCAACAAATTTGGCATAACCATAAATGACATCAACTTTATTATTAGTTAGTACACGGTCATAAGATTGATGTATTCGGTCGATGTAGGCGTTTCGGCTAGCCAGTAGTTTATCCCAACTAAATTGATTGATAGTCGTATCGAATCCATAATCAGAACCATAATGATTGATTGCTTCAGCAATTTGAGCGCCATACCACATGATTTTTTTGGGCACACACCCCACGTTCACGCAAGTCCCACCTAAAGATTTTGCTTCGATGATTGCGCATTTTTTGCCATATGAAGCCGCTCGGTTTACCGATGCAATGCCACCACTACCACCACCGATTGCAATATAATCATAATGTTTAGTCATTAAATTTCCTTCGTGCTGATTACTAAAATTAGCTATTAGCTTTGCATAAAGTGAAAAATAAAAAAAGTATTTATTTTAAAATTTAACAATAGTTATTAACGATTAATAATTACAATTAGTATATTTTTATTTAATAAATCATTTTTCTAATGGGTTAATTTTTAATATTAATATATTGATTTTAAATGATTTTTTAACAGCGTTGTTTCCAGTTATTGTGATAGGGTTTTTAGTAATACATAAAAATATCAAAAATTAGGGACTATGTTAAAGCGTTCGTTTTTTGTCAGTATTGGTCGATGCTGCCCTTAGAATCGGTTTGTAGAAGGGACAAGTGACCCCATTGTTGACGTAATTTTATGCCAGTCTCAATATTTGTATTTTTGAGCTTTCTTTGCTTGCATCAAAGTCCGTATTTATTGTGTTTGTTATTCATTATTTTCGTCTTCATCATGTTTACGGGGTTGATAAAAACGGGCGAAAAAAGTCCCAATTTCGAAAAGTAAACAAATTGGTATCGCTAATAATATTTGTGAAAATACATCAGGTGGGGTAACAAACATAGCAACGGCGAACACAGCCACAATGATGTAAGGTCTTTTTTTCCGTAAACTTTTTGGTGTGGTCACGCCAGTCCAACAGAGTAGTATAATGGCGACAGGGACTTCAAAAGCAAATCCGAATACCACAAATAACGTCATAACAAAATCAAGATATTTGGTGATATCGGTATTTATTGCAACATCAATCGGTGCTGTGTGGATAAAAAAGTAAAATGCAAGTGGGAATACCACAAAATAAGCAAAAGCAATACCTATATAAAATAGCACTGTGCTTGATATAATCAGTGGCACGACTAAACGTTTTTCATTTTGATATAACGCGGGTGCAACAAATCCCCACACTTGATAAAGTACATAGGGAATAGAAATAAATATCGCCACCACTGCCGTTAATTTAATGGGTGTAAAAAAAGGGGCTGCGATATCAGTTGCAATCATGCTACTACCTGTAGGTAATTGACTAATTAACGGATTAGCAACGATGTGATAAATATCATTAGAAAAGTAAAGTAGACAAATTAAAACCAATAAAATACAGATAATACAACGTAAAAGTCGTGTTCTGAGTTCAACAAGGTGTCCAATTAAAGGTTGAGATGCGTCGTCTGTCATGGTTTGTCTTTATTTGGGTTTTCAATATCGGTTTGAGTTGCTGAATCAATCTCTTTTTGTAACGATTCCGTCACACGTTTTAAATCATCAATTGATTCTTGAATTTCAGGTGTTAAGTTGGTTAAACCACTTTGTTCTGCTTTTTTTAAACTATCTTGTAACTCTTGCAGTTTTAACTCTTTGTTGAGTTCAAGTTGAACCGTTGCCGACATTCGTCGTAATACTTTAATCCAACCTGCTACTGTTTTAATTGCGATAGGCAAACGCTCTGGCCCTAATACCACCAGTCCAATAATTAATACTAATAATAATTGACCAAAGCTGATATCGAACACAACCTACTCTTTTTTTGTCGTTTGTTCATCGTTAGAGGAGTCTACAGTTTCAACTTTATTAGGTTGTTCTGTTGATGTTTTTTTATCATCATCCTCATTCATTGCTTTTTTAAAGCCTTTAATTGATGCACCAAGATCCGAACCTAATGAGCGTAATTTTTTGGTTCCAAACAGTAATACAATAACTGCAATTAATATGAGTAATTGAGGCCAACTTGGCATCATGATAATTATCTCCGACGTCATTTGTGATTTGATTATACACTTAAATTATCAGATTCCCAAATAACTCATCTAATGAATAATTAGCATAGAGATAAATGATATAATGAGTATTCCTATTGCACTGTATAAAATTCGTTCTCGTTTTTTTCGACACGTTAGTTCGTGATTAATCTGTCTAATTTGATGATTCATCTGTTTTGTCATGCGTGCGTAATCATTAAGTTTTGCAGGCAGTTCGGGCAAGAGCGTTCGCCATTGTGGTAATGAAGCCCATGCTTGCTGAATAATTGTTTTAGCACTATATTTGTCTTCATACCATTTTTCTAAGAATGGTTTAGCGGTTTGCCATAAATCGAGTTCTGGATATAGTTGACGCCCCAAACCTTCAATATAAAATAGCGTTTTTTGCAATAAGATTAATTGTGGTTGAATTTCCATTTCAAATCGTCTGGCAACATCAAATAGTTTTAGTAAAATTTGTGAGAATGAGATTTCAGCCAACGGTTTTGCAAATGCAGGTTCACATACGTTGCGCATAGCCATTTCAAAAGCAATCGGATCGGTAGATTCAGGAACCCAACCCGATGCAATATAGGTTTCAGCTATTTTGCGATAATCTTGATTAAAAAAGGCAAGGAAATTTTCAGCAAGATAGTACTGATCATCTTCTGTTAAAATTCCAATAATAGCGCAATCAATTCCAATGTAACGGGGGTTTTGTGGCTCGGTAATGTCAACAAAAATATTGCCCGGATGCATATCAGCATGGAAAAAATTATCTTTGAAAACCTGCGTGAAAAAAGCTTGAACACCTCGTTCAGCTAGCAGCTTCATATCAATGTTGTGTTGTTTAAGTGTTTGGCTATCACCAATTGGCACACCTTTAATGCGTTCCTCAACTAAGATGTTTTCTCGACAGAGTTCTTGATAAATGTAAGGTATATATAATATGTTACTATTAATAAAATTGTCACGTAAGCGTATGGTATTATAAGCTTCTTGTTTTAAGTCTAACTCTTTCATTAAGGTAAGTTCATAATCACGTACGATTTCAATTGCTCGCAACTTTGCACCGAACTTAATGCGTTTAGTAAACTGTTTGGCAAGCCAATACATTAAGCCGATATCCGCTTTTATGACTGGTATAATGTTAGGACGCAATACTTTAATGACAATTTCAGCTTGGCTGCGTTTTAATATGGCAGTATGAACTTGTGCAATCGATGCCGATGCCAATGGTTGTTCATCAAAATCTGAAAAATAATGATCAATTGGCTGACCTAGTGCTTTTTCGATTAATTGTTTTGCCACCTTCCCGTCAAAAGGATCAACTTGGTCTTGTAATTTAGCTAAACTGTCTGCAATATCTTTAGAAAGCACATCTCGACGAGTTGATATCATTTGACCAAATTTTATCCATACTGGCCCAAGCTCTTGCAATGCTTGACGTAATCGCTCGCCAATTTCTTCATGTTTTGCTTTCGGCCTTATCCAAAATAAACATGATATTAAAATTGGTAACCACTTTGAAAATCGATTAGTTGGCAATAATTCATTTAATTGATATGCACGAAAAACGGTTAATATTTTATAGAGTCTGAAAAATGTCATTAGATTTCATCGCTTAAAATTTAAAACCAGTATGTAACGCCACAATACCACCTGTCATGTTGTGATATTTGACATCTACAAATCCTGCATCTTCCATCATTTTTTTCAATGTTTTTTGATCAGGATGCATCCGAATTGATTCGGCTAAATAACGGTAACTGTCAGCATCATTCGCAATAACTTTGCCCATTAACGGTAACATAGTAAATGAATAAAGATCATAAGCTTTATTTAAAATTGGGTATTGCGGTTTGGAAAATTCAAGAATTAATAAACGACCACCAGGTTTTAATACTCGCCACATGGATTGTAATGCTTTATTTTTGTCAGTCACATTACGTAGACCAAAAGAAATGGTAATACAGTCAAAAAAATTGTCCGCAAAAGGTAACTCTTCAGCGTTAGCTTGCACATATTCAATATTTTTGAATAATCCTTTGTCTCGAAGCTTTTCGCGTCCAACTTTTAACATGGATTCATTGATATCAGCGAGCACCACTAATCCGTTAACGCCGACTAATTGTGAGAATTTTGCAGTTAAATCTCCAGTGCCACCAGCAAGATCTAATACTTTTTGACCTTTACGCACACTGCTATATTCAATGGTAATTTTTTTCCAAATACGATGAATACCAAATGACATTAAATCATTCATTACATCATATTTGTCGGCAACGGAATGAAAGACATCCGCAACACGTTTTACTTTATCTTGTTTTAAAACTTGCGTAAAACCAAAATCTATTTTTTCTTGATTATCGTTATTTTGTTTGTCAGAAGATTGAGACATAAAATTTACCCATCACAAAGATTTAGGCTATTTTAGCATAAGCCAGAATAAAAGTGATGAACTAAATCAACAACCTTTCGACCATATTGGATACGGTTTCAAAATATTCTAATGATGAAAGATTTGGGTCAAAATCTTTTTCATGGATGACCAAATCAAAATGATAATTTTCTTTTAATGCGTTTAAAACTTGATGTTCTTTATCAAACACTTGCTGATAATAATGTGCTAACGTATCAAAATCGATTGAAGCAAACAGTAATTTATTAGCCTGTACTTCAGCACTCGATATCCGTTCAACATGTAACATTGCAATTTTAAGGTAATCAGCCTCACTCAAATAACGCTTATTATGTGAGTTTGTTAATTCCCGCTCGATATAATTAATATAGCCATTTGATACGTATTGCGTGTTATAAATATTAGCGAGCTGTATTGGAAGTTCTTTAAATATTTTTTGTCCTATAATCGCCACTTTTCTAACAAAAAAAGGCTTGGCAGCTTGTGCAATAAAAGACCAATTTTGGTAGGGGTTTTCGCGTATTTGAGTAGCACTAATATTTATAAAGTTGCGATCAGCATCAATAATAATTGCTGGGCAACCGAAATAAAGCTCATGATTTTTTATATCTTGAGGTTCACTGGTAAATATAACCGTTGGTTTGATTTTATATTCATTCAAAATAAGTTTGACACGATCACTCCAGTCTTTCCAGCCATTTGGATAAGACTGGATTCCAGCTTCATCTAAAACATGAATATGAATATTATGACGGTCTTTGAAGGTTTCTTTCAACCATGTGAATCGATCACTGACTTTAGGTTGTTTTGATAAATGGCTTTTGTCAAACAGTTGTTGATCACGTGATGGTTCACAGCCAAGAAAAATATGTAATTCATTGACCTGACTCATCGCTTTTTCAATTAAATATATATGTCCACTATGTAGAGGATAAAACTTACCAAAAATTAAACCAACTTTATGTTTAGACTCCATACCACTTACCAATGCATTTAAAACTTGTTAACAATCTACAGAAAAAATATTCATTTTCTAACCAATTGATGCTATTTAACATATACTCTATTTTATCAAATCCCATTAACCTTTATAGGTATTAATGTTTTGAGCAAAAATAAAGTAATCATATTTTTTAATTATAATGTTGATAATAAGATACCTGTAGCAACAGAAATATTTAGTGCCGCCATATTATCATTACCGTGTAAATGTACAACTACATCTGCACATTCTACCAGTTTTCGATTAATTTGTTGAAAAATAACGATAGCGACTTTTTTATTGAATTTAATTTGGTGTAATTCACTCGATTTAATTGACTTAACCGGGCATGGTAATAAGGCAACAATCTGATAATCATGTTGTTTTAATCGTTCAAGCGAAGCAACAAAGTCATCACTCTTTATCGACTCAATCGCTTCGATTCCCCCTTCGGCAATACGCATTGCTGCGCCACTATTGAGTAAATTAGTCTGACGCAATATGACACCGTTTACACCATAAAATGCGGCGCTTCGAATAATTCCACCTAAGTTATGGGGATTATTCACATCATCAATTGCTAAAACACAATCTTGGTTTTTGCCACTATTTTTTTCGAGGTAATCGACTAATGTAAGTGGTATACGTTTTTTAACAATTAAACAAATCCCACCATGATGCTCCGTTTGGGTTATTTTCGCAATTTGTTCAACCGATACGACATCGTAGCCTAAACGTTGATTGACTAACCAGCTAATTAAATCTTTAAACTGATAGGTCATATCTTGAGTAATAAATAATTTGACGATTGCTGAGCGTCGATGTTTGAAAACAGCTTTACAACTGTTTTCACTATAAACGAGGGTTTCTTCTTTACGTTGACGATATTCATCATAACCATAAGTAGGTGTTTGCTCATTATCACGAACTTTTTTCTGCCATGGGGAATCATGTTCGACAAATTGACCATACTTAAAATTTGATTCTAAATTACGATTCAGTTTTTCTGTCCCGGGTTTATTGGTTTTAGGTTTAAATACTTCAATACGGTCATTTACTGATTGTCTAATTTTGGTTTTAGACTGAAATGAATCTTTTTTAAAATTGTCTTTACGACCCGTCATTTTCTGCTGAGTTGAGCGAGAACGTTTCTGAGGTTCACTGTTCTTCGCATAAAAAATGGTTGGTTTATTTTTTTCAGAATTGTTGTTCATTTCAATCTCACTTTTGGTCAGTTATCGTGTACGAATGGTTGGAGCTATTTTATCTAATACACCGTTAACAAATTTGTGGCTATCAGCAGCACCAAACGTTTTTGTTAGATCGATTGCTTCATTAATCACGACTTTGTACGGTACATCTTGGCGTTTGGTTAATTCATATAGCGCAATTCGCAATATTGCTAATTCAATTAGACCTAGCTCTTCAACTGTACGTTCAGTGAGGTATGGCGCCATTTTATCATCTAACTCTGCTGTATTTTTACCCACCCCATTTAAGAGTTCTCGAAAATACTTGGAGTCAACGCCTTTCATATCTTGTTCTGCAATAAAACTGGTCTCAACATCGGCAAGATCATTTCGGGAAACTTGCCAAGAGTATATTGCTTGTACCGCACACTCTCTTGCTCGACGACGAGGATTGACTGATGCCACTAACTTACTCCTTAATTGCTTTAATAACGTTTAGCATTTCAAGCGCAGTTAATGCTGCTTCAGCACCTTTATTACCCGCTTTTGTGCCTGCACGTTCAATAGCTTGTTCTATAGATTCAGTTGTTAAAATACCAAATCCAACTGGGATCGAATAATCTAGGCTTGCACTTAATAAACCAGAACTTGATTCGCCAGCAACAAAATCAAAATGCGCCGTACTACCTCGAATCACGGTTCCTAATGCAACTATTGCATCATATTTTTTGGATTGTGCTGCTACTTTTGCCGCTAGTGGGATCTCATAAGCACCAGGTACCCAAATGACTGTAATGTTTTTATCATCGACTTGCCCAATACGTTTTAATGCATCGGTAGCGCCATTAACAAGACTATCATTTATAAAATGATTAAAACGTGCCACAATAATGGCAACTTTTGCTTTTGGTGCGATAACTTTAGCTTCAATAGTTTGCATACTAATTCCTTATCAATTGATTTTTAAATGCAATTTCACTATCTTTATTCGTGAAAAAATAACTGCCAAATTGTATCACAAACTGCAGATTTCTCCTATTAGCAAATAGCGCTACGAGCAAGATCTTTACATCAAATATCTAAAAATAAGACTGTACTATTTTTAAAAATAATTTAATTAAGCTCATATTGTAGATAATCAATTTAGAATAATTGATGTTTTAAGACTGATCACTCATTTTAGTTTTTATTTTCAAGACGATGTTTTAATTGACCAGTCATGAAAAATAAAAAAATGAATGAGAATTAAATTTATTTTTTAGTACTTGCAAGCTATTTTGAAAGAATTACAATGGTGGCTAAATTTTTTATGAGGGTAAGATTAATGTATATTGATAATATTCGAAATGAGTTAAATGAAGCAGCTGATGTGTTAAATAAATTTATTTCAGATGATAAAAATTTAGAACATATTCAGCAAGCCGCTATATTATTGGCTGATTCGTTCAAACATGGTGGTAAAGTGCTATCATGTGGGAATGGCGGTTCTCACTGTGATGCTATGCATTTTGCAGAAGAGTTAACAGGACGTTATCGCAACAATCGCCCTGCTTATCCTGCAATAGCGATATCTGATGTTAGTCATATTTCGTGTGTAGGTAATGATTTTGGGTTTGATTCGATTTTTTCTCGGTATATCGAGGGTGTAGGTCAAAAAGGTGATGTACTACTAGGTATTTCTACCTCAGGTAACTCTGCTAATGTGCTAAAAGCAATTGAAGCAGCAAAACAAAAAGGGATGAAAGTGATTACGTTAACCGGTAAAGATGGCGGTAAAATGCATGGTCTTGCTGATGTGGATATTCGAGTTCCCCATTTTGGTTATGCTGATCGTGTTCAAGAAATTCATATTAAAGTGATTCACATTTTAATCATGCTAATCGAAAAAGAGATGAGCAAGTAAATGTGCGAATTATTGGGCATGAGTGCGAATGTGCCAACAGATATCTGTTTTAGTTTCACCAGTTTAGTCAAACGTGGTGGTGATAAGGGCCCGCATAAAGATGGGTGGGGTATTACTTTTTATGAAGGTAAGGGGTGCCGTACATTTAAAGATCCTGAACCTTGCAGTTATTCGCCTATTGCCAAACTTGTTCAACAGTATCCAATAAAGTCAAAAGCAGTCATAGCCCACATTCGCCAAGCAAATCGAGGAGGCGTAGCACTTGAAAATACGCATCCTTTTACGCGTGAGTTATGGGGAAAAAATTGGACTTTTGCCCATAACGGGCAGCTAACAGGTTATGAAGATCTTGATATGGGGATATTTGAACCTGTAGGTCTGACTGATAGTGAATATGCATTTTGTTATCTCATTAATCAACTTCACAAGAAATATCCGCAAAAACCCAGTAATGATCTGGAAGTATTCAGCTATATTAAGCAATGCGCTGACAAACTAAGCCAACTTGGGGTATTTAATATGTTACTCTCTGACGGTCAATATGTTTTTGCTTATTGTTCAACTGACTTACATTGGATAACACGTAAAGCACCTTTCGGAAAAGCAAAACTTCTTGACGAAGATGTTGAAATTGATTTTCAAAAACACACTACGCCTAATGATATCGTCACAATCATTTCAACGTTGCCATTAACTTCTAATGAAACATGGTACAAGCTGAATACTGGAGAAGCGATTTTATTTAATAAAGGGGAAATTAATCCGTTTTCTTCATTTTAACTCACAATATTGAAACTTTATTTTAAATTAATACTGTAGAAAGCCGACAACTGTCAATTCGATTAGTATTAAAATTATTAAAGTTGCATACCAAAATCCGATTTTTATATCGAGCAACTTATATAAATAAACGGCGATAGGTATAAGCCAACAAACTTCGCCATAGCCAATTCGAATTAATTCAATCCCACGCAATAGTTTTACTTTTAAATTACTCTGATTTGTTGTTCAACATTCTCTTACAGGCTTGGCAATAAAAATACCTCATTTAAACAATGCAATTAAAAGTGGTACTACCAATAATGTTTTTGTAATACCAATAATCAGAATCCCAAAAGACATTAACAATAAAGCCGGCATGTTAGACCCTGTTTCTGTGGCAATATTTGCCCTTTCTGTTATGTAGTATTTGGGATTATATTGGCAATTATTTTAATCTTTCAGCTAAATAACCTTGATAGTCAGGAATTTCAATTTCTATTTCTATTTCTTGCGTAAAAATGGAGGATTGAATCAGTGCATTAGCGGTTGCTTGATTAGTCGCAACCGGAATATTCCAGACCGTTGATAAACGAAGTAAAGCTTTGACATCAGGATCGTGTGGTACCGCATTGAGCGGGTCCCAAAAAAAGATAAGAATATCAATTTTTCCTTCGGCAATTAATGCGCCTATTTGTTGATCGCCACCCATAGGGCCGCTAAGCATAGGTGTAATATTTAGACCTGTTTCTTGTTTAATTAATGTTCCCGTAGTTCCTGTACCACATAAATGATGATGAGAAAGCTCTTCTCGATTTTTTTTACACCAATTTAATAATGACTCTTTTAAGTGATCATGTGCGACTAAAGCAATATTTTTTTTGGCAGCTAACTGACGAGTGGTATAACGCATAATGTTGTCCTAATCTATTATTATTGCTGATGTTTTTAACAGAGTATCAATTAAAATTCAAGTTTTATTTGATTAAATTAGGGACAATAAAAAAGGCACCGAAGTGCCTTTCAAAAATATCAAATTGCAATTAATTAGAATTGATAGATTAAACCAAGTGCAACAGTATCTTTTGTTGTCGCTTTAATTTCTGATTTGCTAAATGTGCTGCTATCATATAATGCACGACGTGCACCGATATCATCTTTATCTAACAAGTTGATTTTATAATCTACAATAGCTTGTAAGTTTTTGTTGAATGCATAAGTTAAACCAACATCAACATATTTAACAAGGTCATTACCTTTAAGCCCTGCATCGCTAGAATAGCTAGAAGCATCTTTAACTTTGTGTTGGATATAAGCAACAGATGGAGTTAAACGACCAATATCAAAGTCGATTCCGTATTGAGCAACAATTTCAATACCTTTGGTTTTTAAGTCATCTGCATTGTGGTTAGATGATGCATTATCCCAACCATATTTTTGTTTACCTTGAATATATAGCGCAGCTAAATAAACATTGTCATTGTCGTATTTGATACCTGCTGACCATGCTTTAGCATTTTTGTGACCACTAGTTTGAGTGTAACCAGCACCAACAGATAAACCAGTATCAAGCACATCCCAATCGATAACAGAACCCCATGCTTCCGCACTATCATGACCGTTGTTACGATTCACTGCATTGAAATGGCTAGTTGAGCTGTTATCACCGTTATCAGCATATTGAACAGCAAAGCGTAAACCATCAACTAAACCGAATAGATCAGTATTACGATAAGTTGCTACAGCTTTAGTACGTGCAGATAATGCATAAAGATCATTATTTGAAGCATCACCACCAAATTCTGGTAAAACGTCTGTATAAGAAGTTAAAGTTTTTAGCACACCGTCATTACGACCATAATCGAATGAACCAAAATCACCAAAATTCAAACCAGCAAATGCATAACGAGTTTCGTTGTCAGCATTTTTACCAGTTTTAGCTTCGTATTCCCAACGTCCGTAACCAGATAACCAGTCAGTAACTTGAGTTTGACCTGACATACCTAAACGTGCAGTCGTTTTATCACCTTCGCCTGTTTGGTTGTTTCTGTCAGTAATATAGTTTAATGCATAAACTCGACCATAAAAATCGACTTTATTGCCGTCTTTATTCCACACTTCAATAGAAGCGTTTGCAGTACCTGCAATTAAAAGAGCAGGAATAGCGATTGCTAATAGATTACGTTTCATTTTGTTACCCTCATAGGTATTTATATTTTTAAAGATGCAAATTACTTTGCTCTCGGTTAATAAATAACTGCAAAATTAAGCAATTATATTATTACTGTGATATCTTGTATTAGATATAAGATTTCTGCTTACATTGCAGATAAACAATGCAAATAAGTAAATTTCTACGAAATTTAGTTTATTTTAGTACCTACAATAAATTTTTTTAAGCATAAAATGTTTTTTTGGGCGGGAATAAATTCAAAAGGCGATAAAAAAGACACCTAAGTGTCTTTTTTATAATTTAAGAAGAATTAGAATTGGTAGATTAAACCAACACCTAACACATCTTTTGTACCTGGAGTATTTGCTTTCTTATGACCACGATTATTAGTCGTATTCATCGCTGCACCAATGTCTTTATGGTCAAGTAGATTAAATTTATATTCTACGATAGCGCTGAAATTTTTGTTAAGATCATAAGTTGCACCTAAAGATACGTATTTAGCCATAGGTGAGCTATGAGATCCTGAACGGTAATGCGCTTTATTATCACCATCATAACCACTTGTTAGTTTATGTTGAACATAAGCTAAAGATGGAGTTAAACGACCAACATCTAATTCAATGCCATATTGAGCAACTAATTCGATACCTTTAACTTTTTCATCTGCAATATGACCTTTATGATCGATATAACGATTTTTTAACTTGCTTTGGAAATAGTTAGCAGCTAAATATAAATTATAGTTATCGTATTTAATACCAGTAGCCCAAGTATTGTGACGTTGATCACTTGAAGTTGATTGAGCATAACCAATACCTGCAGTTAAGCCTGTGTCAAAAATGTTCCATTGAACGTTTGTACCCCAAGCTTCTCTTGATTCACCACGAATATTATCTTTAGTAAGTGAGTTATCACCATTATCAGCATATTGTACTGCAAAGCTGATATCATCATTTAAACCAAAGAAGTTATTGTTACGGTAAGTTGCTACAGCTTTAGTACGAGCAGAAAGCACGTTCCAATTGTTGTTTGCAGCGTCACCACCAAATTCTGGTAATACGTCTGTATATGCAGTAATTGCTTTTAATACGCCATCATTACGACCATAATCAAATGAACCGAAGTCACCAAAATTTAATCCAGCAAATGCATAACGAACTTCACTATGACCAGGTTTTTGATCATCTTTTCCAGATTTAGCTTCATATTCCCAACGACCATAACCAGATAACCAATCTGTGATTTGGGTTTGACCTGACATACCTAAACGAGCAGAAGTATCATCGCCTTCACCTGCTTGACCACGATCAGTGATGTGGTTAGCTGCTTTTACACGACCGTAAAAGTCTACTTTATTACCATCTTTGTTCCAAACTTCAATAGATGCATTTGCGCTAGCTGCAACTAAAAGTGCAGGAATAGCGATTGCTAATAGATTACGTTTCATTTCTTACCCTCATGGTTATTTATTAAAAGACACTAACTAAAAAGTTTAGTGCCTATTTATGTACAATGATTATTCATCCAAAAATAATATTACTATTATTTTCTTCCACTTTTTACAGTAGTGTAAATTATGTATAAAAATTTTTTAAAAGCAAGTGAACTTTTCGTTAATTTTGATGTCTAACCCCAAAAACGAAACCGTTTGATTATAATTTATACATATTTGCTAATTATCACTAATTTGCGTTTTATCATAAACATCCAAAAATGTTTGTTTATTTATACCAGTTAAAAATTTGCATTTCGTGGCGTTCTTGGGAAAGGAATCACATCCCTTACGTTTTGTACGCCAGTGACATAAACAATTAAGCGCTCAAATCCAAGACCGAATCCAGAATGAGGAACAGTACCATATCGACGTAAATCACGGTACCACCAATAATCTTCTTTTTTAAGCCCCATTTCGTCCATGCGCTTATCTAACATATCTAAACGCTCTTCACGTTGCGATCCGCCAATGATTTCGCCAATGCCTGGCGCTAACACATCCATTGCAGCAACCGTTTTACCATCGTCATTCATACGCATATAAAATGCTTTAATATCTTTTGGATAATTTTTAACAACGACAGGCGCTTTAAAATGCTGTTCAGCTAAATAACGTTCATGCTCTGACGCTAAATCGATTCCCCAACTCACTGGATTTTCAAATTTGGCATCACAGTTTTGTAAAATAGTAATGGCATCGGTGTAATCAACTTGAGCAAAATCGGCATTAATAAAGTTCTCTAAACGATTGATTGCTTCTTTATCAATATGCTGAGCAAAAAATTGCATATCATCAGCACGTTTTTCAAGCACGGTTTTAAAGACATACTTCAACATATCTTCTGCAAGTTTTGCATTATCATTTAAATCAGCAAACGCAACTTCAGGTTCCATCATCCAAAATTCAGCTAAATGGCGTGTTGTATTGGAATTTTCAGCTCTAAAAGTTGGCCCAAAAGTATAAACTTTAGACAATGCACAAGCGTACGTTTCTGCATTTAATTGCCCTGACACCGTTAAAAAAGCTTCTTTTCCGAAAAAATCTTTATCAAAATCGACTTTCCCCTTGTCTGTTTTAGGTAGATTTAACATATCAAGAGTGGAGACACGGAACATTTCACCTGCACCTTCAGTATCTGATGCGGTAATAATTGGCGTAGAAAGCCAAAAAAAGCCTCGTTCATCAAAAAATTGGTGAATAGCTTGCGCTAATGTATGACGTACACGAGTAATCGCGCCAACAATGTTGGTTCTTGCTCTTAAATGAGCAACTTCTCGTAAATATTCAATTGAATGACGTTTAGCAGCCATTGGGTAAGTTTCAGGATCATCAACAAATCCATAAACCTCAACTTGTGTTGCTTGTAGCTCGTATTTTTGTCCTTGTCCCGGAGATTCAACAACTTTACCTGTTACTTTAACTGAACAACCTGCCGTTAACCGTAAAATATCTTGTTCATAATTTGGTAGATCTTTTTCTATAACAGCTTGAATGGGATCAAAGCACGAACCATCATAAACAGCTAGAAATGAAATACCGGCTTTCGAATCACGGCGTGTTCTTACCCAGCCTTGAACAGAAATAGTGCTACCAACAGCAATTTTGCCTTGTAACACATCAACAATAGGAGCAACTGAATTCATTTTAATTATCCATCTCTATATTAATTAAGTTAAATAGTATTAAAAATAATACAAGTATATTCTAAATGCCACTTAGTTACCTAACTTTAGTCTCAGTTGGCATTAAATTAAATTTTTAAATAAAACATTTATAATTTGATTTACGTTTTTTATAAAAATAAGTTTAATGATTAACGTTAAACGTTCTTTTTAATTCATTAATAAAAGCTAAATCTTGCGATATTGTCTTACCTGGACTATCTGACAATTTTGCAACAGACTGATTATTGCATTGCGTCAATTTCAATACGATATTTAAGGCTTTGGTATTTGCTTCAGTAGACGGAATATCACACGCCAGAAAGCCCCCGATACCAAAAGACAATTTTACTCGATGGTGAAAATGTTGATAAATCTTTATCGCTTTGTCAAAAGTTAAACTATCGGAAAATACTAACATTTTTGTTTTAGGATCAATCCCTAATTGTTGGTAATGGGCAATCGCCTTTTCACCCCATTCAATCGAATCACCCGAATCATGGCGTAATCCTTGATAGTGATTAGCAAAGTAAGTATCAAAATCACACAAAAATGCATCCATGGTAATACAATCTGTTAGGGCTACCCCCAAATCTTGAGGATATTCATCTAACCAAACTTTAAGCGCTGTTTTTTGGCAATCTTGCAAAGTTGGGGTTAATCGCTGATGAGCTTGAAACCATTCATGTGCTTGAGTACCAACAGGGGTAAGTCCTAGTCGATAAGCCAGTAAATAGTTACTGGTACTATGAAAATTGTCAAAATGGTTTTTTAGGTAATCGACAACAGCAGATTGTACGGCAAATGAGTAACGCCTTCGGGTTCCAAAATCCATTAAATTAAAGCCCGACATATCCATATTTGCAGTTTGCTCTTTAAATCTTGTTAATTTATTTTTGAGTTGGGCTATAGCTTCCGACACGCCAATATTAGGAGAACGATCTCTATGTGCTATTTCGCTAATAACTGCCAGTAATGGGACTTCCCATAAAATTACATCCAGCCACTTTCCTTCAATTCTTATATCAAGTCTTCCTTCTCGATTAGTTATCGTCAATAATTGACTATTAAAACGCCAATTCTTGAGCCAGTTTAAATAATCAGATTTAAAAAAGGAGATGCCAGATAGATAATGAAATTCATCATCGGAAAGCGTTAATGATTCCATTAATTTGACTTGATGTTTTATTTCATCAGCATATTGACCTAATAAATCATCACTTCTACAACGAAACTCCGCAACGACAGTGGTATCTGGGTAATGATGAAAAACGGCTTGCTGCATATGCAACTTATAAGCATCAGTATCTAAGATTGATGTAATTATAGCTGGTAACATGTCTTTTTGTTGTTAATACTCTAAAAAAATTCTAGAGATTATAGCAGAATAATATTGAAGATATAGATTAAATATATAATAACCTATCTTCATTAGGCTATAATATTAATAACAAACCAGATTAAATAATATAACCTAACTATGCTCAAAAGAATTAATTAAACATTATCAATAACGATAAGTGCAGTTGTGAAAATCATGCAATATTTATCGAATTTTAATTATTTATAAAAATAAAAGGCACAATAACTATGACAACGAATAATACCAAAACACAACCAACTGCAAAGTATCGACTGGACTATAAAGCACCCGATTTTACCATTACGGATATCGATCTTGATTTTAACTTATCTGCACAAATCACAACAGTCACGGCTCGAAGCCATATTATACAAAAAAATGCTAAAGCCTCAGACTTAGTTTTAGATGGAGAAGACTTAACATTAATCGCTATCAATATCGATGAACAGCCTTGGCAGGATTATCACATTACCGACTCAGGCATTATTATCCACAATGTTCCATCAGATGAATTTACACTAACCATCGTCAATGAAATAAAACCAATTGATAACACTGCACTAGAAGGATTGTATGTTTCTGGAGAAGCACTTTGTACACAATGTGAAGCTGAAGGATTTCGTCATATCACATACTATTTAGATAGACCCGATGTTTTAGCGCGTTTTTCAACTCGAATTACCGCCAATAAACAACAATACCCATATCTGCTTTCTAATGGTAACCGCATTGCACAAGGAGAACTTTCAGACGGTCGTCATTGGGTACAATGGCAAGATCCATTTCCTAAACCCGCCTACTTGTTTGCATTGGTTGCTGGAGATTTTGATATTCTTAAAGATCAGTTTATAACTCGTTCAAACCGTAAAGTTGATCTGGAGATTTATGTTGATAAAGGCAATTTAGATCGTTCACATTGGGCAATGACCAGTTTAAAAAATGCTATGCGCTGGGATGAAACACGTTTTGGATTAGAATATGACTTAGATATTTTCATGATTGTTGCCGTTGACTTTTTTAATATGGGTGCTATGGAAAATAAAGGTCTAAATATTTTCAACTCAAAATATGTCCTTGCCAAACCAGAAACAGCCACTGACGATGATTATTTGGGTATTGAAGGTGTAATTGGTCATGAATACTTTCATAATTGGACAGGCAATCGTGTTACTTGTCGTGATTGGTTTCAACTTAGCTTAAAAGAAGGTTTGACGGTTTTTCGTGATCAAGAGTTCAGCGCGGATATGGGCTCTAGAGCCGTTAAGCGAATTGATGATGTTAAAATCTTGCGTAGTGTCCAATTTGCTGAAGATGCAAGTCCGATGTCTCATCCTATTCGTCCTGATCAAGTCATAGAAATGAATAATTTCTATACAGTAACTGTGTACGAAAAAGGGGCTGAAGTGATACGAATGATGCATACCTTGTTAGGCGAAGATAAGTTTCAAGCTGGCATGAAACGCTATTTTGAACGTCATGACGGAAGTGCAGCAACTTGCGATGACTTTGTCGCTGCTATGCAAGATGCTTCAGGCATTGATTTAACACAATTCAAATTATGGTACAGCCAATCAGGTACACCAGAATTAACCATTACAGATAGCTATGATGAAAAAAGCAAACACTATTATTTAACTATCGAACAAAACACGCCTGCAACCTTAGATCAAGCTGAAAAGAAAGCTTTGCATATACCTGTTGATATTGAATTATATCAACATAACGGCGAAATCATTAAACTTGAGCATAACCAACTGCCAATTCATCACGTTTTAAATTTAACACAAGCAAAACAACAATTTGTTTTCGATAACGTGAATGAAAAACCGATTATTTCATTATTACGTGATTTTTCTGCACCGGTAAAAATGACCTATGATTATCAAGATAGTGATTTGATTTTTTTGATGCAACATGCAACCAATGCTTTTAGTCGTTATGATGCTGCGCAAATGCTATTAATTAAATATATTCGGGCAAATGTTAAAAATTATCAAGATAATCGACAACTAAACCTTCCTGATTCAGTTATCGATGCATTTAGAGCAATATTATTATCCGAATCAACAGATCCCTCTCTTATTGCCCAAATCATCACTTTACCTTCGGAAAATGAACTAGCCAATTTATTTAGTATCGTTGACCCAATAGCCATCTATCAAGTCCGCCTGTTTTTATTAACGTGTTTCGGTAATGCACTTTATGATGAATTAACCGCATTTTACCGTCACAATAAAATCGAAAATTATCGGATTAAACATGAAGATATTGCTAAGCGCTCATTAAAAAATGCCTGTTTGATGCTTTTAGCCCATGCCGATGAGAAATCACAAGCAAATCATCTGGTTCATCAACAATATTATCAAGCAGATAATATGACAGATACCATCGCTGCATTAACAGTTGCTGTTAAAGCTCAGCTTGATTGTCATCAAGAACTTTTAGCCGATTTTGATAATAAATGGCATCAAGACGGATTAGTAATGGATAAGTGGTTAGCTTTGAATGCATCGAGTCCAGAAAAAAATGCACTTTCAACGGTGAAAAAACTTTTAACTCATCGATCCTTTTCGCTCAGTAATCCCAATCGGATTCGCGCTTTAATCGGTGCTTTTGTTAATAATAATCCTGTAGCTTTCCATGCAACTGATGGGAGTGGATATCAATTTTTAGTCGAAATATTAATGGAATTAAATCAAAAAAATCCGCAGGTTGCGGCAAGATTGATCGATCCATTAATCAGATTAAAACGTTATGACCAACGACGTCAGCAACAAATGCGTCAAGCACTTGAAATCTTATTAAAACTGGATCATTTATCAAAAGACTTATATGAAAAAATTAGCAAAGCTTTAGCTGCATAATACTCAACACATCATCCTGTTTTCCTCGAACGGGATGATGTTAAAATTATTTGAAACTTGATATGTTTTTGCTTTATATTCAGACACAAATAAAACATCCAACTTTTTACCATTACTTAACAATATTAAAAATCATGATCAACATAAAATCTATTACACCGACAGAACTTGCAGAAAAATTAAATCAGAAACATCCTCTGTTTTTACTTGATGTACGAGAATCTAATGAAGTAGCAATATGCCGCCTTGAAAATTCCGTCCATATTCCAATGAATCTTATCCCACTTTATTTAGATAAAATACCCGATGAAATCGACATTGTACTTTACTGTCACCACGGAGTTCGGAGCCTTAATGTTGCCAATTATTTAGCTGAAAATGGTTTTGATACTGATTATCTTTATAATCTTAGTGGTGGGATTGATGCTTGGGCATTAACCGTTGATACGCAAATGCCAAGATATTAAATGCCCGCCTTCACAACGGGCACATTTTGGATTTTATTCTTGTGGCATCACCCAATAACCATTTTGATTGTGAGCTTGCATATAATCCTTAAATTGTTGGGATTGATAAATACGTTTAACATCCTGCGCCCATTGACTGTTTTCATTACCTTCATTCACCACAACCATAATTTCTAAATCGGGGACAATGGTTTCCAAAAGCAATGCTTTGCTTGAATCAATGTTGGCCGAATAAACAATACTCCCCGGAATGACAGCAAAATCAAGCTCATTAAGAACTCTAGGAATATTTGCCGAATCCATTTCAATAATATCGATGCCCTTTAAGTTTTCAGCGATATCATTTTTACTCGCTAAAATAGGATTCGTATTTTCTTTCAATTTAATCCATCCTGCTTTTTCAAGTAAATTATAAGACCGTGCAGCATTTGAAGCATCTTGAGGAATCGCCACTTTAGCTCCAGAAAAAACCTTATCTAATGATTGATATTTATTAGAGAAAATCGCCGCAGGTACCGATGGCACATGCACAACTGGCTTTAAATTAGCTTTGCGTTGGGCATTAAATACATTCATATAAGCAGTATGCTGTGCAACGGTTAAATCAATGCTTCCTTCACTCAATGCCACATCTGATTCTAATAAATGTGGGAAATTAACCAATTTAACTTTATATCCTTCTAATTCAAGAATAGGTTTTACCGCATCTCTAAAAAGATCATTATACGGGCCGGGTGATACCCCCATACTAATCTCTTTTTTGGTTTGATTATTAGCTTGTTTTGAGGAATTATCACAAGCGATCATTAAACATGCAGAACTAAATAAAGCCACAATAGCAATATGTTGTAAAAATTTATGTTTGATAAAACCATTTTTCATTTGAGTTACCCTTTATCGGCTATCGACATTTGTTTTACTCTAGCACAGAAATAATGGTTTATTTATTCCAAGTTATTCTATCTTATAACTTTTTGGAATAAGATATAAAAAACGATTATTAGGTTGAAAAATTAAGCTGTGCTAACGTTAAAAACATCTCATAATCATTTTTTGGATATATTATGCATCAGCCCATTGCAAAAACTATTCATCAGCTTTTCGTTACATTACATCAAAATCCTGAGCTTTCAAATCAGGAGTTCAATACCACTAAAATATTGAAAACGTATTTAGAAAAAGCAAACATTAAAATTTTAGAATTAGGTGCTAAAACGGGGGTCATTGCCGAAATAGGAACAGGTTCACCTATTCTGGCTTTACGAGCTGATATTGATGCGTTACCCATCCATGAACAAACAAATTGTGATTATCGTTCCCAAAATAAAAATGTTATGCACGCTTGTGGGCATGATGTACATGCATCAATCTTAATGGGAGCGGCTTATCTTTTAAAAGAACACGAAAAAGATTTAACAGGGACCATTCGTTTACTATTCCAACCTGCGGAAGAAAACTTTAGTGGAGCCCTACAATTTATCAAAATTGGGGCATTAAAAGGGATAGATGCCATACTCGGTTTACACAACAACCCTAATTTAACCATTAATCAAATGGCATCACGAGCTGGCCCTTTTTCAGCTAATGTTGATCGCATTGAAATTATCATAACTGGTGTTGGAGCACATGCAGCAAGACCTGAATCGGGTATTGATCCTATTGTTATTGGTGCACAAATTGTAAACGCCATACAAACTATTTCAAGTCGTTCTGTAAGTGGTCTTGATGCTGTAATTGTCAGCATTACTAAATTTGAAGGTGGAAATACTTGGAATGTGATACCTGAAAAGGTTGAAATGGAAGGCACGGTAAGGACCCTTACACCGCAAATCAGAGCTAAAGTCAAACAACAGTTAAGGTCTATTATTGAACATATTGCTATTGCAATGGGCGCAAAAGCTGAATTAAAATGGTTCGAAGGCCCTCCATCAATCATAAATGTAGAAAAATGGGTCGAGCTTGCAAAAAATATTGCGAGACAAGAGGGTTATGAAATCATTGATTTTCAACCTCAATTAGGCGGTGAAGATTTTGCCCATTATTTACATCATGTACCGGGCGCATTTATTAACCTTGGTTCTCAAAGCCCTTATGCACTTCACCACCCTAAATTTCAAATTAATCCTGACATGATAATACCTGCAGCAAACTATTTAGCTAAACTTGCCAAACAAGCGCTTATCCAAATAGACCAAAGTTAATAGGGACGCAAGAATGATTAGATTTGAAAATGTATCCAAGCAATATGAGCGAAACGGCATCACCACTCAAGCCTTAGACAAGATCAACTTAACCATTGATAAAGGGGATATTTTTGGCATCATTGGTTATAGTGGTGCAGGCAAAAGCACCTTAGTTCGTTTAATCAATTACCTTGAAAAACCGACACAAGGTCAAATCATTATACAAAATCAAATTTTGAATCAACTATCCGGTTCTGAGTTACGCCAAGTTAGGCGAAAGATCGGCATGATATTTCAGCACTTTAATTTACTTGAATCAAAAACCGTTTATGAAAATATTGCTATTCCTTTAATTCTAATCAAAAAAGATAAACATACAATTAAACAAAAAGTAAATGAATTATTAGAATTTGTTGGATTAAATGACAAAGCAGATAGTTATCCTAAAGAGCTGTCTGGCGGACAAAAACAGCGAATCGGCATAGCAAGAGCGTTAGCCAACGATCCGGATATTTTACTTTGTGATGAAGCAACTTCAGCGCTTGATCCTCAAACTACACGAGCAATCTTAGATTTAATCAAAAAAATCAATGAAAAATATAAAATAACGGTAGTATTAATCACGCACGAAATGCATGTTATTGAACAAATTTGTCATAAGGTAGCCGTAATGGAAAAAGGTAAAATTATTGAACAAGGCAACGTGCTGGATGTATTTGGACACCCACAACACCAAACAACTCGAAATTTTGTCAATTCAGTCATTAGCAATCAAATTCCAAAGGGTGTCGTTGAAAATTTGTTAGAAGTAGAAGGTAAAAAAGACAATATTAAACTATTTAAACTTGAATTTTTAGGACGTTCAGCCTCAGAACCCGTTATCAATTCGCTTATTTTAAAACAAATTGTTGTGGTTAACATTTTATTTGCTCATATGTCAGAAATTGAAAAAACAGTTTTAGGCAGTATGTTTATTCAGCTAAAAGGTAACGATAGCAATATCCAAGAAGCTGTACAATTCCTTCGAAAACATGGCGTACAAGTTACTGAAATAAACCACTGGGAGGAAAACTAAATGCAATTTTTGACCAATACTCTTGAATATTTCAAAGCTAATTTTTCAACCACCGTGACAGTTGAACAATTTATCCAAGCGAGTTATGAAACATTTTATATGGTGTTTTTTGCTTTAATATTGGGCTCCGTAATTGGTATTTCACTCGGTGTTTGTTTAGTGACAACTCGCCCAGGAGGATTGCTTGAAAATAATCGAATATATCGGATTATGAATCCTATTATTAATTTAGTTCGTTCGCTACCTTTTATTATTTTACTAGTGGCAATTGTCCCTTTTACTAAATTTATTGTGGGTAGTTCGATTGGTACAACAGCAGCTATCGTGCCTTTAACATTTTATGTCGCCCCTTACATTGCTCGCTTAGTTGAAAATTCTTTACTTGAAGTAAACAGTGGCATTATTGAAGCCGCTGAATCAATGGGGGCAACACCAATCCAGATCATTTGGTACTTTATATTACCTGAAGCATTTAGTTCATTGATTTTAACCCTAACCACTGCCACTATCGGCTTAATTGGAGCGACAGCAATGGCAGGTGCAGTTGGCGCAGGCGGCATTGGTGACTTAGCCATTTCATATGGTTATCAACGTTTTGATACCACAGTTACCTATATTTGCGTGGTCATTTTAGTTATTGTGATTCAATTGGTGCAAAGCACAGGTAATTTTTTAGCTCGCAAAGCAAGGCATGAATAAATCAGAATATGTGATTATTATTTGAACCGATTAGAAACGCAGCTTAATGCCAGACTAAAAAATGATTTAACACGCTAAAAACCTCATTTAGTTTTTTTGACTATTACAAATCAAGATTCAGTGATTTTTAATTAAAAAATGCTTTTTACCTTAAGCATTACCATAATATAAGGATTGACAATATGTTTTATCGATTTCTTTATTTGCCATTATCAAGTAAAATAACGTTAATTTTAATTAATTAAGGTAGTGTAGGAATCATAGTGACTGACTCATTACAGCAAAATTTGGTTGAAATTCATGATATGTCATTTTATCGAGGAACAAGACCAATTTATAAAAATATGAGCTTGAATGTCCCAAAAGGCAAAGTGACAGCGATTATGGGGCCTTCAGGTATTGGTAAAACCACGCTACTACGTCTAATCGGTGGTCAATTAAAACCTCAATCAGGAAAAATATTATTCGATGGTGAAGATATTCCAAGTATGTCTCGCGCCCGACTCTATGAAGTTAGAAAACGCATGAGCATGCTATTCCAATCTGGCGCACTATTTACCGATCTTTCTGTTTTCGATAATGTTGCCTACCCGATTCGTGAACACCTTGATTTACCTGAGCCTGTATTACACAATTTAGTATTGATGAAACTCCAGTCTGTTGGTCTTCGAGGCGCCGCCCGTATGATGCCGTCAGAATTATCCGGAGGTATGGCAAGGCGAGCCGCGCTAGCCAGAGCCATTGCCCTTGACCCTGATTTAATTATGTTTGATGAACCTTTTGCCGGTCAAGACCCAATCTCAATGGGCGTCATTGTTAAATTAATCTCAGAAATCAATCAATCGCTTGGATTAACCTGTATTGTTGTCAGTCATGATGTGAATGAAGTCCTTAGTATTGCGGACTATGCTTACATCGTTGCTGAACAACACATTATTGCAGGCGGAACCTCACAGCAATTACGCGAAAATGACGACTTGCGTGTAAAACAATTTCTTGAAGGCTTAGCTGATGGACCAGTCCCTTTTCATTATCCCGCTGATGACTATAAATTAGACCTAAGCCGAGGTATATAACATATGTTTAATTTACTTGAAAGATTGGGAAAATGGTTAATTAATCTTATCGCTTTAATGGGGCGTTCAGGGATGATGCTTTTTGGAGCACTCATTGGACGTCCACAATTTGCGAAACAGTTCCCATTACTGGTCAAACAATTTTATTTTGTTGGCGTACAATCTTTAACGATTATTATTGTATCTGGACTTTTTATTGGTATGGTGCTTGCACTACAAGGTTATTTTATCTTAACCACATTTGGTGCTGAGGCAAGTTTAGGTATGATGGTTGCGCTGGCTTTATTGCGTGAACTAGGCCCTGTTGTTGCTGGATTATTATTTGCTGGACGTGCCGGCTCGGCGTTAACAGCTGAAATTGGTCTCATGAAAGCTACCGAACAACTATCAAGCATGGAAATGATGGCAGTCGATCCATTACGGCGTATTATTGCACCCCGTTTCTGGGCTGGATTTTTCTCTATGCCGTTTTTAACGGCTATTTTTGTCGCAGTTGGTATTTTAGGTGGTGTATTAGTTGGCGTTGATTGGAAAGGTATTGATGCAGGATTTTTTTGGTCTTCCATTCAAAGTAATGTTGACTGGTGGCATGATTTAGGCAACTGTTTTGTAAAAAGTTTTGCCTTTGCAATTGCCAGTACTTGGATTGCACTTTTTAATGGTTACGATTGCGTACCAACATCTGAAGGAATTAGTCGAGCAACTACCAATACAGTTGTTTATTCATCATTAGTTATTTTGGGGTTAGATTTTATTTTAACCGCATTAATGTTTAGTCATTGAGGTCATTAAACATGAGTCGTAAAGTCGAAATTACAGTTGGATTATTCATGGTACTAGTCATTTGCTCAGTACTATTTTTATGTTTTCGCGTTACCGATCCTACATCTTTTACTAGCCATAATTCATATCGAGTATACGCCGTATTTGACAATATTGGCGGATTAAAAGTTAGATCACCAATCAAAATTGGTGGGGTGGTAATTGGTCGAATAACCAATATTAGCTTAACATCATCAGGAAGTGATATTTATAAACCGTATGTAACAATGGATATCGATAGTCAGTACAATAAAATTCCAAGCTCCAGCTCACTATCAATCAAAACCTCAGGAATTTTAGGTGAACAATTTATTGATATCAATTTGGGGTTAGATCAATCGACCGAATTCGCCATTGACGCATTAGATGCCCCTGATGCCACTAATACAACGGCTCAAAAAAATGACAAACCACCTTATTTTCAAGAAGGATTTGTTGTTAGCAATACTAAACCAGCAATGGTGTTAGAAGATTTAATTGGTCAGTTTCTTTATAGTATGGGTGATTCATCAAATAAAGAAAAGAAACAAAATACGCAAGATACAAATGAACAGTAAGGAGTTGTCATTATGTTAACCAAATTTAAGCAAACTATTTTTTTAATTTTCGCTTTAGCAGTTAGTATGTCAGCTTTTGCTGAAAATAATCCTTATGATGAAATGCAAGTGGCCGCTGACAAAATTTTTAGTACCATGAAAGCACAACAATCAGCAATCAAATCAAATCCTAATTTGCTCAAAGATATTGTGAGATCTGACCTATTGCCTTATGTACAAGTCAAATATGCGGGTGCGCTAATTCTAGGCAACGCCTATAAAGATGCGACCGATGCGCAACGTACAGCCTATTTTAATGCTTTTGAAAACTATCTCGTTCAAGCTTTTGCGCAAGCATTATCTATGTATAATGGGCAATCTTACCAAGTTGAAAAAGCGAAAGATTTAACTGGAAAAACATTAATTTCTATTCGAGTATTATTAAATCAACCAGACAAAGGTCAACAACCATTACGTATTGATTTTCAATGGCGAAAGAACTCGGTGACGGGTGAATGGAAAGCTTACGATTTAATTGCCGAAGGGGTAAGTATGATTACTACCAAGCAAAATGAATGGTCAACTATTTTAAGACAAAATGGTATTGATGCATTAACGAAGCAATTAAATGATCTTTCCAATCGTAAAATAGACCCGAATCAAAAACCTAAAGGTTAACTTAACATGTCACGAATCACAACCGAAAAGCAACAAGATATATTATATCTAAAGGGTGAGCTTGATGCTCACTCCTTAAGTGATATATGGTCAATACAAAATACACTATTAAAAGAGGTGAAAAAAATTGATGTGGCACAGCTGATTCGTGTTGACTCTTCGGGACTTGCCACACTTGTCTATTTTTGTAATAAATATAATGTTACTTTAGACAGTGTGAATCCTCAGTTACTTACTTTAATTGCGCTTTATGATTTACAACCAGTGATACTAAAATAAGTTACGCTCATCTTTAATCAAAAGACAAATTAAGATAATATGAATAATATTCAACATAAAATCACAAAAAATAATGAGTTTTAATAATGGACAAACAGCAAATAATAGATAAATTAAAAAGTTCACTTAATCTTGAGGAAGTGCATGTCATGACTAATGATGGTAGTCATTTTCAGGTCATTGCTATTGGTGAATTATTTGCAGATCTAAGCAGAGTTAAAAAGCAACAAGTTATTTATGCTCCTCTCGCAGAATTTATTAATGATAACCGTATTCATGCCTTATCAATTAAAACTTATACTCCAACAGAATGGCAACGTGAGCGGAAATTAATGGGATTATAGTGCCCTCTTCATCAAAACTAAATGAATGGCTATTTCCATAACCTGATGTTCTATAAAACAACAATATCATTGTACAAAGGTATCGCAACATGACAAACCCATTACTAAAAACTACACCACTTCCTTTATTTTCTCAAATCAAGCCTGAACATGTTTTACCTGCAATTCAAGAGGCTTTGAAAAATTGTCGTCATACGATTGAAACCGTATTAACTAAAAATAGTCAATACACTTGGGATAATTTAATCCAACCCATTGATGAAATGGACGAAAAATTTAGTCGAGCATGGTCTCCAGTAAGCCATCTTAATTCTGTAAAAAATAGCCCTGAACTTAGAGAAGCCTATGAAGCTTGTTTGCCATTATTATCAGAATACAGCACATGGGTTGGACAGCATAAACCGCTTTATCAAGCCTATAAACAGATTAAAGAAAGTGAAGAGTATACCAAACTGACTAAAGCGCAAAAAAAGGTGATCGATAATGCATTACGTGACTTTGAGTTATCCGGAATCGGATTACCGGAAGATGAACAAAAGCGCTATGGTGAAATCGTTGCTAAACTTTCGGAACTCTCCTCTAAATATAGTAACAATGTTTTAGATGCGACCATGGGGTGGACAAAATTAATCACAAATTTAGATGACCTTACAGGCATGCCAGAAAGTGCATTAGCAGCAGCTAAAGAGCAAGCCAAAGCCAAAGGTCAAGAAGGCTGGTTACTCACCCTTGATATCCCAAGTTATTTACCTATTATGACTTACTGTGATAATCGTGATCTGCGTTTTGAGCTTTATCAAGCTTATAATACAAGAGCATCAGACCAAGGACCCAACGCGGGTAAATGGGATAATACTGAAATAATAAAACAAATTTTATCATTGCGTGATGAGCTAGCACATTTATTAGGCTTTGAGACTTATGCCGATAAATCCTTGGCAACTAAAATGGCTGAATCTACACAGCAAGTCATCGAATTTTTAACTGATTTAGCAAGTAAGGCAAAACCGCAAGGCGAAAAAGAACTAGCCGATTTAAAACGTTATGCTTACGAATTTTTTGGCGCTAGTGATATTAAACCTTGGGACATAGCTTATTACAGTGAAAAACAAAAACAATATCTTTATACCATCAATGATGAAGAGTTGCGCCCTTATTTCCCAGAGCAAACTGTTATAAATGGTCTATTTGAAGTTGTTCATCGTGTATTTGGCATTACGGCAAAACAACGACAAGGCGTCGAAGTTTGGGATCCTGAAGTTAAATTTTATGACCTGTATAATACAGATGGTGAATTAAAAGGTAGCTTTTACCTTGACTTATATGCTCGTGAACATAAACGAGGAGGCGCATGGATGGATGATTGTATTGGTCGTATGCGTTTTGCGGATGGTCACGTGCAAAAACCAGTTGCTTATTTAACCTGCAATTTTAACCGCCCTATTGGCGATAAACCTGCACTATTTACACATAATGAAGTCACAACGCTATTTCATGAGTTTGGACATGGACTTCATCATATGCTGACTGAAATTGATGTCTCTTCAGTTGCAGGAATCAATGGTGTGCCATGGGATGCAGTTGAATTACCAAGCCAATTTTTAGAAAACTGGTGCTGGGAACCCGAAGCATTAGCGTTTATTTCTGGACATTATGAAACAGGTGAACCTTTACCTACTGAAATGCTTGAAAAAATGTTAGATGCTAAAAATTATCAAGCAGCGCTATTTATTTTACGTCAGTTAGAGTTTGGGCTGTTTGATTTTAAACTTCACAGTCAAAAAGATCCTGATATTTTAGAAACATTAAAGCAAGTTCGAGAATTAGTCGCTGTGGTTCCAACTGTTGAATGGGGACGATTCCCTCACGCCTTTAGCCATATTTTTGCAGGGGGCTATGCCGCAGGTTATTACAGCTATCTCTGGGCTGAAGTATTATCAGCAGACGCCTTTTCTCGCTTTGAAGAAGAAGGCATTTTTAATACAAAAACGGGAAATGCTTTCCTTGATAATATTTTATCGCAAGGTGGAAGCGATGAACCTATGACACTGTTCAAAAACTTCCGAGGTCGCGAACCCCAACTAGAGGCTTTACTACGTCATTATGGTATCCACTAGTACTCATTCTGCTCAGCTAAGCCAATTAGCTGAGCAGTGGTTGTCCACACATGGAGATCTTCCGTTTGTCCTACTTAATCAACATGATCAGCTAGCGCTACAAAAAACAGACGAACCTAAATTAGGTGCCATCGCTGTTGATTTTACTTCTGGCGTCATGGCGCATCGCCGTCAATTTGGTGGAGGACGCGGTGAAGCGATAGCAAAAGCTGTTGGGGTAAAAGGTGATTACTTACCTACCGTCGTGGATGCAACGGCTGGGCTTGGACGTGATGCATTCGTATTAGCGGCTGTAGGTTGTCATGTCACCATGTTTGAAAGACATCCTGTCGTTGCGGCTTTGTTAGACGATGGTCTACAACGTGCCTATCAAGATCCCAATATTGGTAGTTGGCTTCAGCAGCATTTACATCTTATCTATCATTCGAGTATTAATGGACTTGATTCCTATCCAGATAAGCCAGATGTTGTCTATCTTGATCCGATGTTTCCACATCGTCAAAAAAGTGCGCTAGTCAAAAAAGAAATGCGTATTTTTCAACAATTGGTAGGGAGTGATAGTGATGCAGACAATTTATTAGCACCGGCAAGGCGCTTAGCTAAAAAACGGGTTGTCGTAAAAAGACCGGATACTGCACCTTTTCTCGCCAATGAAAAACCAACCGCTGAAATTAAAACCAAAAATCACCGATTTGATATATATACCCCTGTCAGTGCACTATAGGAATGATAAATATTATGCGATTAGATAAATTTCTCGCTCATCATTTAGGCATTAGCCGTACAATTGTTAATAAAGAATTAAAAGCGAAAAAAGTTACCGTGGATGGTGAAATCATAAAATCAGGAGCTTATCAACTTAGTCCAGAACAACTTGTCGAATACGATGGTTATGAAATCATACCCATCACACAAAACCGCTACTTTATGTTGAATAAACCTCAAGGCTATGTCTGCTCGACGGATGATCCTGATCATCCAACAATTCTCTATTTTATTGATGAACCCATGTCTGAAAAACTTCATGCAGCAGGACGACTGGATCTAGATACGACTGGACTTGTGTTATTAACCGATGATGGTCAGTGGTCACATCGCATTACATCTCCTAAGCACCATTGCGAAAAAGTATATCAAGTGACGGTTGAACACCCATTAACCGATAATTTAATTGAAATATTTCACAATGGCATCCAGTTAAAAAGTGAAAAAATACTGACAAAACCGGCTAAACTGACAATTATCGATGAATTTCATGCGGAATTAATAATTAGTGAAGGACGTTATCATCAAGTTAAACGAATGTTTGCGGCGGTAAATAATCATGTTATTGCATTGCATCGCAAACAAATTGGCAATATTATTCTCGATGTTCCTGAAGGTGAATATCGTCCGCTTACGGAAGATGAGATTAAATCATTTTGTAAATAGCCAATATAAAGCCGTCATTAATAAGTGAATTTAATGATCAAGCTAATTTAATCGAGCCATTATTATCAAAAAATGAAAAGTTAATAATTAATGAAAGCCAACAATCCATGAAGGAATCGCTACGTGCAGCCCTATGACAAACCAATAGAGATCAACATCTCGAAAAAAGCACTTATTTTTATTCTTGGATTATTATCTATGTTAATGCCACTATCCATAGATATGTACTTACCAAGTATGCCAACCATCGCCGAAAATTTTCATGTTTCTGATGCAACAGTACAACTCACCATTAGTTGTTATTTATTGGGATTTTCATTTGGTCAACTCATTTTTGGTCCTTTAACTGATAGCTATGGGCGCCGTTATGTCTTAATTTTTGGGTTAATTATTTTCATATTAGCTTCTATAAGTTGTGGAATTGCGGCCAACATTCATCAATTGATTACGGCTCGATTTTTTCATGGTATAGCTGCTGCTGCAACAGCTATCGTTGTGAACGCATTAATGAAAGACATTTATCGTGATCGTGATGAGTTTTCTAAAATGATGTCTTTTGTTATGTTAATCTCAAATGTCGCTCCGCTACTTGCACCGATTATTGGCGGATTTGTATTATATTGGTTTAATTGGCAAGCCAATTTTTTTGCCCTTGGATTAATTGCATTGTTGTGTTTAGTATTCGTTTTTACGGCTATTCCAGAAACATTAAGTCAATCTAAACGAGATAAATTTAGTTTAACGCGCATTCTCAGTAATTTCATAACGTTATTTCGGCATAGACAAGTATTGTCTTATATGATGATCGGGGCATTTTCAGGGGCTGGATTATTCTCATTTCTTAGTTTAGGGCCATTTGTCTATATGAACTTGCATGGTGTCGAATCAATCCATTTTGGTTATTATTTTGCGCTCAATATTACCGTAATGATTATAATGAATACGATTAATAGCCGTTTTGTTCGCCGTGTCGGTTCAATCAAAATGATGCAATTTGGGCTTTTAATTCAATTTATCATGGCTATCGCACTTACAGTGGTAACTATAACCAATTTAGGGTTTATCTATTTAGTTATCTGTGTAGCGGGTTATATTGGTTGTATATCAACCATTGGCGGAAATAGCATGGCGGTGGTGTTGGATTTCTATTCTCATATTGCAGGCACGGCATCTTCGCTGGCAGGCACGCTTCGATTTGCGGTAGCGGGGGCTATTGGTGTAATACTTTCTACGTTAGTCGCTGCTCATCCCCAGACAACCGTTAATCATAACATGAGCGAATGGCTCATGGTTGGTTCAATGGTAATCTGTAACTTTATTGCGGTCAGTTTATTTTTGCGTATAAAATCTTTCAGAAGGAATGAACAATGATCTATCAATTGGGTGATTTAAAACCACAAATTCATCAACGCTGTTTTATAGCTAATTCGGCGGATATCATTGGTAATGTAGTTTTAGAAGAAGGTGTTTCAATTTGGTTTAATGCCGTTTTACGAGGTGATATCGCACCTATTCACATTGGCAAAAATAGCAATATACAAGATAATTCAACGATACATATTGAAACGAATATTCCGTGTATCGTAGGTGAAAATGTCACCGTTGGCCATAATGTTATTCTTCATAGCTGTACCATTGACAATAACGTTTTAATTGGCATGGGCAGTACCATATTAAATGGTGCTAAAATTGCCAAAAACTGTTTAGTCGGTGCCAATTCCCTTGTTACGCATAGCTTACCCTATGAAGAAGGTTGCTTAATTCTTGGCTCCCCAGCTAAAATCGTACGTAAATTAACGCAAGCAGAAATCGCAGCCAATATTGAAAATGCACAACATTATGTTCAAAATGGCGAAAGATTCAATAAAACGCTCAATCTTGTCGATTAATCGTAGCCCAATAAATTGTGATTTAAACATATTCACTCTGTGAGAGATTGCAATTTATGGTAAAATACCAACCATTTACTGCGATATTTTTAAGGTACATGTTTGAAAAAGCAAAAAATCACAGGAAAACAGATAATAATTGAACTTATTCTATTAGCGTTAATAGGATTATCCGTTTGCTTGTTTTTATCACTATCGACTTATAACTCATCGGATCCGGGTTGGTCACGTACGGCTTGGCATTATCCTGTCAGTAATTTTGGTGGTTTAATTGGTGCCTATGCTTCCGATATTTTGTTCCAATTTCTAGGCTATATTGCATTTAGTTTACCTGTCATTATTGCATTAATTTGTGTACAGTTAGTTGGTTATTTTTATCGACATGCTAACGAACCGATTAATTATTTCAGTGTCTCTTTTCGGATAATTGGTATTTTAGCCTTTGTTTTTAGTAGTACGGGTTTTTTTGCATTAAATATTAGTGATCCAAGCGAATTTGAAGCTGGTGGTTATCTTGGTTCAATCGTCATAGAAAATCTTTTACCTATGATGAATAACTTTGTTCTTTCTTTGATTCTTCTTGCTGTTTGTTTTGCTTGTGTTACTTTATTAACGGGGCTATCTTGGCTTTACATAATTGAAAAACTTGGTGCTTTTGTTATGGTTTTGCTTACGCCAGTAAAATGGTTATTGTTATCCCGTCGTGTCAATCACGTTAATCAAATCGATACTGACCCCAAAAATCAAAAATTATCTCAAGACCAAGAACCTCAAATAACACTGTCAATCAATTCAAATAGTAGTCAATTAGATATTATGGATGATTTTCAAACAAATATAAGCAGTGAGAATAGTGAGCCGTCATTAGAAACAAGCATTAATAAAACATCTGATAGCTCAACAACCTCTTTAGCGGCTAACGAGAATGAACAACTCATCAAAACAGCAGCAGAGCTACTACAAACATTAGAAACATCAAAACAAACGCAATCATCCAAAAAAACATCGAGCAAAAAGAATAGCAATGAACTTAATCAAAGTGATATCTTAGCTCGTATGGAATTGATTTTGAAAAACATCAATGAACAACAAAATCAAGACCAGATAACTCAAGCTGACGGTCAAGACTTTCAAGCTAAAAAGCTTGAAATAACAGAGCCTTTTGAAGAAGATAAATACACTATCACCGATGCGCCGAGCAAACCGTTATTTACCTTAACGCATAATGCGAACGAAACAAAACCCGATAGTCAAATTATTGTACCCCACGATGAAGCAACCAGAGAAATATCATCTTTTAAAGAAGTAGTTACACCTTTTACCACAAAAGTTGAAAATCAGAATCAATTTGAAGTTGAAAACCAAATAACACCACAACCCGAAGATGTCGACATTGATGTACTTAAACAAGAAAACCCAATCATCGATGATATATATCCAGAAGAGGTAAGGCTTGAGGAGACTCAAGTGCAAACTTTTGCTTTACGTGAAAATGACAGCGAAGAGGAAGAGAATGATGAGGGTGAAAGTTTGATTCACCCATTATTAAGACGTGATGATAAACCATTACCAAAACCAACCACACCACTGCCGTCATTAAACTTGCTTACTGCACCACCAACAGCACGCATTGAAGTGGATCATGCAGCCTTAAATGCGATGTCAGAATTGATTGAAAAAAGCCTTTCTGACTATCGAGTCAAAGCGAAAGTTGTCGATTACATGCCTGGCCCAGTTATTACTCGCTTTGAAATTGAGCTTGCACCAGGTATCAAAGCTGCTCGTATTTCTACGCTAGATAGGGATTTGGCACGTTCGCTTTCAATGCCATCTGTACGTGTGGTAGAAGTCATTCCAGGCAAACCTTATGTTGGCATAGAGTTACCGAATAAAAATCGACAAACAGTCTATTTTAGAGAAGTCTTAGACAGCCCACAATTTAGAAATGCCCAATCGCCACTTACGGTCGTGTTAGGTAAAGATATCTCAGGGCAATCTGTAGTTGCCGATTTAGCAAAAATGCCACATTTATTGGTTGCCGGTACCACGGGGTCGGGTAAATCCGTTGGTGTCAATGCCATGATTTTAAGCATCTTATATAAGTCATCGCCAGAAGATGTCCGGTTTATTATGATTGACCCTAAAATGCTAGAACTGTCGATTTACGAAGGGATCCCGCATCTATTAACACAAGTCGTGACCGATATGAAAGACGCCGCTAACGCCCTTAATTGGTGTGTTAATGAGATGGAAAAGCGTTACCGACTTATGTCAGTTTTAGGTGTACGCAATATTGCTGGTTATAATGAAAAAATTAAACAAGCAGAAGAAATGGGTAGACCGATTCCCGATCCACTTTGGAAACCAACCGACAGTATGGATCTCAATATGCCGACATTGGAAAAATTACCTTATATTGTCGTCATGGTTGATGAATTTGCCGATCTTATCATGGCAGTAGGTAAAAAAGTCGAAGAATTAATTGCAAGGCTTGCTCAAAAAGCACGGGCTGCGGGTATTCACCTTGTATTAGCAACGCAGCGTCCATCCGTAGATGTAATTACAGGTTTAATCAAAGCCAACATCCCTACGCGTATTGCTTTTACAGTGTCGAGTAAAATAGACTCACGCACTATTTTGGATCAAATGGGGGCAGAATCGTTACTTGGTATGGGAGATATGCTATATCTTGCGCCTAATAGTTCAATTCCGATACGTGTTCATGGTGCATTTGTCCGTGATGAAGAAGTCCATGCGGTCGTTCAAGATTGGAAAGCACGTGGTACGCCAAAATACATTGAAAATGTCACCGTAGCCACCGATGACGGCGAAAGCGGTAGTTCAGATAGTCTTGACGAAGAACTGGATCCCCTATTCGATCAGGTTGTAGAATTTGTTGTTGAAACTCGCCGAGCTTCAATTTCAAGCGTTCAGCGAAAATTTAGAATTGGTTACAACCGAGCAGCAAGAATTGTGGAGCAAATGGAAGTCGAAGGCATTATCAGTGCGCCAAGCCACAATGGAAATCGTGAAGTACTTGCTACATCATCGCATAATGATTACTAGTTCTTCAATTACCAATCTATTTTTAAATAGATTGGTAATGTGCCAGTTTAATTCATTCAGTTACCTTTTCTAACAATTTCAAAAAGACAAGCAAGTTTGACATTTCATATAGGTATTAATCATATAGGTATTAATCAATAATGAACGATTATTCAAAGCAAGTGGCATTCATAGAATCAAAACTGATTAAAGATCAGCAATCTTTACCAGTACAATTTGCCATTAAAGCTCTAATCAGAGAGATATGCTTATCACCCAAACCTGGGCTGGTTGATATGAATAATAACGGTGCTCACCGTGATATGAATTTTCAAACTTTTATTGCCAGTATTGAGGCAATATCGTGTTGGTTTGAACCCTTCTATCAGTATGGAATAGATTCAGCTAATAAAGATCCTCATCTTTTTTTAACTGATATAAGACCTATCGGGATACAGTGCGAACAAGCGATGTACCATGCTACACATCAAATTAATACCCATAAAGGTGGGATTTTTGCTTTTGGTTTGCTACTTGGCGCTATCGGTAGATTAACGAAACAACAACGAGAAATCAATATTCAAAGTATCAGCTATGAAGTGTCGACAATTTGCCAAGGCATTGTTGATCATGAGCTTAAACAAAATCATCAAATAAAATCTGTCGGTGAAAAGCTATTTAAACTACACAACCTATCTGGCGCACGAGGAGAAGCAGAATCAGGTTATGCTACAGCAATAAATATCTCGCTCCCTATTTACAAACAGATGCAACATAATGGTTATAATGAAGAAGATTCCTTATTACAAGCATTGCTATACTTGCTTGCCTATAATCAGGATACCAATTTGGTATCAAGAGGAGGGCTTGAGGGTTTAAACTTTGTCAAACAACAGGCTAAGCAGATTATTTTGCAAGGTGGCATTACACACCCAGATGGCATTCAGCTATTAACTCAACTTGATGATAAGTTGATTGAACGCAATTTAAGCCCTGGTGGTTCTGCTGATCTTATTGCAATAACCTGGTTTTTGTCTCAATACTAGCAAAAAATGATATTGATCAAAAAAAATTTAAAATAATATTGATTATCATTACTAATGATATATTATTTCACCCCCCAAAGTATTAAATTAACTTAAAAAAACAATGAAATTGAAATCAATATCTTTATTAGTAATCAGTGCTTTTAGCGCCAATTGTGTACAAGCTTACAATCATGATGTGACTACAGACATTATTTTACCTTTCAACCAAATCGATGAACGTTATTTTTTAACAAATAGCAGCACTACACCAGTGAATATTATTGCAGAAAATGGTTTAACGATTAAAGATGATGCATCTTTCCATTTGGGTTTTAGTGGCAAAACAGCTACCGAACCCGCCTCAAATGCACAAGGTGACATTAACATGTTCATCAAAGGCAATTTTCAAATCTATAATGACACGTGGATTGGTAAATTTGATACCAAATTCTTTACCCAATATTTAGGATTACACAGTGATTTTCCTTTTGATCCTATAGAGCACGATATTAACGTTCATGTTTCGGGTGATATTAATGTTGAGTTAGGTGCAGATAAACAACGAGGTGGTTTGATGATTTTAGCCGGTAACGTAATGCGCACCGGCCCAAATTCTACAGGAAAAACAACGGTTATTGTTGACGGTGATACGAATATTCGTAGTGGCGATAATCATCTAGCTGGCACCGCCTCTGCCCCTGCAAGACTGACCACCCGTACCTTTAATTTAACGGGCGGAGACATTGAAATCATTGGTGCAAAAACAGTATTAGAAACGACAAACAAGGATTCTAATCGTTCTTCTGTTTTAATAGGTAAAACAGGCAAAATGATTGTCATGCGAGAGGGAACGGTTGATGTCAGCCGTGGTGGTAATTTCGATGTTGTAGATCAAGGAATCTTGAGTGCCAGCCGAGGTAATGGTTTTATAAAACTCGCACCAAATGGACAAGTAAATGTTGGTAAAAATGCGACAATCGAATCCTCTAAGGGTTCACTGTCAATTAGTGATCAAACCAATAAAACATCTCAACTCAATATTGATGGTATCGTTAGCTTTGGTATTTCTGATACCAAACAGGTCAATGTGATACGCGGTGATAACATCAATCTTTCATCTAATGCCAAATTTTCAGTAACAGATGACTTTATCAAAAATGGATTGAAATATACGACAACCGATGTAAATGCGACAGTTTTAGCCGCAAATAATAAATTAACGATACACTCTATTCAAGACGGTCAACTAAAACCACTTGTTCAAAATATTTATGGGGACTTGAACTTTAAGCAATCGGGAAATGAACTTGTATTTGTCAATGCGAGCAATGTCACCAATTTCGATGATGTAAAAAATGCACAAAATGCAGCTAAACGCCAAGTCTCACGTTATTATCAACAATCAGGTATTTCTTCAAAAAATGTCGCAAAACGATTGACCGATAATTTGGTAAAAGTCGCTTATGAATCAATGTATAACACAAATAATAATGAAATGATAAGTAAAACTAATACCAAAGCTGGGGAATTAAATTGGCAAATACTCAGCAATATGGCACGTGGTAATTTAGCCATTGAATCAAAAGGAACGACACTATTTTTTAATCAAAATATCGCTGGGCTTTATAATAACAATCATGGTTTACACTTAACTGAAATCGCAATGAATTCACTGAATGATACCAAAGCCATTTTAGATAAACGAGGTCACCAATTTCATCTAAACCAAGGTGAAGAAAATAATTTATGGGTTAACCTGACTCACCATTATGAAAATACCGATAATAATCAGGGCATTTCTGGATATAAATACACCTCTAATGGCTTTATGCTCGGGTTTGATAAAGAAGTTATCGATAATCTTTTAGTGGGTAGTGCCATTGGTTATTCCACAGGGAAATATAAGGATAAAGCGGCTTCATCAAATGATTCTGATATCCATCAATATCAAATTCAGTTATACAGCAGTTATAAATTTCCTAATAATATGCTTGGGTCTACGTTCGCAGGTTATTCCTTTGGAAAAAATGATTTAAAAACTCACGATAGTTTTAATACTATTAAGGAAAAATTTAATAATAGAACGTGGAATTTTGGTGGTGCTGTTGGCTATCATTGGCAAAATACCGAAGAATTTGCAATGATTCCAAGTATTGGTTTAACTTATATTTATACCGAAAATAGTGCTCACAATGTTAGCTATAATCAAATCAACTTGGTTAAATATGGTCAAGCGACAAATTCTGCGGTATTGATGCCACTTGATTTGACCACAACATATTCTTTCTTCAAAAATAAGGATAGTCAATTAACTTTAACGGGTCAAACCGGCTATACTTTTAATTTTAGTCGCAACAAATTTGATAGTGATATTACTCTTAATGGTATCAATGGTTTATCTAAAATGCGTAACTATTCATCAAACAGGACTAAAAATCAATATAATTTAGGGGCTGGAATCAATTATCAATATCAGTTGATAAATTTAAATCTTGATTATCAATACTTTGGTCAAAGTAAAAAGAATAGTCATTATTTTACAGCAAGTGCTAAGATAGATTTCTAAAATTTCAAACTTGATTGTATTAAAGTTCGCAACATAAAACTATGGTGGTAAAATGTATCACCTTAGTTTTATATTAAATAATATCTTTCAATCGTTCTTGATATTCAGTATCATTCGTAAACTGCCTTTTAATGATAAAAACGTACATTTATCACTGATGTCTTTAATAAAAATTAGCTATTTACTTATTTACTCTTCTGATTTTAGCACTTAACACTATTATCAAATATAAGGAATACGTTATGACAATCTTTGAAGAAAAAGCATTAGCATTAAGTACAAAACTGCAGTGTAAATTTCATCATGCTTTAGATAATCAGCCTCAATATATCACTTTAGCCATGGAAAAGGTTTTATTTCAGATCCAATACTGATGATAACCTTGCTTCTGAATCTATTTTACCGAATGCATTTGAATCCAAGTTTACTAACGTATTGATGAATAAGTCAACAATACAACCCATAGCCAAAAAATCATTAATTAAATCGATAGAGTATGGAGTCTGTAAATAGCGTATTTAATTAATAATTTTTATCTCATCTGCATTCATATTGTTGAACCATCAACTTTATTGCTGAAGAATAAAATATGAAATCTATGATTAATCAATTAACGCTTAAAACTAAGCTTATCAGTTTGATTTGCGCTGTATTTATATTTTCAGTTGTTGTTCAATATATTTATATTATCTATGTGATAAACAAAGAGTATTTTTATCTGTCTTCCCAACGATTTAAAAATATTGCCGAATTAGTATCAACTAATCATAATCTCATTGATCAAGTCAGTAATCCCACGTCAGACAATTTACAAGCAATCCAACATTATACCGAACAAGTTCGCCAACTTTCTTTAGTCGATTTTATTGTCATTTTTAATATGCAAGGTGTACGGTATTCGCATCCCGATATAAATAAAATAAGAGAACCTAGAGTAGGTGGCAATGAACAAAAAACGTTACAAGAAGCGCCCTATCAATCCTCATCAACAAGAACATTTGACGATTCAATTAGCGCAATGAGTCCGATATTCAATGATAAACGTCAACAAATTGGTATGGTTTTAGTTGGACAAACACGCCAAAAAATTAATTATCTGGCTTCAAAGTCAAGCCAACCAATCGGGTTATCATTATTTGTATCCTTTACGTTAGCTGTTATTTTAGCTTGTTTGTTATCGCGTCATATTTCGAAACGATTTTATGGATTTAAACCTACCCAAATGGCTCAACTTTTTGAAGAACATAATGCCATTATTAGAACCGTCAAAGAAGGCATAGTGGTGATTAACCGAAATGGATTAATTTCACAAATTAATGATGAAGCCGTTAGAATATTACATATGGATAAGAGTAAGGAAAACATTATCGGCAAGCCCATTAGCACCCTGATTCCTAATACACGTTTAAATGAAGTTATGAACAAGGGGATTGCTGAATATGATTGTGAGCAAAATATTGATGGTGTGGTAATTTTGATTAATCGTATTCCATTATATGTAAAAAATAAATTAGTTGGAGCCATTGCTTCTTTTCGTGATATAACTGAAATACGCCAGTTAACAGAGAAATTAAAAGACATTAATCGTAATGCCGACACATTACGTTCTCAATCACATGAATTTAGTAATAAATTGCATGTAATTTATGGGCTAGCCTATCAAGATAATAAAAAAGAATTAGTCAATTATCTAGAAGGTATTATTGGCAATAAACAACCAAAATTAGATGAGATTAGTCAGTACATTAAAGACCCCATTATTGCTGGCTTTCTTAATAGTAAATTGAGTCGAATAAAAGAATTAGGGGTATCGTTAACTTTTAACATTAATGGAATGCTCGCCCCTATTTCTAATCACTTAGTCATTCATAGTTTAATCACTATTCTTGGCAATCTAATCGATAATAGTTTAGATGCCGTTCATAGTTTAGCTGATAAAAAAATAGAGATAAATTTTACTATCCAAAACGGCTATTTTTACATCGAAATCATGGATAACGGGATAGGTATTTCTGAAAAAGAGGTAAAGCATATCTTTCAAAAAGGCTATTCAACCAAAGGAGATAATCGTGGTATGGGATTATATTTGGTTTTATCTTGTGTTAATGAACTTGGCGGTAATATTCAGTTATTCAATCTTGGTAAGAAAAAAGGAACATGCTTTAAAATATCACTGCCATTAGCAGTCCTTTATCGAGAAGTATCATAATTGTAATGACCTGATAATTTATAAATATGTCTCATGAAAATGAAATTAAATAACATATAAGTTACCTAATTGTAGTTAACCGCAATTAGGCTTTAACATTTATTATTTATCTAACGTGATTTCATCCAACGATAAACTAAAACTTGGCACAAATATTTCTAAAAAATAATTCATTTCAGGACTTCCACGTTCAGACAATGTCTTTTTCAAACGCTGCTCAGCCAATCTAAACTCATTATTACCAGCACTAAGCTCTTCAATCGTCTTAAGATAAGCACATAACGCATCAGCCTGTTTGACAATGTTTTTTTCTGTTTCATCATAAAAGTCATCATCAATGAGCGTTCTAAAATCATCTTGTAACTCTTGCGGTAACATATTAATTAGCTTGTTTTGGGCAATTTTTTCAATCTTTTTGTATTCTGTTGTAATTTGAGGATTATAGTATTTAGTCGGTGTAGGAAGGTCTCCAGTAATCACTTCAGATGCATCATGATACATAGCTAATAAAGCGATTCTTTCAGGATTAACTTTTCCATCAAAATGTTTGTTTTTGATGATTGCTAACGCATGTGCAACAAAAGCAACTTGAAGACTATGCTCAGATACATTTTCTATTCTAACATTGCGCATTAACGGCCAACGATTAATTAATTTTAATCGTGAAAGATGAGCAAAAAAATGGCTTTTATTCATATCATCATCTCATGAGTTATAAAAACAAAAACGCTTCCATTAAAAAATGAAAGCGTTTAAATTCATTTTTAAAACAAATTGTTAAGCTAAAACAAGCTGTTTTGTACCCAATGCGAGCGGAACAGTTTGATCATCAGCAAATGTAACATATTCCCATGCACTTTGTTTAGCTAACAACGCTTGTAATAATTGATTATTTAATGCGTGTCCTGATTTGTAACAAATCACTTCACCTATCATGTTGTGACCACTCATATACAGATCGCCGATAGTATCTAGCATTTTATGGCGAACAAACTCATCCTCAAATCGTAAACCATCTTCATTGAGAACTTTATAATCATCCACCACAATGGCACAATCTAAACTACCACCTAAGCACAAACCTTTAGATTGTAATGCTTCGATATCTCGCATAAAACCAAATGTTCTTGCACGGCTAATCTGACGAATGAAAGATTCAGATGAAAAATCCAACTGATAACGTTGAGAACTATTATCAATTGCTGGGTGATGAAAATCGATTGTAAAATCCAATCTGAATCCACTATATGGTCTCACTTCAGCCCATTTATCCCCATTTTCAACACGTACCGTCTCTTTGATGCGTAAAAACTTTTTAAGCGCATTTTGTTCAACAATGCCAGCATCAAGCAGCAAATAGACAAACGGGCTTGCGCTACCATCCATAATAGGAATTTCTGGTGCATTAACCTCAATAATAATATTATCAATACCCAGTCCTGCTAATGCTGAATTGATGTGCTCAACCGTCGAAATACGCACATTATCTTCATTAACCAGACAGGTACAAAGCATTGTATCGCGAACCGATTTAGCATCCACAGGAAAATCAACATAAGGATTCAAATCAGTTCGACGATATATAACACCCGTATTTTCAGGAGCAGGACGCAACGTCAAAGTAACTTTTTTGCCAGTATGTAAACCGACACCAGTTGCTTGAATTGTCTTTTTTAATGTTCTTTGTTTCATTAGCACCTACTGTTTTTTTATTTGTTTCTATTGAACTATGACAATAAAAAATCAAATAAGTTCACTTTTAATTCGCTTGTTTACGAATAAAAGCAGGAATATCTAAAATCTTATTTTCTTCAAGCGGAGAAATTGCTTGTTCATTCACTACTTTAGCTAATTTCTCTTCTTGTTGACCCAAATTGTTATTTTGGCTAAACAATGAGTTTTGTTGAATTGGTTTGGTTATTTTCGCTTCAGGACGTTTATCCATACCAATACCCGTTGCAACCACAGTAACACGAATTTCATCTGACATATCTGGATCGAAAGTTGTACCAACAACTACTGTTGCATTATCAGAAGCAAAAGCTCTTACCGTGCTACCCACTGTTTCAAACTCTTCCAAACCAAGATCCAAACCAGCGGTTACATTAACTAATACACCACGCGCACCAGATAAGTCGATGTCTTCAAGTAGTGGACTTGAAATAGCCATTTCAGCCGCCTCTTCAGCTCGATTATCGCCACTTGCACGTCCAGAACCCATCATAGCATATCCCATCTCTGACATCACTGTTCTAACGTCAGCAAAGTCAACATTGATATGTCCTGGTTTGGTGATTAATTCTGCGATACCTTGCACAGCACCTTTTAATACGCCATTTGCTGCGGCAAATGCATCTAATAGTTTAACACCACGACCTAAAACTTTTAACAATTTATCATTTGGTATAGTAATAAGTGAATCGACGTGTTTTGCTAACTCAGCGATGCCTTGTTCAGCAAAAGCCATACGCTTTTTACCTTCAAATCCAAATGGTTTAGTCACAACAGCAACCGTCAAAATACCCAATTCTTTAGCAATTTCGGCAACAACTGGAGCAGCGCCCGTACCTGTGCCACCGCCCATACCAGCGGCAATAAACACCATATCAGCACCTTCAATTGCACTGCGGATGACCTCACGATCTTCCTCGGCAGAGTTTCTACCCACTTCCGGATTAGCACCTGCACCAAGACCTTTAGTCACATTCGTGCCGATTTGGATAGTTTGACCTACCTTAATTCTTTTCAATGCTTGCGCATCAGTATTTGCCGCAAAAAATTCAACACCTTCAATATGCTCAGCAATCATATGTTCGACAGCATTACCACCGCCACCACCGACACCAATAACTTTAATGACTGCTGCTGGTTCATCATCTGCAACCATAGGCTCAAACATAACTTATCTCCAAATATACGATCTAAGGACATTGTACATATAACCGCCAACAATGTCCACGAAGTTCTTGAAATATATTAGCTAAAATTCTTTTTTAAACCAACCGGTCAATCGTTTAGCTATCCCTTTTAATGATGACTTATGATTATCTTTGCCATCATCACTTAATAAACTTTGTTTCCCGTAATGTAATAATCCTACTGTCGTTGAACAATAAGGCTTTTGTACATAATCAGTTAATCCTGAAATATTTAACGGCTGTCCTACACGAACTTGATTTTGAAAAACTTTTTCAGCACACTCCACCATTCCTTTTATTTGTGCTGCACCACCAGTTAATACTATACCTGCAGCTAATTGATATTTTACATTTTGTTTTTTTAATTCATCTTGTAGTGATAATAATTCTTTTTGTACTAACGATAATAATTCTGAATAGCGAGGTTCAATGACATCAGCCAGTGTTTGACGTTGTAAAGAACGAGATGGTCGACCACCGACACTTGGCACATCAATAACTTCATCTTTACCAATTAATGAACCAACAGCACATCCATAACGAATTTTGATATTTTCAGCATCCATTGGAGGAGCACCAAATGCATAAGCGATATCGCTCGTCACGACATTTCCTGCATAGGGGATGACAACTGAATGACGTAATGCTCCGCCTGTGTAAACTGTCACATCCATCGTTCCACCACCAATATCAATGACACAAACCCCTAACTCTTTTTCATCATCAGTTAATACTGCATAGCTTGATGCTAACCCCGAAAAAATAAGCTGATCAACTTTCAATCCACAACGTTCAACTGCTTTTACTATATTCCTTGCCATATCATTATGACAAGTGACTAAATGCACTTTCGCTTTCATCCGAACGCCAGATAATCCTATTGGATTTTTAATTCCTTCTTGCAAGTCAATGGAATATTCTTGCGCAATTACATGTAATATTCTGTGTTCATCTAGTATTCTTACTGATTTGGCAGTATGAACAACATTCTCAACATCTTCGGCAGTCACTTCTTCATCGGCAATTGGCACCATGCCTATCTCATTTTGACAACGTATGTGTTTGCCAGAAAGACTTAAATAAACAGAGGAAATCTGGCAATCAGCCATCAATTCAGCTTGATCAATTGCACGTTGGATTGATTTAACTACAGACTCAAGATCGTTTACACCACCTTTATCAACCCCCTTTGATGGGCAATGTCCAACGCCGATGATATTGACAATACCATCGGGAAGAACTTCGCCAACAAGAGCGAGTACTTTTGATGTACCTACTTCTAGTCCAACCACCAATTTTTTTTCTGTTGCTTTCATATTTCAGCCTTAAATTATTCCCTACTGAGCCATTTTTTCTCTTTGTACTGAAATGCCATTCTCATAACGTAAATCAGCGACCGTTATTCTTTCATCAGCTGGTATTCTTGATTGAATTTCAGGAAATAATTTGATAAATCGTTGATAACGTTGTTCGATATGTTCGTTACCTAACATCAATTTTATTTCATGATTTTCTTCACAAAAATCGGCTATACACTGTTTCACCATTAGCTGCCAAGCATTTCGCTCATCAGCTATCGCAGATTGAATATGCAAAGCTAATTGATTACTAGCTAATTTTTTTGAAAGATCATCTAATTTATAATACGTTTCTAATACTGGTTTTGCTTTACCTTCCGGACCATAAAGTCTGGGTAATTTTAACTCGCCAATACGATCTAGCGGCACACTAAATACATTTCCATTTTTATCTAGTAAAAATAAATCATTCCAATAAAAGACCGGTTTGTACTCTTCGACATAAACAATTAATTTATCTGGCCATTGCTTACGTACACTAACCTGCTTTACCCACGGAAATCTTAATATTTCTTGTTGTATATCATTTACATCTTGACCAATATAAGTATTAGGTAACCCTAATCCCAGAATCGCTTGTCTAAGGTCATCTTCGGTCGTATAAGTGTATTCGCCACTAAAATTTAATTGTGACAATACCATCTGCTCTGGATCATCCATCCAATTTTTAACACTTTGAATGACCCAAACGCTAATAACGATAATTGTTAGTAGAAACAAAAAGCCAATCAACTGCTCTTTGCTACTAAAAATAAGCAAGCGCCTAGTTTTTAGGTTTTCCCTTCTATGAGCGGCTTGCCGAATTTGTTTCATAAAATAAGGCCAGTTATATTGTTGCTGAATTCAAGATTCGACTAACAAGCTCTTTAAATGACCAGCCATGTTGTTTTGCAGCCATGGGAACTAAACTATGATCTGTCATTCCTGGTGCGGTATTAACTTCTAACAAATAAGGGATTTGATTAGCATCAAACATAATATCAACTCGTCCCCAACCTCGGCAGCCAACCGCTTTATAAGCATCAAGTGCTAACTTACGGATCTCTTGCTCTTTTTCATCAGATAATCCACTTGGGCAAAAATACTGCGTAGAATCTGACAAATATTTTGCATCGTAATCATAAAACTTTGTCGCCGGTTTGATATGAATTGACGGTAAAACGTCTTCTCCAACAATAGCAACGGTAAATTCTGATCCAGATAAAAATGATTCAACCATAACAGAATTATCATATTTAAAAGCATGTTCGAGAGCTGTCTTAAGCTCATTAGCGTGATTAACTCGCGTCATTCCTACACTTGAACCTTCATGACTTGGTTTTACAAATAGAGGAAGCCCAAGCTTTTGCACAATGGCATCAGTATCAATTGAGCAGCTCTTTTCTACCATAACATAATCAGCAACTGGTAAACCTAGTGCTTTCCAAACTAATTTAGTTTTTAACTTGTCCATAGTTAGTGCAGACGATAAAACATCACTACCGGTATAAGGAATATTTTGATAAGTCAAAATTGCTTGAACAATACCATCTTCACCACCACGGCCATGAAGAATGACAAATGCTTTAGTAAAGCCATCTTCTTTTAAGTTGGTAATTGGTTGATCTTTAGTATCTATAAGATGGGCATCAACTCCACTAGCCAATAATCCTGCTAGTACAGCTTGACCTGATTTAAGCGATACTTCTCGCTCTGCAGATGTTCCACCATACAATACCGCAACTTTATCAATCATTATAGACCTTCTCCTGAAAAAATTTGAGCATCGGCTAACTGACGTGCAATACGACCTACACTACCCGCGCCTTGAGTTAATAACAGATCTCCACCTTTTAAAATTTCTTTCATCATTTCAGGTAAGAGATCTAAATCTGAAACATAAATCGGATCCACTTTGCCCCGATTACGAATTGAACGGCACAAAGAACGACTATCTGCTCCGGCAATCGGTTGCTCACCAGCAGAATAGACGTCTAACATTACAAGCGCATCAACCTGAGATAGCACTTGAGCAAAATCATCAAATAAATCACGAGTACGTGTATATCGATGAGGTTGGAATAGCATAACTAAACGACGACCCGGCCAACCATTTTTAGCCGCTTGTATCGTTGCATTAACTTCACTTGGATGATGACCATAGTCATCAACCATCATAATGTCTTTACCATTAGCATGCGGAAAAACGCCTAGTAAATCAAAACGCCGACTTGTACCAGCAAATTTTGCCAATGCATTAATGATCGATTGATCATCTATGCCATCTTCAGTCGCTGCAATAATTGCGGCCGCTGAATTTAAAGCATTATGTTTACCGGGTGCATTTAATTCGATTTCTAAATCATTACGATCTGGACGACACACAGTGTAGTAACTGACGCCTCGTTCTTGGCGATAATTTTTAATTACCACATCCGCTTCTTCACTAAAACCGTAAGTAATAATTTTACGTCCAACAATCGGTAATAATTCACGATTAATTGGATCGTCATAACACATCACCGCTAGACCATAAAAAGGTAAATTACGCAAAAAAGAGATGAATGTTTGTTTAAGATTTTCCACACTACCTTGATAGGTGTCCATATGATCTGGTTCAATATTGGTAACAATAGAAACCATAGGTTGTAAGTGTAAAAATGAAGCATCACTTTCATCTGCTTCAGCAATAAAATAACGGCTACTACCTAATTTAGCATGCGTGCCTGCCGCTTTAACTAAACCGCCATTAACGAACGTTGGATCAAGTTTCGCTTCGGCATAAATAGCGGTGACCATGGCGGTTGTCGTTGTTTTACCATGTGTACCCGCAATAGCGATACCATATCGGAAACGCATAAGCTCGGCTAACATTTCAGCCCGCTGAATAACAGGAATACGAGCTTCCCGCGCTGCTACAACTTCAATATTATCTTGTGAAATTGCGGAAGAGATTACGACAACGCTTGAATTAATCACATTTTCAGCTGCATGACCAATCACAATTTTCGCACCTAATTTTTTTAGATGCTCAGTAACAGCATTTTCTGCAATATCTGAGCCACTAATTTCGTAACCTTCATTAGCAAGAACTTCAGCAATTCCTCCCATACCTGCGCCACCAATACCCACAAAATGGATATGTTTGACACGTTTCATTTGAGGAATAATTGCTCTTAATTCTGCTAATTCCTTTGTATTCACAATCTAACTCCTAAATATTCTGTAGTTGAGTATTTTGTTTATTTTTTATTGAGCTTTTTTAATTTTGTAAAATTCTAATTATGCATTTTAAGCTATTATTATCTAAACATTGATCTAACCTGCAACATCTTGACACGATTATTACATAAAGTTATATCAAAAACTAATTATTTTATCACTGATTTTATCGTATCTGCCACTCTTTCGGTAGAATTTGTAATAGATAGACTTTTCGCCTTAACCGCCATTTCGATTAATTTATCTCTATTTAAATTTCTTAACACACTCATCAATGATTCGCTATTAAAGTCAGGTTGTTCAATAATCTTTGCAGCATCAATATCTGAAAGCGATTTAGCATTCCAAAATTGTTGGCGATCTTTATGCATAAAAGGGACAAAAATCGCACCAATGCCGACAACTTCGATTTCACTTACCGTTAATGCCCCACTGCGACAAATCACAATATCCGCCCAACGATAGGCTTCTGCTACATCAGTAATAAATTCAGTCACTTTATTTTTTGTCATATCACAATCTTGATAGGCTCGCATAACAGGTTCTAGCATGCCTTTTCCTGTTTGATGCCAAACAACAAATTTATCGGATAATTTTGTCATTACCTGAGGAACAACATCATTGAGTACTTTTGCCCCTTGACTTCCGCCCATTACTAAAACTCTAATTGGTTCTTGACGATTTTCAAAACGTTCGTTAGGTTCAGCAATAGTTAATAAATCGTCACGAACAGGATTTCCTACTACTTCAGCTTTTGGAAAAGCTGTCGGAAATGCTTGTAAAACTTTAGTTGCAATTTTTGCAAGCCACTTATTAGTTAACCCTGCTACACCATTTTGCTCATGTAATACGACAGGAATTCCTAATGTCTTCGCTGCAATGCCACCCGGCCCAGACACATACCCTCCCATACCAAGTACAACATCCGGTTGATAAGTTTTTAAGATTTTTCTGGCTTGTAGAACCGCTTTTAAGATTTTATAAGGTGCTTTTAGCATTGCAGCAATTCCTTTACCGCGTAGACCTGATATTTCTATAAAATCAATCTCGATGCCATTTTCAGGGACTAAATGCGCTTCCATTCGATCTGCTGTGCCAAGCCATCTGACTTGCCAGCCTTGTTTCATTAAATAATGCGCAACGGCAATACCTGGAAAAACATGTCCACCTGTACCACCTGCCATAACTAATAATTTTTTCATTACTTTATTGACCTTATTCTTGCTTGGGCTTGTTGTTGTCTAAATTCAAAATCGATTCTAAGTAGGATCGCCACAGCCACACTCATTACAATTAAACTCGATCCACCATAGCTAATGAAAGGTAACGTTAATCCCTTAGTAGGTAACATTCCAGATGTTACCCCCACATTAACAAAGGTTTGAAAACCAAACCAAATACCGATTTGGCAAGCTAAATAGCCAGAAAATTGTAATCCTTCATTTAATGCTCGATACCCAATCGCCAATCCCTTAAAAGCCAGAGAAAAAAGTAATGTCAGCAGGAAAATGACGCCAAGATAACCAAATTCTTCCGAAATAATAGCGAAAATAAAATCGGTATGGCGTTCAGGTAAATAACCTAATTTCAGAATCGAGTTACCCATTCCTTGCCCAGCAAATCCTCCATTACCAATTGCTATTAATGAATTCACTAACTGGTAACCTACACCATTAGCATCTTCCCAAGGATTAAGAAATGTTAATAACCGTTTTAAACGGTATGATTCAAATAATATTAAACTGACAACCGCTGCAACACCTGTCGATAAAATAGCGATAAATTGCCACAACTTTGCACCAGCGATAAATAGAATTCCGATAGTAACAATAAATAATACAATTACTGTGCCTAGATCGGGTTGAAGTAATAGCAAAATGGAAAGCACAGCCATAACGACCATTGGCTTAAAAAAGCCCCAAAATCCATTTTGTACTTCATCTGACTTTCGAGTCAAATAACTTGCTAAAAATACAAATAAAGCCAATTTAGCAAGCTCTGCCGGTTGAAAGTTAAAAACGCCTAGCGGAATCCATCTTGCAGCGCCATTAATGGAAGACCCCACGCCTAAAACAGCAACAAGCATGATAATTGTCATAATGAGTAATACTGTTCCAAATTGCTGCCAACGTTTCATTGGGATCGATAAGGTTATACACATTAAAACAAGTGAAATACCCAGCTGTATGAGTTCACGCTGAGTATAGAAAAAAGGATTATTATCATTCGATGACATTGATGCTGATGTCACCATAACTAATCCGAATATCATCAATCCAAATACCGTCCAAAGCAATTGATTATCAAAAGGGACGTGAGGATTAACTTGCTTTTTTATAGCCAACGAAATCATTTTTCACTCCTTTGCGCATATTGTTTAGCCAGAAGTGCAAATTGATTTCCTCGCTCTATATAGTTTTTAAATTGGTCTAAACTTGCACAAGCTGGTGAGAGTAAAACAATATCGTTAGCCTCTACTTTTTGAGCGATTATTTGCATAGCCTCAGCTAATGTCGCAGTCATTGTTGTGATTTTGGGTGCTAATTTTGCTAATAACTCACGATCTCGACCAAAACAAAAAATCTCAAGATGACTATTTTTTAGATATGGAATTAATGGAGAAAAATCAGCTGATTTTCCATCACCACCAAGCAATAAAAATAATTTTCCATGACATACGACACTTTTTAAAGCAGCTTCCGTACTACCTACATTGGTTGCTTTAGAATCATTAATCCATTTGACCCCATTTTGTTCCAAAACTAATTCAAAACGATGAGGTAAACCATGAAAGTTGGCTATTGTTGCTAAACTAGATTGTCGTGATATTGATAATTTATCTGCAATAGCTAATGCTGCTAACGCATTGAGATAATTGTGGCTTCCCGTTAGTTTCATTGTGTTAGTCGATAAAACGGGCTTTTCCTGCGCAATCAAATGTGCATAATCATCATCCAGATGATAATCGCCTGAATGTAAGCCAAATAACACATTATGACTATCTTTTTCTTTTGGAAAAGTTAGTTTATCATCATGATTTACAACACAGTATTTTGCATTCACATAAATTCGTTGTTTAGCCTCTACATATTGTTTGAGTCCTAAAGGATACCTATCCATATGATCTTCTGAGATATTCAAAATCGTTGCAACCGTTGCATGCAAACTGTGCGTGGTTTCAAGCTGAAAGCTAGACAGCTCAAGTACGTACACATCGCAATCTTGAGCCAGTAAAGATAGTGCAGGTTGACCTATATTGCCACCGACACCCACTTTGATACCTGCAGACTTAACAATTTCACCAACTAATGTCGTCACCGTCGTTTTGCCATTAGCGCCTGTGATTGCCACAATCTTTTTATTAGGTAGTTGATTAACTTCACGACAAAAAAGCTCTATATCGCCAATGATTTCGATACCTTTATCGGCAGCTTGTTTGAGTTCAGGGGTTGATAAAGCGATACCAGGGCTAACAATTATTAAATCAGCATCGAATAGCCAATCGACATTTAAATCGCCTAAATGATAGGCAACTCGTTGATCCAGTTGTTCTAATCCTGAAGGTAATAAACGAGTATCAATTACTTTAGGAATAACATTTTGCGCAAGAAAATAGTCAACACAAGAAAGCCCTGTGACACCTAACCCAATGATAACAACATTTTTACCCTGATAGCGAATCATGATTCAATCCTGATTTAATTTAATTAACGTAATTTCAAGGTTAATAAACCAATTAAGACGAGCATTAACGAAATAATCCAAAAACGTACAATAACTCGAGGTTCTGGCCACCCTTTTAATTCATAATGATGATGAATTGGAGCCATTCTAAAAATTCGTTTGCCACGCAATTTAAATGAACCTACTTGTAAAATGACAGATAGGGTTTCAATAACAAATATTCCCCCCATAATGAGTAATAAAAATTCTTGGCGTAAAAGTACGGCGATAATTCCAAGTACTCCACCTAAAGCCAATGAACCGACATCACCCATAAATACCATTGCGGGATAAGTGTTAAACCATAAAAAGCCAAGCCCTGCACCAATGATAGCAGTACAGACAATCATTAATTCACCACTAAATTTGATATAAGGTATATGCAAATATTCTGCAATAATTGTATTCCCTGTCGCCCACGATACCAGCGCTAAGCCCGCTGCCACAAATACCGTTGGCATAATTGCAAGTCCATCAAGTCCATCCGTTAAATTAACAGCATTACCTGACCCAACAATCACAACATAAGTGAGTAAAATAAATACTAATCCCAACTGAGGCATGACATCTTTAAAAAAAGGGACAACCAACACGGTTACTGAGCTATCTTTTCCATATACATAAAGGCCAAAGGCAACAATAAATGCAATAACAGATTGCCAAAAATATTTCCATCTAGCGATAAGACCTGCCGTGTTTTTTCGAATAACTTTTAAGTAGTCATCAGTAAAGCCAATAATGGCATAACCAATCAGGACAAATAACGCCACCCAAACATAAGGATTACGTAAATCTGCCCAAAGAAATACTGATAACGAAATCGACGCAACGATTAGCGTCCCGCCCATTGTTGGCGTTCCTTTTTTGCTTAAATGGGATTCCGGTCCATCATTACGTATTACTTGTCCAATTTGTAATTTTTGTAACCAATCAATGACTTTTTGCCCCATTATTAACGATATCGTTAGCGAGGTTAATAGACCCAAAATAGCTCTTACGGTTAAATAAGAAAATACATTAAAAAAGGTAAAATATTTCACTAAATATTCTGATATCCAAACCAACATAATTTTAATCCTAATTTATTTTTTGTTGTTTAATTAGTTCTATAACGTCTTCCATTTTAGCACTGCGAGAACCTTTAACTAGCATGGTTAAGGTTGGATACTGACGCAATAACGTTATAAGGTAATCTGCTGCATCTTGTTTATTATAAAAATGATGACCGACTTCACTTGCTTGGCTAATGAATTGGCTCAATTTACCGACACTGACAACACAATCAAGTTTTTGTTGTTTAGCTAATGTGCCAATTTGTTGATGATATTTTTGAGCGTCTTGCCCTAATTCACCCATATCGCCAACGACGAAAACTTTATAGCCCGATTGTTTTGCCAGAACATTAATTGCAGCAGACATTGAACCCACATTGGCGTTATAAGTGTCATCCCAAATTAATTGATTTTGGTTTAATTTAATCGGGAAAAGCCTTCCTTTAACTGGTTTTAATGTTGATAATCCTTGTTGAATGCAATCTAAGCTTGCTCCGACAGAAATCGCTAAAGCTGAAGCTGCAATTGCATTTGAAACATTGTGTAACCCTATTAATGGTAATTGGATTTCGCATTCACCAAACGGTGTATGTAATTTAAATGTGGTCACATCTGCCATTTTAATATGACTTGCATAGAAATTGGCTAATGGATTCTCTAATGAAAAAGTCCAAACAGTTTTATCTGTTAATTGCTCAAACCATTTATCTGAACAGCTATCTAAATTGATGATAGCAATACCATCTTTAGTCAATCCTTCAAAAATTTCACCTTTTGCGGTAGCGACACCTTCAAGTGAACCAAAACCTTCAATATGCGCTTCTGCAATATTATTAATTAATGCTGTTTGTGGATGAACTAACTGAGTTGTATAAGCAATTTCACCAATATGATTAGCACCTAGTTCTATCACAGCAAATTGATCATCTTTTGTTAATCTCAATAGTGTTAATGGTACGCCAATGTCATTATTGTAATTACCTTGAGTATAAAGCGTTGTTCCACAATTTTGTAGAATGGCTGCCGTCATTTCTTTAACTGACGTTTTACCCGATGATCCGGTCAAGGCAACAATTTTAGCGGAACTTTGTTGACGAATAAAACCGGCAATTTGCCCCAACGCTTGACGTGTGTCTTTAACCACTATTTGTGGAATAGAATTATCCTCAATTGGGTGATTTACGATTACGGCAACGGCACCATCTTTAATTGCTTGTTCGGCAAAATGATGACCATCAAAATTCTCACCAACAAGTGCAATAAAAAGCGATTGTTTTGTAATTTTACGTGTATCAGTACTAATAACATCAATCATAAAATTACCGTCATGAATATTTAATAATTCACCGTCTACAATTGTTCTGATTTGCTTAATATTTAATGGAATCATGATTGATTCTCTACCCCTAAAAGCTGTTTCACTGTTTCTTGGTCTGAATAGTGATGTTTCGTGTGACCCACGATTTGGTAATCTTCATGACCTTTACCCGCAATTAATATCACATCATTTGGTTTAGCTTCTGAAAGTGCTTTTTTGATTGCTTGTACTCTGTCAGTAATAATCTGAACATTTGAATTATTGATGATACCTTGCTGAATATCATCAATAATTTTTGTTTCATCTTCTGTTCGTGGGTTATCATTCGTCAAAATAATTTTGTCAGCATATTGCGCAGCGATTTCTCCCATTAAAGGTCTTTTGCCTACATCTCTATCACCACCGCAACCAAAAATAACCCATAATGCACCTTTACAGTGAATACGACTTGCTTGGAGTGCTTTTTGTAAAGCATCTGGCGTGTGAGCATAATCCACAATAAATGTCGGGCTATTATTGGCATGTAAAACCTCCATTCGCCCACAAATAGGTTTGAGAAATGAAGCCATATTCACAACAGCGAAAAATGGGAAATCAAGCGTTAATAGCGTCGCTACACATAATAATAAATTTGAGACATTAAACTCACCCAGTAAACGACTGTGTATAATGGTATCGCCCCAACTAGAATGCATATGAATTTTGGCACCCTTATCATGATATTCAATCATCGACACACCAACATAAGGTATATTTAAGTTTTTTAATTTACTTAACGATTTGGGTTGACACGATACGGCTGTTACCTGAGAAAGCTTTTCAATCCAACGTTTCCCATAATTATCATCATAATTAATAATTGCTTTGCCTGCACTTTCGACTTGTCTTTCTTTATTATTAGGCGTAAATAACGACCATTTTGACTTAGCGTATTTACCCATTGTTTTGTGATAATCAAGATGATCTCGACTTAAATTAGTAAAAACTGTTGCAGCAAACGTAACACCTTTGACACGATTCATCACTAAACCATGCGAAGAAATTTCCATGGAAACCACTTTGACATGTTTTTTAACAAAATCGGCTAAATATGTTTGAATTTCAACGGATGAAGCCGTTGTATTGTTTGACGGTTGAAGATGATTATAGATCCCATTTCCAATCGTTCCTAAAAGTGCAACTTTCTGATTTAACAGATTAACGCATTGGGCAATAAGCTGAGTGACTGTCGTTTTACCATTAGTACCTGTCACACCAATAACAGATAATTTTTTAGAAGGTGAATGGTAAAAATGATCGGCAATGCTAGAAAGTTTTTTAGATAGTTGAAAAACTTTAACCTGAGGAATATTTCTTTTTCCATGCTTGATATAATTGATACGTAAATCATCAGATTTTCTATTTGTTTCAATTAATATAGTCACCGCACCAGCTTCTAAAGCTTGAGGAATGAATGATTTACCATCAACGACATTTCCCTTGATAGCGACAAACACATCATTTTTATTTACCATACGGCTATCAATACATATATGATTGAGCGAAAAATCTTTGATCGCTTGATCTTTGTTTCCACCTAATAAACTAAATAAAGTTTTAAATGTGCATGTAGCCATTAATACCACCTATCAATAAATAATCATTTGGCCATCAACTTGGCGATCTGGTTTGACATTCATAGTTCTTAAAACTCCCCCCATAATTCGGCTGAAAACAGGTGCTGATACAGAGCCACCGTAATACTGACCCGCTTTAGGATTATCAATCACAACAACCAGAGAATATTTTGGTGCTGTTGCTGGCGCAATGCCTGCTGTATAGGCTAAATATTGATTAACATAGCGCCCACCAGATAATTTTTTTGCCGTACCAGTTTTAACAGCAACACTATAGCCTGGTACAGAAGCTTTTGTACCACCACCAGTGACAGCAACAGCTTCCATTAATTGGACAACCGTTTTAGCAATTTTTTCGGGTACAACTCGTTCACCTTGCACTGGTTCAGTGACTTTTAATATCGAAACAGGTCGATAAATCCCATAATTCCCGATAGTTGCATACGCTCTTGCTAATTGTAATGGCGTGACACTTAAACCATAACCAAAAGAAAAGGTAGCTCGTTCAATATCCGCCCATTTTCGTGCTCTATCTGCTGCAATTGAACCACTGACTTCACCGCCTAAACCCAGTGATGTGGGTTGTCCCAACCCGAAACGACTATAATATTCAACTAGTTCGGCGGGTTGCATTTGTAATGCGAGTTTACTGACACCAACATTACTTGATTTTTCTAAAATTCCTGCCAAATTCAGGGATTTTTGATATGACACATCTTTGATTTCATAGCGATTGACATAAAAAGGTCTGGTATCAACTATCGTATTAAGATCTGCAATCTTTTTTTCTAAAGCGGCCATTACAACCAGCGGTTTTACGGTCGAACCCGGTTCAAATGCATCAGTAACCGCACGATTTCGCAATGAATTATAATTAATTGATGATCGATTATTTGGGTTATACGATGGACTTGTTGCCATCGCTAAAATCTCCCCTGTATGAACATCAACTAAGACCGCAGTACCACTGTCAGCTTTGTTAAACTCAACAGCCTGACTAAGCTCGCTGTAAACCAAAGACTGTAAGCGTTCATCAATACTCAATACTAAATCCGATGCCTTTTCACTCTCAGTGCGCTCTAATTCCTCAATGACGCGTCCAAATCTATCTCGTCTTATTATTCGTTGACCCGATTCACCGGTTAACCATTTGTTATAACTTTTTTCAATCCCTTCTGAGCCTTTCTCATTACGGTTTTCATCGGTATCCGTTAAACCGATTAATTGGGCAATACTTTCAGCTGCCGGGTAAAAACGCTTCGAGGTCTTAGCAAATGCAACTCCCGGTAACTTTAACTTTTTCAAATAATCCGATATTGTTGGCGTAACTTGTCTGGATAAATAAACAAATCGCATCGATGGATTACTTAATTTTTGCTCCAGTATGGCTATTGGTATATTTAATGCTTTTGCTAATCCTTGCCATCTTGCATCATTCGTATTCACGCCACCTTTTTGAATAACTAATTTTGGATCAGCCCAAACATCATACATCGGTACACTCACGGCCAATGCTCGCCCGTTACGATCAGTTATCATAGCCCTTGGCGCATCCATATCCTGACGACGTAAAGAACGTTTATTACCTTCAGCAATCAGTTTATCAGGATGAATGATTTGTAAAATTGCCATTTGAATAATAAGCGCAATAATGGCAGCAATAATTAAACTGTAGACAACATAAAATCGCCCGGGTGCAAAAAACTGCTTTTTACTATTCAATTTATTAGTTTTAACCGCTTTCTTGTTTTTAGTGAGAATTTTCATTATTTACTCTTTATCACTATCACGGTTTCATTTTCAGGAGTCACGTAAGACATCCCTAGTTGATTTTTAGCTTTAGCTTCTACGCGTTTTGGATCGGCAAGTACATTTTCTTCGATAACTAAATTACGCCATTCACTTTCTAATACATCTTGCTCTAACAAAAGTTGCTCACGTTCAAATAACTGCTTGCGAACTTGTTGCGTTGTAATTAGTACTGCACCAGCTGATACGACAATCAGTAACAATAGAAATAAGGACATTTTTTGATGACCAAATAAATCACCAATAATTAAGCCAAACAAGCTTTTATTCGGTTTTCTTTGACTATCTACTTCAACGTAGATATTGTCTTGATAACTTTCACTGTTTGGGTTAGTGTTCATTTTTCTTTTCTGCTATCCTCAGTATTGCGCTTCGAGCACGTGGATTATGATCAATTTCATTAGGACTTGGTTTAACTTTTCCAAGTGACTTTAATTTAGCGCTGCCATATTGTTTTATTTGTTGCTCTGTTAGTGGCAATCCCGCTGGTAAAACAGGACCTTTACTTTGTTTATTTATAAACTGTTTCACAATTCTATCTTCTAAAGAATGAAAGCTAATCACAGCAAGTCTTCCTTCATTCGCAAGAATTGACAGACTATTATTTAACGCATGTTCTACTTCTTCTAATTCGCTATTAATATAGATACGAATGGCCTGAAAGCTACGTGTTGCAGGATGTTTATTTTTATCTTTTCTTGGTGTCGCTTTTTCAATGATATTCGCCAATTCCAATGTTCGGGTTATAGGCGAAACTTTATTCTGTTCAACAATTGCTTTTGCGATTCGTTTCGCAAATTTTTCTTCGCCAAAAGTTTTTAACACCCAAGCTATATCATCTTCATCACTTTTAAGTAACCATTCACTTGCGGTCAAACCCTGATGAATATTCATACGCATATCGAGAGGGCCATCACGCATAAAAGAAAAACCCCGTTCAGGGTCATCCAGTTGTGGCGAAGATACCCCCAAATCTAATAAAAAACCATCTATCTGACCTAATAGACTTAAATTATCAATGTATTGATATACATTGGAAAATTCTCCTCGAATAAAAGTAAATCTAGGGTCAACAATTTTTTTTGCTGCTAATTCAGCTCGTTCATCACGGTCAATAGCGATTAATCTACCTTGTTCGCCAAGTTGTTCAAGTATGAGACGTGAATGTCCACCTCGTCCAAAGGTTCCATCAACATAGATGCCATCTTTTTTAATATTTAGTGCGTCTATCGCTTCGTTCAATAAAACTGTAGTATGTTGATAATCCATCAATTTTTACTCATATTAAATTGTTAAACTTTTCAAATTACTGGATAAGTTTTCCATATCGGTTGGCAAAGCGGCAATGTCCTCACCAATTTGTTGATACCATATTCCTTCATCCCAGATTTCAAATTTATTGGATTGTCCAACAAACATTGTCAGTTTTTCTAGCTTAGCGTAGGTACGTAACGTTTGTGGTAATAATATTCGACCGGAATTATCCATTGAACACTCGGTTGCATAACCTAATAATAGGCGTTTGATCCTTCGTTCCGCTTCGACAATAGAGGATAAAGTCGAAAGTTGTTGTTCAATCATTTTCCACTCAGTCATCGAATAAAGGGCAAGACAAGGATGATATAAACCAATTGTGCATACCATGCCTTCAGACAATAATTCCCGATAGCGAGTGGGGATAGCCATTCGCCCTTTACTATCGATATTGACTGAAATTGCACCACTAAACATTCAAGCGCCCTTATTCATGAAAATTTTGCTAATTTTTATTTGTTATAAATCAAAATATTAAATAATTTGTACTTTATTACCACTTTATCCCACTTTTTACCACAAAAATTTACAAAATAATAGATATTTAATTAATTAATTTTTTAATAATTGCAGTTGGATTTTTTCATTAGCGTGTTGCAAATTAACTATCAGTTTTATATGAAGTTAAATAAAAAAAGGACATCACTCTGTAAAATTTAAGATTATTTCAATGTTCAACTAAACTTATCTTTGCTAACCAAGATTATTAACATGTATAAAATGTAAACATTGCAGATATTAAGAAAGGTAAAACAGTATTGATGACAATAAACAGATAACAACTTTGATTAAAAAATTAAATTCACAGCAACTAGTTGTGTATTAATTTCATTAAAATCAAAGTAATATTAAAGATAGATATTTGCCAACCTGTTGGTTGGCAAACAAAAAATTAATTAGCGAGGAGCCCAAAATCCTATCACATTAACGTTGTCTTGCTGTATAACTGCCCTTATTGGCATCTGGTTAAAATCGGTACCTTGTTCAGCTTGTTCTAACACATTAATTTTACTTTCACCGACTAAATGTAAATAAATATTTTTACTACTTAATATGATAGGCAGTGTTAGAGTGATACGGTCAAGTGGTGCCGTTAAGGGTGTCATACCAATCACTTTTCGATTTGAGTGCATATCCAAGCCCAATTTTAAATTATCAGCTCCCGGAAACAGCGAGGCAGTATGACCATCTTCACCCATTCCCAAAATCAAAACATCAAAAGGCATCGGTACTTTATCTAAAAGCTGTTCTGTAACTTCAGCACCATCAAACGGATTATCACAACTATTTTTTAAACCAACAAAATTTGCAAGTTTTGCTTTATTTTGTAATAAATAAGTCATGACTAATTTTTCATTACTGGCATCATCCGTATCATCGACCCATCTATCATCAACCAAAGTGATATAAACGCGATTCCATGCTAAGTCTTGTTGACTGAGCAAAGTAAATAAAGGAATTGGCGTTTTACCACCCGAAACCGCAATAGATGCATGGCCTTTTTGTTCAATAGCCTGCTTAAGATTATTCACTATACGAGCAGTAAGTTCTTCATTTAAAACCTGACTATTTGCATATCTATTAAGTGTAAACATATTGATGTTCCTTTATTCAAATTCGTGCCAAGAATGCCCATCTTTTGTAATTAAAGCAACAGAAGCAACCGGTCCCCAAGTACCAGCTTGGTAAGTTTTCGGCGGCTCTTTTTCTGAATTCCAAGCACTAATAATAGAGTCTACCCATTTCCAAGCCGCTTCTACTTCATCACGATGAACAAACAATGCTTGGCGACCTCGCATTACTTCAAGCAATAGTCGTTCATAAGCATCGGCACTATGCTGTTGAAAAGCCTCATTAAAGCTTAAATCAAGTTTAGTCGTTTGTAAATTATGTGTGCTATCTAAACCCGGTACTTTGTTCAGAATTTCAATGTCCAAGCCTTCATCAGGTTGCAAGCGAATGGTTAATTTATTTTGTGGTAATGCAGGATAGGATTCACTAAATATATTCAAAGGCAATGATTTAAAATAAACCACGACTTCCGCACATTTGCTCGCTAAGCGTTTACCTGTACGTAAATAGAAAGGCACACCAGCCCAACGCCAATTGTCAATATCAACTCGAATAGCAACGAATGTTTCTGTGCTGCTTTCTTTATTAGCGCCATCTTCTTCTAGATAACCCGGTACGTTTATTCCATTAACAAATCCTGATGTATATTGACCACGAACAACTTTATCATGAAGGTTTGTCTTATCAATAGGTCTTAGCGCATTGAGCACCGCTATTTTTTCATTACGCAAACTTTCATCTTTCAAATTAGCCGGTGGAGACATCGCAATCATTGTCAAAATTTGTAACAAATGATTTTGAACCATATCACGCATTTGACCAGCTTTATCAAAGTAACCCCATCGACCTTCAATGCCAACTTGTTCAGCAACGGTAATTTCGACATGATCGATAGAATTACGGTTCCATAAAGAGGCAAAAACCGGATTAGCAAAACGTAAAGCTAAAAGGTTTAAAACCGATTCTTTTCCTAAATAATGGTCGATACGATAAACCTGCGATTCATCGAAAAATTGTGCAACAGAATCATTAATATCACGAGATGATTGCAAATCCGTACCAAGGGGTTTTTCCATTACAATTCGATTGTGTTTTTGGTTTAATCCAGCGTGCGCTAAACCTTTACAAATTGTACCGAAAGTCCCCGGATGCATTGCAAAATAAAAAATTGCTGTACGATTCTGCTCGAGTTTATTTTTTAAATCGTTGAAACCAGCGATATCATTAACATCTAACTTATGAAAATTAAGACGTTGGCTAAATCGTTGCCAAATATCTTCATCTAATGGTTCTGACATAAATGTTGTAAGTGCTTCTTTAGCCACTTCACTGTAAGCAGATTTATCCCAATCTGCACGACCAACCCCTAATATTTTGGTTTCTTCAGGCAGTTTTCCATACTTTTCTAATTGATATAAAGATGGTAATAATTTACGCCTTGTCAAATCCCCTTTAGCGCCAAAAATGACTAAATTGCAAACTGGGACATCAGACATGGTTTTCTCCTAACTAAAATGATATCAATATGTTTTATTCTATTATGTTGAGTTGTCAGTGTCACCCAGTTAATGCTATAAATCATAACAATAGGCATTTGCCTAATTTAATCTAACACAAAAACAAAAAGGTCACCGTCTGGGTGACCTTTTGTTAGAAGCATTATTGGATGATACACCAATGCGTGAATCTAAACGCGCACAAAGTCCATATGAACTAATTTAGGCTTGAATGGATGACGTTGTACAGCTTGTACTTTTGCTTTAACCGCTTTACCGTCAACTTCAATAGTGAGCACTTCAGAATAAAATTCTGGTTTTTCTTGCATATTGAAAATATGGTTGTGATCAAGCACAACAGATATTGCAGGTTCAGTTCCACCATAAATAATAGCTGGGAATTGACCAGCGTGACGCAGGCGGCGGCTCGCACCCTTACCATGCTCTTTTCTAACTTCTGCTTTTAATGTAAACATGTTTATTTCTCTATGTTATTTAAATAAAAAACCAATTACAGGCGACCCAGTAGTTGGTTATGAAATTGGCGCTTTAAAAAGCTTGAGGATTATAAAGCGTTATGCTTGTAAACGCAAACAATTAATCAATTGGTCAATAGAATTGATTGCGTTTAAACATAACTCGCTATGCAATATTAGACCAATTTAATTTTAAAGCCATATGACGTTTTTTGTGTTGGTGATAATTTAAATGTTTGATTAATACACGCACTTTCAACACACACCATCTTTTTATATTCTTGGTCATCAAAATCAGCCATCGCTTTAGCTTTATCTGTCCATGGATTCCATGTAACAACATCACTAGCATTAATGTTTGTGAGCTCAATTGTTCGACTAGTATCATTTATGGTTAGGGTGTTTTCAGCATGGGTATAAATACGATCGACTTCTTGATTAAAGGTTAATTGTCCATTAATTGTTGGTTTATTTTCAACAGACAAACGATCTTGATAAGTATTACCTAACCCTTTAACAGTCACATCATCGATATCACTAATACCAAAATAAGTATGTAATGCACTTGTTGCCTCAAAATCACCTTGACAACTTAATGTAACTTCACAGCTCTTGCCGACATGAATCGTTAACCAAATTTTAAAAGGTTTGGCAAAATAGGATTCAGTTTGGGGATTATTCGTTAATGACAAGATGATATCGACACCATTAGCATCTTCCTTGCATGAGTCTAACGTCCATTCAACAATACGTGCAAAACCGTGTGAAGGATTACCTAATTGCCCAAACCAAGGCCAACAAATGGGTACACCGCCACGAATAGCCGTTCCTTTTTTAAAAAAGGTTTTTTCACTTAACCAAATAACTGGGGACGTTTCGGTTGAAGGTTGCCAAAATAATAAATGCGCACCTTGTAGTGATATCGCTGCCGTGCATGTTTTATGGTTAACCGTTAAAATGGGTAATTCACCAAAATGCGATTGTTTTACTGAAGGGCTTATTGACGCTGCTGACAAACCATTATCCAAGATATCGTTAACAATACTCATACTTTCTCCTACAAAAAATAGTCTAACCGATAATTAATATCGAAAATTAATCGTGATTGTACGCTCTTTACACGAAATTTAAAAATACCAAAATAGTAAAAAAAGCTTTTTTTCATGAATTGAAGTAAAATAGTGCAACATTTATATAACCATTCATCAACCGCTATTAAGTTTCAGGATAGGCAGATGTTTTCATATAAAATTCCACTTAGCTTATATATACATATGCCTTGGTGTGTACAAAAATGTCCTTATTGTGATTTCAATTCTCATACCATCAAAAAAACACCTGATTATCGTGCTTATATTGATCATTTGATTAAAGATTTACAGCAAGATATAGCACTTTGTCCTGAACGCTCGATCCATTCGATTTTTATCGGTGGTGGTACGCCAAGTTTATTTTCAGCCGAATTGATTGATCATCTGTTAACCAAAATTAATGAACTAATTCCAATTGAAAAACAGGCCGAAATCACCATCGAAGCTAATCCAAATTCTGTTGATGCAGAAAGATTTACAGGCTATCAACAAGCAGGAATAAATCGTATTTCAATTGGAGTTCAAAGTTTTCAAACTGATAAACTCATCAGATTAGGACGCGTTCACAATCCCCAAGAAGCAATCAATGCCGGGAAATTAGCACATAAACTAAAATTGGACAGTTTTAATTTAGATCTAATGCATGGACTTCCCAATCAAAGTTTAGATGATGCCTTGTTTGATCTTAAACAAGCCATAGCCATTAATCCTCCCCATTTATCTTGGTATCAATTAACCATTGAGCCTAATACACTTTTTGGATCTAAACCACCTGTCCTTCCTGATGATGATAAACTTTGGGAAATTTATCAAGTTGGACACCAATTGTTAACTCAACATGGTTATCAACAATATGAAACGTCGGCTTATGCAAAACCGGAATTGAAATGCCAGCATAATTTAAATTATTGGCGATTTGGTGACTATTTAGGGATTGGGTGTGGTGCACATGGTAAAATAACCCAACCTAATGGGGACATTATTCGTACCGTAAAAACACGTCATCCCAAAGGGTATCTCGAAGGGCGTTATATCGAAAAATTTTATACCGTACCAAAGGAAGATCTTGCATTCGAATTTTTTATGAATCGTTTTAGATTATTTGAAGCAACACCTAAAATTGAATTTGAGCAACGGACTTTTTTACCTTTACAAACAATTGACAGGCAAATTAATTTAGCAATTGAAAAAAATTACCTTACTGAGGATAAAGAATATTGGAAAATAACTGAACAAGGAAAATTATTTTTAAATTCTTTACTTGAGATTTTTTTATAATTACTTAGTTGATTTATAATAATTATTTTGAATTTTACGCAAATTTAACATTATAAATACAAACATTTTAGAAAAAAATTTACATCGAGTTACATACATTTACTAAAAAATAGTGCATAATATATCCGACAATGTATTTATTTCATTGTTTTCCTATTCCTTATGTTTTCCCAATAACCTAGTTATTGGGACTTTTTTTATCTGCCACCCACATTAAAAAAGTTTACGATATTTAATTAACTTTGGAATTGAAAATAAATCTTTCTAATTCTGTTAAGGTAGAGGTGCCTTCCATTGGACCTTTTTGTGAAACGGCTAATGCACCACTTGCATTTGCATATTGCAAAGCTTTTTCAACACTAAATCCCGCAAGCATTAAACTGACAAATGTTGCTGCAAAACAATCTCCTGCGCCTGTTGGATCGATTGATTGCGTTGTAAAACTATCGACATGAATCTTTTTAATCGTATTTTGTTCATCATAACCATAATAAGTTGACCCCTTCGCTCCACATTTTACAACAATATGTTTGATCCCTTTTTGAAGCAATTTTATTATGGTTTCTTGTTCGTTTTCATTATTATGGTCGGCAAAATAATTCACTTCACTTTCACTAGGTAAAAAGATATCAGTATATTCCATGATATAACCAAAAGATTGCTCCATCTCTTGAATATTAAACATTTCTTTGCGTAAATTTGGGTCGAAAGAGATAGTCCCTCCTTTTCGTTTGATGATATCTAATGCTTTGCGCACTGCATCAATTGCTCGAAACGAATACAACGACGAGCCCATAACATGTAAATGAGTACAATCTTTCAACAAGTTTTCGTTGATATGGTTGAATGAAAGAAGACCGCAGGCACTATTAGGAATATTGAAAATAAAATCTCTTTCATTAGAATTGCGGTATGATACGAAGGCGCTACCCGTATTAGCTTTATTATGAAAAGTGATGCCATCCGTAATGACACCATCTTGTTTAAGCCGATTAACACACATTTTGCCAAAGGTATCTTTACCAACACAGCTAAAAAACACGACCGGAAACCCTAACTTTGCCACTTGGTCAGCAAATATAGCTGGCGCACCACTCGGAAAAGGGCCTATAAATTCGCCTGTTTGATCGAAACGCTGATTTTGTTCCTTTGCTAAAAATTCAACTAGTAGCTCCCCGATAGAACAAATCTTAAAATTCACATTATGCTCCTAATTCATTTTGGTAAATGACACTAAATTTATTTGCGGCAAATTGTTTGAAACTAGAATCTAATAATTGCTGATGATATTCGGTTACAGCCGGTCGGGATAAGATCATCACATCCATATTTTTTAGCTTTCCAATGCTATGATCATCATTATAAACAACACGCTGAGGTAAAATACCAATGATGTGATGAGCTTTTTTGATTAATTGTTGATATATACTGATTTGCTCAGTATCTTCAATTATTATTTGGTTATCATGATTAATGGCGGTTAATTCAACAATAAAATGTGAAATCGAATAATCATTTAAAATTGAATCGCTGATATCATTATGCAAAATATTATTTTTTAATAATACACCACCAGTAAGCACAATATTAGCATCGGTGAACTCTTTCGCTAATTGTGCATTATTAATATCATTCATGATTAATTTTAATGATTTTTTAACATGCAAATAGGGAATAAGCTTTCTTGTAAGTCTGCCATGACTTAAAAAAATGGTATCGCCATCATTAATATAATTTAAGCAATTCTTCACTAAATCAATATCATAAATATCATCAACAGGTAATGAATTATTCGCCGCTACAATATGCGTTTTATTATTTGTACCTTCTGGTGACAAATAAATTGCCCCACCAAAAGAACGCTTTAAATATCCTTGTTGTTCTAAATAGGTTAAATCTTGACGAATAGTAACAGTTGAAACTTGAAGCATGTATGATAACTCTTCAACTTTAATTTCACCTTTTTTTCTTACTATTTCCGCAATATCCAATCTACGTTTCAAAAGGGCTGAAGACACTTTAGCCAATTTTAATGTCCTGTATTACATAAAACGAATTAAGATTAATGATAATAGAATTTATCATACAAGTGGTCAACAATAATTAATAAGTTATGTTTTATCGAAGATACCACATCTTAACATTATCAAAATCACAGGGTTACATGTTAACCATTTAAATTTATCTTTATCAATTTAAATTACTTTTACTGTTGAATAAATGTTCAGTTTTGTGATCCAACTCACGGTAATGACACTGGCATAACTTTCGTTTTGCAATCATAATTTAATAAAAATACTTTCATTTTAAAATTTAGTTCTGGTTGCAAATCAATTTAAGGGGTTGTCATATGTCGATCATTTCAAGTCATAATATGTTAAAAAAAGCACAGCATGAACATTATGCCGTTCCAGCTTTTAACATACATAATTTAGAAACCATGCAAGTTATTGTTGAAACGGTTGCCGAATTACAGTCCCCTGTAATATTAGCCGGTACGCCTGGTACATACTGTTATGCCGGTACAGAAAATATTATTGCCATTGCCGAAGCGCTATCTAAAAAACACAAAGTACCATTAGCCGTCCATCTCGATCATCATGAAGAATATGATGATATCGTTGAAAAAATTAATTCAGGGATACGCTCAGTCATGATTGATGGCTCTCATTTCTCTTTTGAAGAAAATATTGCATTAGTAAAACGCGTTGTTGATTATGCTCACCGCTATGATGTGAGTGTTGAAGCTGAATTAGGTAGGCTTGGTGGCGTTGAAGATGATCTTGTGGTGGATGCTAAAGATGCTTTATATACCAATCCTAAACAAGCAGTTGAATTTATTGAACGAACAGGAATTGATTCACTTGCCATTGCAATTGGGACTGCTCACGGTCTGTATAAATCCGAACCTAAATTAGATTTTGATCGACTTTCTGAAATTCGTTCTATGGTTGATATCCCACTGGTATTACATGGCGCTTCAGGTGTTCCAGACAAAGATGTTCGTGAATGCATTCAACGTGGTATTTGCAAAGTCAATGTTGCAACGGAACTCAAAATCGCCTTTTCTGATGCGCTAAAACACTATTTTATCGAAAATCCAAATGCCAATGATCCTCGACATTACATGAAACCAGCAAAAGCAGCAATGAAAGAAGTGGTTAAAAAAATCATTACAACATGTGGATGTGCCGGTAAACTCTAAGAGGTCAATCCTATGATCTATACTTTAACACTTAATACGGCAATTGATATGAATATCCGTTGCCAAGGTCTTAATCCCAATGCAGTGAATCGTACTTCACATACAGAATATAGTCCCAATGGTAAAGCTGTTAACGTTTCAATTGTTTTGAAAAAATTTAATAAATCGACATGTGCATTGGGCTTTTTTGGTGGATTTTCAGGAAAATATATTATTGATGAACTCACCAAAATGCAGATTGAAATCAAACCTTGTTTTATCGATGATATCACTCGCATTAACGTTTTTATTAATGATGGACAAAATGAATATAAGTTAGTGGGGAAAGGGCCTTTTGTGCCAGATAAAAAGAAAGCTGAAATGCTAAACATCATTGATTCTCTCGATCACAATAGCTATTTAGTCATCAGTGGTAGCCTACCTAAAAACATCGAGCCTGAATATTATCAATCTGTTTTAGATATATGCCAAACCAAAAATATTCAAGTTATTTTAGATATTAGTCATCCTAAACTCGCTCAATTACTTACTTATAAACCGCTATTAATCAAACCCAATAATGATGAACTGAAAGACATTTTTGGATTAGAAACCCAAACAACGGAACAAGTCATTGCATCGTTATCAACGGTACATTCACTTGGTGCTCAAAATATTTTATTAACTATGGGGGAAAAAGGTCTTTACTTTTCAGATGGTCAGCATGTTTGGTTTTGTAATGCCGTACCAATCAATTTGATCAGTTCTGCTTGTGCAGGCGATGCGTCACTTGCTGCATTTCTTAGTGAATGGCTACCAACACAAGAACACGTTGAAAAAGCAATGAAAAAAGCCTCTGCAACAGGGGCTAATGTTGCAGAATCAGATGGATTAGGTCTACTCGATAAAATCAGTACCTATATGGAGAAACTTGTAGTTACCCAAATTAAATAAAGGGGGCGTTATGAAGAAGATACTTGCTGTAACAGGCTGCCCAACCGGTATCGCACATACCTATATGGCAGAAGAAGCGCTAAAATCAGCTGCGCAAAAAGCAGGAATTGAAATTAAAGTAGAAACCAATGGTGCAAGTGGTGTTGATAATGCAATTACCGAAGCTGATATGGCAAATGCCATTGGAGTGATTATTGCGGCAGATAAAGATGTTAATCCTGATCGCTTTAATGGTTTACCTGTTATTGAAGTTCCCGTTAAAGAGGGTATACACAAAGCTGTAGCATTAATAGAGCAGATTACTTCAGGGACGGTTCCTATTCGTAAAGGCGTACAGAATAGTGTTAATAATGCGAGTTTAAACCAAGTGGAAGTCAAAGAATCGATTGGACGCCAGCTCTATAAACACTTAATGAGTGGTGTGTCAAACATGCTGCCTTTCGTTGTCGCTGGTGGTGTACTCATAGCTTTATCATTTTTATGGGGTATTTATTCCGCAGATCCTAATAATGAACAATATAATGAATTTGCAGCAATGCTTAAACAAATCGGTGGAAAAGCATTTGACATTATGGTGCCTATTTTCACCGCTTTTATAGCCCATTCCATTGCAGGTAAGCAAGGGATGGTTGCTGGTTTTGTAGGTGGATTAATGGCTACGGCTACTGGAGCAGGTTTTTTAGGCGGTATTCTCGCTGGATTTGCTGCTGGTTATCTGATGCTGTATCTCAAAAAATGGTTAGATCATCTACCTCGCTCTTTCGAAGGACTGAAATCAATTTTTATTATGCCATTAATCGGTGTATTTGTTATTGGTGCAGGGATGTATTATCTCGGTAAACCCATCGCCATAGCGAATAACACAATGGCTGTATGGCTTGGTTCATTACAACATACTAATCCAATTTTACTCGGTATTGTCATTGGCGCTATGTGTTCCTTTGATTTTGGTGGCCCTATTAATAAAGCAGCTTATGTAACAGGTACTATGTTATTGGGTGAAGGAAATTACTATTTTATGGCTGGGGTTTCAGCTGCTTGCATTGCACCGCCTTTTGTTATCGCCTTTTCGACGACCATTTTCCGTCAAAAAGCCTTTACAGAAGAAGAACGTGCTGCGGGTATTGTCAATTATGTTCTCGGTTCCACACATATTACCGAAGGCGCAATTCCATTTGCGGCAAAAGATCCTTTGCGCGTCATTCCAATCATGATGTTATCGTCTGCCATTGCATCCGTATTGACATTTCTATGCCAGATTCAAGTGCCTGCTCCACATGGCGGCTTTTTAGTACTGCCACTGGTAAATAAACCATTTTTATGGGTAGCTTGCATTTTTATTGGTGCGCTGGTTGGCGCTGTGTTACTGGGTTTACTGCGTATGCATGAGAAAAGAAAATCAAAATCGATAACAATGCGTTAATTAATTAACAATTAGTTAGACATTAAACAATTATTCAGGATAAATTTTAAACAGGAACACCATATGAATAATTTAACCTTATCAATCAATGATATCTCGATTTTAAATGGTAACTATTCCAAACAAGAAGCCATTAAGTTAGTCGCTGAAAGTATGATAGCATCCAATTTAGTCACCAATGACTATACTCAAGCAATGTATGATAGAGATGCGCAAATATCGACTTTTTTAGGTAATGGTATTGCCATTCCTCATGGTACCACCGATAAACGTGATAGCGTATTAAAAACAGGTTTGAAGATTATCTATTTTCCGAAAGGCATTCACTGGGATGAAGATGATAATATTGCTTATGTTGTCGTAGGCATTGCAGCAAAAGCTAATGAGCATCTAAATATACTGCGTCAACTTACTCGAGCGGTGATTGCTGAAAATACCTTAGCACGCATACATGCCGTTCAAACTCCCGAAGAGTTATTGGCTATTTTACAAGGGTAATTAATATTTATCCTCCTATGAGTGTGGATCACCTTAGCTCATAGGAGATAATCACAATCTAGTGGAATTGTGATAACTATTGAGTTCCATAAATTTGCATTTATCAGACTTGCAAATAGTCACTATAACTTGCATCTTTGTAAACATATTTAAATGAATATTGGAAATGAAGACTATTTTCGTTTAAGAATAACTCTCAAATCTTCGTCAATCATTTCAACTGACTCAAAGTGAAATTGTGGTGCGAATGCAAGTTTTTGCAGATTGGGCAATATACACATATTTAACGCATTATGTCCCAATAATTTAGGGGCATAATAGATAACAAGTTCATCCACTAAATCTTGTTCAATTAATGCACCTGCCAGATGAGCGCCAGCTTCAACCCAAACCGTATTCATCTGTTTTTCAGCCAATAGCGAAAATAATTTAGATAAATCTATTTGCTTGCAATGCGTTGGTTCAATAATTATTTTGATATTTGGCTTTTCTATGGGAGTATCGTTTTTTCGTATCACCCATGTTTCACCAGATTGATTAAAAATATTTTCAGTTCCTGTTAACTCATCTTGACTGTCGATAATGACTCGAATTGGTTGTCTAACATCTTCTAATGAATATATTTTTTGTACGTCATCCGGCAATTCATTATATCTAACCGTTAAACTTGCATTATCTGCTTGTACCGTCGCCCGAGTACTTAAAATACAACTGGCTTGAGCACGAAACTGTTGTACATCTTCTCTTGCCTTGTTTGAAGTTATCCACTTGCTTTCACCCGATGCCATGGCAATTTTTCCGTCTAACGAAGCCGCCAGTTTCAGTTGGACAAAAGGTAAGCCTGTGCGCATGCGTTTTAAAAAACCTTTATTAATCGCTTCCGCTTGGTCAGCTAAAATCCCTAGGGTTACCTCAATACCTGCATCTTGTAAACGTTTAATGCCCTTACCTGCAACATTAGGGTTGGGATCTTGCATGGCGATAACGACACGTCTAACCCCTGATTGAATTAATGCATCGGCACAAGGTGGCGTTCGACCAAAATGACTACAAGGCTCTAAAGTAACATAAGCGGTTGCACCTTTTGCTTGTTGTCCCGCCATTTGTAGGGCATAAACTTCTGCATGTGGTTGACCCGCTTTTTGATGATAACCAGTACCAATAACTTGATTATCTTTAACGATGACACACCCGACATTAGGATTAGGCGTTGTCGTGAAACGACCCAGTTTTGCAAGCTCAATCGCTTGATGCATGTAAACGTGATCTTGATCAGAAATTGTTGTCATATTATTAATTATTTTTGTTGTAATTTAGCAATTTCATTACTAAATTGTTCAATATCATCAAAACTAAAATAGACAGAAGCAAAACGAATATAAGCAATTTTGTCTAAATTTTTAAGCTCCTCTATGACATAGTCACCAATTAATTTTGCAGGAACTTCTCGCTCACCCGTTGCTCTCAGTTTAGACTTAATACGTGTAATGGCATCTTCAATAGCATCAAAACTAACAGGACGCTTTTCAAGTGCACGCTTAATGCCATTACGGAGCTTTTCTTCGTTAAATGGTTCACGAACTTTATTGCTTTTGATGACATTAGGCATGATTAATTCAGCAACTTCAAATGTGGTAAAACGTTCATTACACTCCACACATTGACGACGGCGACGGACTTGGTAGCCTTCTCCAACCAAACGAGAATCAATGACTTTAGTATCTTCAGCATTACAAAACGGACAGTACATAAAACATCTCTATAATGACATAATATACATTACAATATCTGAAAATGTTAATTTAAACAAGGTTTACCTTAATAAAGTCAATTTGTTTTTGAAAATTAGCCTGAACACTTAAATATCCAGCCAAACAGACCGTCGCCAATTCAGCGACGGAAAGCGAATTACCAATCTAACTGAATCAAAAAATCACGTAATTTGACAAAATCATCAGGCATATTATGCGAAAGTAACGGCATATCTGCACGCTCAGCTAATGCTTTAGGTAATGGAATGGTTCGCCCCAAAATATCTTCAACCACTTCTTTGAATTTTGCAGGGTGTGCAGTACCTAAAAATAATCCATATTCACCGGTTTGCAGTTGGTCACGAAGCGCACGATAAGCAATAGCGCCATGCGGTTCAGATAAATAACCTTTTTTATCCAGTTCACGAACGGCTTGTTTAGAAACTTCATCGGAAATAGCGGCATGTCCAAGTGTTTTTAAAACCCAACCTTCACGGTGATAAATTTCTTCTATACGTGGCCAGTTATTAGGTTGGCTCACATCCATTGCATTAGATAGCGTGGCAATAGTAGGATGAGGTTCCCATTTGCCCGTCTCTAAATAACGAGGAACGGTATCATTAGCATTAGTCGCGGCTATAAAGCGTTTGATCGGTAACCCCATCGTCTTGGCTAATAATCCGGCAGTTAAGTCACCAAAATTACCACTTGGCACCGAAATGACCAACTGTTCTCGTTGCTTTGACGTGAGCTGGGCATAGGCTTCAAAATAGTAACAAATTTGGGCGAGTAACCGGCTAATATTAATTGAATTTGCTGAATTTAAACCAATTGCTGTCTTTAACTCTTCATCATCAAAGGCTTTTTTAACCAAAGCTTGGCAGGCATCAAAATCACTTTGAATAGCAATAGTATGAATATTATCGCCCAATGTACAAAAGAGTTTTTCTTGTAGAGGGCTGATTTTTCCTTGTGGATATAAAATTACCACCCGAATATTAGGTAGATGATAGAAAGCATGGGCAACGGCAGCACCAGTATCACCCGACGTTGCCGTTAAAATAGTGATTTTATCATCGGCAGCAACTTGAACTAATGCTTGCGCCATAAAGCGCCCACCAAAATCTTTAAAGGCAAGTGTTGGGCCGTGATATAACTCTAAAGTACCAATATCATTTTCAACTGCTGTGACTGGCGCAGGAAATTGAAAGGCATTATTAACTAAACGTTGCATATCTTGATGACTGATTTCATCGCCAATAAATGCGGATAAGATTTTGGCACTTCGCGTTACAAAATCGAGTTTTAATAATGATTCAATTTCGTTTGCAGAAAATTTTGGCAATATTTCTGGAAAAAAAAGCCCTTGGTTTCGTCCTAATCCTTGCTTAACGGCCTGAGCAAAGCTAACTTGCTGAGCGTGATCTTTTAAATTATACAATTTCATGATATTTTCCGATAATCTTTATGCTTTAATTGGTTACACTTTTTGACAACCTTTTTAGCGTTTAGTCAGTCATAAATTAGAATAGGTTTAAGTTTAACTCACGTTTCAAAAATGGATAAACTTAAATTACTCTTGCCCCTTGTTGATCAATTTTACAAATATGCGTAAACCCATCACTATTTTGTAAATAGCGACTTTTAAGAAGTAGTTCGATTTGCTGCGCAGTCTCTAATTTATCCGCAATAACAAACATGGTTGGTCCAGAACCTGAAATGCCTGAAGCTAATGCACCAAGTTGTTTTACACGTTGCTGTGTTTCATCAAAGTTTGGTAACAACTGTTTGCGATAAGGTTCAGCAATATTATCGATCAGCATGGCAGCGGCTAATTTAGATTGCTGGGTATAACAGGCATGCACAAAACCTCCTACATAACGACCATGAGCGACACAATCTGATTTTTGATATTGTGCAGGTAAAATAGCCCGTGCTTCAGCTGTTGAGACTTTGATTCCCGGATAAGCCATAACCCAATACCAATCTTCAAAATGAGGAATAGATTCACTGATTATGCCCATTTCATCTAGAATCAGTTGTATGCCACCTAAATAGCAAGGCGCAACGTTATCATAATGCACACTACCAGAAATTCGTCCTTCCAGTTCACCCATCATTTTAAGCATTTCAATTTGATTAAAAGGTTGACCAAAATACTCATTTAAGGCAACAAACGCACCCACGACTGAACACGCACTTGACCCTAAACCTGAACCAATAGGCATATTTTTTTCAAGTGTGATACTAACCGGTAACGTTTTACCCATTGCTTTACAAAAACGCTGCCAACATTGATATACAATGTTGTATTTAGGGTCTCGTGGCAATTTTTTAACAAACTGACCTTTACTAACCAGTTTAAATTCTGTTGATGATTCAACAGTGATACAATCACCCAGCATCGTTCCACTTATTGGGCTAATCGCTGCACCTAAAATATCAAATCCAACACTGATATTCGCCATTGATGCAGGAGCATAAACTGTTATGGATTGATGTGTCATTTAACCTCCGATTTTTCCTGAAGTTGTACGCAAAATATCGGCAAACACACCCGCTGCAGTGACATCATTACCTGCTCCATAACCTCGCAAGACTAATGGGATTGGCTGATAGTAGCGAGTATAAAATGCTAAAGCATTTTCACCATTTTTAACTTTATAAAGTGGGTCTTCACTATCGACGGCTTCAATTTTAACACTACATTGTCCGCCCTCAATGCTGCCTACATAACGCAATACTTTGCCTTCTTGTATCGCTTTTTCGGATTTTGCTTTAAATTCAGCATCCAGTTGCGGTAATTTTGTCATAAACTTTTCGATACTTCCTTGCGCATATTCTTTGGGTAACACCGATTCCACTTTTATCTGATCTAACTCAAGTTGTAATCCTGCTTCACGGGCTAAGATTAATAGTTTTCGAGCAACATCTGTCCCTGATAAATCATCTCTTGGATCGGGTTCAGTAAAGCCTTTCTCTTTTGCTAGCTTCGTCGCCTCTGATAACGACATGCCTTCATCGAGTTTACCGAAAATAAAAGAAAGCGAACCCGACAAAATACCCGAAAATTTAATGAGTTCATCACCGGCATTGAGTAAATTTTGTAGATTTTCAATAACGGGTAACCCTGCCCCCACATTGGTATCATATTGGAACTTACGTTTACTTTTTTCAGCTTCTTGTCGTAAACGTAAATAATAAGCCATTGAACTGGTATTCGCTTTCTTATTAGGGGTAACCACATGGAAACCATTGGCTAAAAAGTCTGCATATTTATCAGCCACTTCACTACTAGAAGTACAATCAACCAAAATTGGATTGAGAAGACGATTATTTTTAGCAAATTCAATTATGCTTTCTAAGGTATAAGGAATGTCAGATTGTTTAATCTGTTCTCGCCAATTTTTTAGATCAATGCCATCACGATTTAATAAACTGTGTTTAGAATTAAACAGACCGCAGACCCGCAGATCAATCTGTTTATTTTTAAGCCATTTTTGTTGGCGTCCTATCTGATCAACCAGTGCTCCCCCTACACCACCTACACCAACGACAAAGACATCTAACATTTTGTCGGTGCCAAATAGCATTTGATGAGTAACACGCACCCCCATTACGGCGACATCATTATCCACAACAACCGAAATTGAGCGTTCAGATGAACCTTGAGCAATAGCCACAATATTAATATTAGCTCGCGCCAAAGCAGTAAAGAAATTAGCTGATAGACCTCGTAGCGTGCGCATACCATCACCAACCACCGAGATAATAGCAAGCTTATCAATTACTTCAATCGGCTCCAGTAATCCATCTTTTAATTCTAAATAAAATTCATCATTTAATGCTTCTTGAGCTCGATATAATTCTGTTTGAGGAATACAAAAGCTAATACTATATTCAGATGAAGATTGCGTAATGAGTACTACCGAAATACCGGCATAAGACATGGCAGCAAAGACCCGTGCCGACATGCCGACCATTCCTTTCAAACCAGGGCCAGATACATTAATCATAGCCATGTTATTGAGATTAGTTATGCCTTTTACTGGTGTTGTTGAGTCAACGACATTGGCACCGATCAATGTTCCCGGCGCATCAGGATTATTGGTATTTTTGATGAGACAAGGTATTTGGAACTGAGCAATAGGTAAAATAGTTCTTGGATGAAGCACTTTGGCACCAAAATAAGATAGCTCCATGGCTTCTTGATAAGACATAGTCTTGAGTAATTTAGCATCCGGTACAATACGAGGATCACAAGTATAAACGCCATCGACATCCGTCCAAATCTCGCAACAACTAGCTTGTAAACAAGCCGCTAACACGGAAGCGGAATAGTCAGAGCCATTACGCCCAAGCACAACGAGTTCCCCTTTATCATTTCCGGCGGTAAAACCAGGCATCAATATTATATGGTCTTCAGGGATATGCATATCACTAATTCGATGTGTGGATTGAGCAATATCAACCGTTGATTCCAAGTAGTCACCTTCTGCAATTAACATTGCCACTGGATCAATAACCGTGACGAAATGCCCTTTTGCTTTAAGCAGAGCTTGCATAATGGCAATAGAGAGTTTTTCACCTCGACAAATGATAGAAGCATTGATGCTATCGGGGCATTGTCCTAATAAACGAATACCTTCAAGTAGCTGTTTGATATGATTTAACTCATTTAATGCAAAATGTTTCATGGCTTCGTAAGCAAAATTTGGTTGTGCTTTTGAAAGACCTTCTAACAAATCCGCAAAGATTTTTTCCGCTTCATAAAGGTTATTTTTAATATCTTGCCCATCAACCGTTTTCTCAACCATCGCTACTAAATGGTTAGTGATTTTTGCCGGCGCCGATAATACTGTCGCTGTTTGCTCTTGTTTAGCATTATTCTCAATAATTTCTGCTACTCGCAAAAAACGTTCTGCATTAGCGACAGATGTTCCTCCAAATTTTAATACTTTCATATCACACCCACCCTTACTATCCTAAGTTATGTCATTGACCATCCAAAATACCATTGAGCCAAAACGTCTGATAAAAACTCATTGCAGTTAAATAAGATTTTTTTCTTATCTTGCCTGAAGTCGTTTCATCTTATAAGAAATTTTGAACCTCATATCTTCAATACAAAATAAAAACCCGCCTTTTTTGGCGGGTTTTCTTATATTTTTTAGAAAAATATCAACCCGCCCTAGATCGCATAATGGTGCCTAAGGTGATAATAATGCCTGTGATTGTCATTATTATGTTCATGATATTCCCTACTCTGTTTTTATTGCTATACAAAATAAAACAGCCCGACATTTTCATGTCGGGCTGCTATATCAAAATACTTTTTTGCTATTTTCGTATTCATTAACCACTTTGTTCAATGCTTGATATATGCTTTGTGCATCTTGTTTTTTCAATGCTTCATCAAGGATATTTAAATACGATAACATCAATTTTTGATTATCTTCGGCAAACTGGGGTGATACTTCCTGATCTTCATACAACATGACATAAGTTCGCGCAAACCCAAAAATCAAAAAATACACGGCAGCATTTTTTGGATCGTCTTGAATTAATGAGCGCATAGCTTTACGCAGTTTGACATAACTATCTGTGCCCGGCAAACTTGTCGCAAATGTTTTTGTTACTTCAGAGAAAGTCATTGCCATAAACCTTAATCAAAATTATAGGATAAAAGAATAGCAATCCATTAGCTTAAGTGCAAGTCTATTTTGTTTACTAAACTTAATTTTTTACTATTCTAAAAAACAATTAATTTATTTTGTTTTACTCTTTAAATACTGATAATCCTGCTTGAGCTTGAGCCACAGGCATAATTTCAATCGAAGTCACATTAAAATGTGGTGGTGTATTGACTAACCATGAAATGGTATTGGCAATATCGTCAGGTGTAATATAATCCACACCTTTATAAACAGCAGCGGCTTGTTCATTATTACCATGAAATCGCACATTAGAAAATTCAGTTCCGCCACATAATCCCGGTTCAATATTGGTCACTCTAATTTTTTTACCCAGTAGATCTGTTCGTAAATTGGCACTAAATTGTTTTACAAAAGCTTTAGATGCACCGTACACATTACCACCTTTATAGGCATAACTCCCCGCAACCGATCCAAGATTAATGATATAACCAAAATTACGTTCAACCATTCCCGGTAAGATTTGATGAGTTAAATGCACTAACCCAATAATATTTGTTTCAATCATGGTTTCCCAATCGTCATAATTAGCTTGATAGGCAGGTTCCATCCCTAACGCCAAGCCAGCATTATTAATGAGGATATCAATGGGTTGAAATTCTTTAGGAAGTTGTAACAATAGGGATTCTACCGCATCATTTTTGGTCACATCTAAAACCAATGGTAAAAAATTGCACCCCAGTTCGCTGGCAAGACTTTTTAATTTATCTTCTCGCCTAGCAGTTCCGATAACTTTGTAACCATCAGCAATCAACTTACGACACGTTGCTTGACCAAAACCTGAAGATGCCCCTGTCACTAATGCAATATTCATCGTAAATCTCCTTATTGATTAATTTATACCTTTGAGTATAGCCCTGAAAGCGTCAACATGCCTTATCAAAAAATGGCAAAGTAGTCATGTTACACTCATCTAACTTAAGAAATAAGAATAGGAAGTATTCTTTACAGTAACGTGTAAAGAATAAAAAACCCGCTATTTAAGCGGGTTGATCATTAACTTTTCCTTTGGCGGTTTGTTCAGCGGGTTCTTCATCTTTTAATGGAACAATCAAAGTATCAATATGCGTATTATTGATAAGTTGACGAGCGGAAGACATTAATTTACTCCAGAAATCTTGATGATGACCACATACAACAAGATCGACGTTGAATTCATGAATAGCTTCAATCAATACCTGACCAAACTCCCCATTACCTGATAATGTATGAGCAATAGGATAACCAGCATCATCGGCTAATTTATTTAAAGCAATATGGGCATCTTCGGTAATTTTATCCTTCATATCATTCATATTAATATCAACTAAACCTGTGTAAAGATCAGAATAATTAATACCAACATGAATCAATGAGACTTGAGCATTATAAGGTCTTGCCATCGATACCGCTTTTTCAACAAGCACTTCACTTTCAGGTGATAAATCCACTGCGACTAATATATGTTTATAAGCCATTGTTCTTTACTCCTTTCTTTTTTGGCGCTCAGATTAAAAGTAAAATTAATATCTTCTTTTTTACTACTAAATTAATTTTTGAGCAAGCCAAAAAAGTGATCCAGATAGCAAAATTGAAATTGGCAATGTTAAAATCCAAGTTAATGCAATATTTTTTATCGTTTTGCTTTGTACCCCACCACCATCAACAATCATGGTACCGGCAACCGATGAAGAAAGAACCTGTGTTGTTGATACAGGCATTCCTGTATAACTGGCGATACCAATTGATAATGCGGTTGTAATTTGCGCTGACACACCTTGTGCATAAGTCATCCCTTTTTTACCAATCTTTTCACCAATGGTGATTGCAACACGTCGCCAACCAATCATAGTGCCTAATGCCAGTGCTGAGGCAACAGCAATAATAATCCAAACAGGTGCATACTCAACGGTTTTGAGTAAATCATTATTTAAAGATTTTAAATATTGTTTATCTTCGGTGGAAACATTAGGTTGTTTTGCAACATGCGATACGGTATCGGATAAACAAAGTAAAATACGTCTTGCTTGTGAACGTTGATCGACCGTTAATGCTTCATAATCATTAAGTTTATTAAATAATGAATTAGCAATACCGATCGTCATAAATGAACGAGAGTAGTCGCAGTGATATTGATTAATATCGGTTGTTGGAATTGTTGAATCGATAGCTGGTTGATGACCAATTACGCTGGTTAAATCTTTTTGATGTGAAACAAAATACTCTTCAATATTGTGAATTGCATTACGCGTATTAGTGATGTCATAAGTAGATGCACTCATATTCACAATAAAGCCTGCTGGTGCAATTCCCATTAAAACTAACATTAACAAACCAATCCCTTTTTGCCCATCATTCGCACCATGTGAAAAGCTAACACCTGCTGCTGATATAATTAACATGATACGGATCCAAAAAGGAGGTTTCTTTTTACCATAGAGCTTTTCACGCTGTTCTGGCGTCATAAAAATACGTTCTCTTTTTTTACTGCTTTTTTTACTTTGACCTTTACGAGTCCAATATTTACGCAATAAAAATATCATTAAACCCGCAATGATTAACCCAACCAGAGGGGAAACAATTAATGACAGGAAAATTTGAATCATTTTAGGAATATTAAGCGCTTCAATAATTGAAGTATCCATGATAAATGCGTTAGCAAGCGCAACCCCAATAATTGAACCAATTAAGGTGTGCGAACTTGATGCAGGAATACCGACATACCATGTCCCTAAATTCCAAATAATGGCAGCAAATAAAATTGAAAAAACCATTGCCAGTCCATGCGCTGAACTAACATTGAGTAATAAATCGGTTGGTAAAAGGTGAACGATTGCGTAAGCAACACTTAACCCACCCAAAAGTACACCAAAAAAATTAAACACGCCAGCCATAAAAACAGCGAGTTGTTCTTTCAATGCTCTTGTATAAATAACAGTTGCCACAGCATTAGCTGTGTCATGAAATCCATTAATTGCTTCGTAAAAAAGAACAAAAAGCAATGCAAAGACTAATAATATAATTGTTGAAAATTCTAAATCAGCAAATAGATGAAACATAATATATCTTTCTGTAGTTAATGGCGGCTCTATTATCCTTGAGAATAAGGCAATGAGCAAAATAATTTTTATATTTTTCGCTTCGCATAACGAGCGGCTAAAAAGGCACAAATCATCAATTGAATTTGGTGAAAAATCATTAAAGGTAAAATCATTATTCCCATAATCGAGATAGGAAAAATAACACTTGCCATAGGAATACCACTAGCAAGACTCTTTTTTGACCCACAAAATACAATGGTGATTTCATCTTCTTTATTAAAGCCCAATAATCTTGCGCTATAAGTAGTGAACAATAATACAAGAATTAATAATAAAATAGAAAAAAAGATGACACTAAATAGCGATAACACGCCAACTTGAGACCAAATTCCATTTACGACAGCGTCACTAAATGCCACATAAACCACTAAAAGAATAGATAAACGATCCGTTTTAGAAATGATATTTTTATATTTGTCTACCCATTTGCCAATATACCGTCTGGATAAATGACCAATAATAAAGGGTAACATTAATTTGAGCATAATTGAGCTAATGGCATCCATGATATTCATGGATGCAACAGCCTGTGTATGCATCAATAAACCAACTAATACAGGCGTGATAAAGACACCTAATAAAGTGGATGCTGAAGCACTACAAATGGCCGCAGCGACATTACCTTTTGCAATTGATGTGAAAGCTATAGCGGATTGAACGGTGGCAGGTAGAACGCAAAGGTAGACAAATCCTAAATAAAGATTTTCAGAGAGGAAAGTTGGCACCAATAATTGCATCATGACGCCCAAAATCGGAAAAACCACAAAAGTGGTGATAAAAATCAGCAAATGTAATCGCCAATTTTTAATGCCAACAACGATTGCTTGAAAAGAAAGTTTTGCACCATGCATAAAAAACAGTAAACCAATGGCGAAGGTGGTCAAATGTTCGAATGCAGTTTTGGTTTCACCTTTACAAGGAAACAAGCTAGCAGTCAGCACAACGCAAATCAGAATTAATAAAAATGGATCTATCTTAAAACGTTGTAATATATTCATAATTAACAGTTTACACGTTAAAAAAATCGCCACAATTGTGGCGATATAGTTACAAATAAAAAAATACTATTCTAAAAAGCTACGTAACACGTCTGAACGGCTAGGATGACGCAATTTACGCAGTGCTTTGGCTTCAATTTGACGAATACGTTCACGTGTTACATCAAACTGTTTACCAACTTCTTCAAGCGTATGATCGGTATTCATATCAATACCAAACCGCATACGTAAAACTTTTGCTTCACGTGGGGTTAATCCAGAAAGAATATCACGTGTTGCGCTACGTAAACTTTCAGATGTTGCCGCATCTAATGGTTGCTCAAGAGCCGTATCCTCGATAAAGTCCCCTAAATGTGAATCTTCATCATCACCGACTGGGGTTTCCATTGAGATTGGTTCTTTGGCAATCTTAAGTACTTTACGTATTTTGTCTTCAGGCATTTGCATGCGCTCTGACAACTCTTCTGGCGTAGGTTCACGACCGATTTCTTGTAACATTTGACGTGAAATACGATTCAATTTATTAATCGTTTCAATCATATGTACTGGAATACGGATAGTTCTTGCCTGATCCGCAATCGAACGAGTAATCGCTTGTCTGATCCACCAAGTTGCATAGGTTGAAAATTTATAACCACGACGATATTCAAACTTATCAACTGCTTTCATCAAACCAATATTACCTTCTTGGATAAGATCTAAGAACTGTAAACCACGGTTTGTATATTTTTTAGCAATAGAAATCACTAAACGTAAGTTTGCTTCAACCATTTCTTTCTTGGCACGACGAGCTTTTGCCTCACCAATAGACATACGACGATTAATATCTTTAATCTGTTCGATAGAAAGATTAGTTTCCGTTTCAATTTTTTGAAGCGATTCAATTTGTGCAGCAACTTGCTCTTCAAACTCTTTTAAATTAGCGGCAAAAGCCCCTTTTGAGCTTGATGCTTTAGTAAACCAGTTCATGTTATTTTCATTACCCGTAAAATAGGTCATAAACTGTTTTTTCGGCATTTTACTTTGTTCGACACAAATCTTCATAATGACACGTTCATGTGCTCTTACACGATCCATCATGCTTCGCATATTGTTGACTAGAATGTCGAACTGTTTACCAACTAAACGAAATTGCTTAAATATTTCAGATAAATTTTCGATCTCTTTTTGTGCTTTTTTGTGAGCTCGTCCGTATTTTTTGATCGCTTCTGATGTTTTATCGTGTTGCTCTTTTAATTCAGCAAATTTAGCACGTGCAACTTCAGGATCGATAGAGACATCATCGTCTGCTGAAGAATCGCTATCTTCATCTTCGCTTTCATCATCACTGTCATCAAGTTCGATGTCAGCTTCACTATCTTCCAAATCTTCAGGAAGTGCATCACCTGATCCTTCAGCATTAGGATCAACAAAACCAGTGATTAGGTCGGATAATCGTACCTCACCACTTTCGGTTAAATTATATTGTTCTAAAAGATATGTAATTGCTTCTGGATATTCTGATACCGACGTTTGAACTTGGTTAATCCCATCTTCAATACGTTTGGCTATATCAATTTCGCCTTCACGAGTTAGTAGTTCAACTGCCCCCATTTCACGCATATACATACGGACGGGATCGGTTGTTCTACCAATTTCTGACTCAACATTTGATAATACCAATGCCGTTGCTGCTTCAACGGCTTCTTCATCAGGGACATTATCTGAAAGTAATAAATCATCAGAATCTGGGGCTTCTTCAAGCACTTGAATCCCCATGTCATTAATCATTTGGATTATATCTTCAATCTGATCTGAATCAATAATCTCTTCAGGCAAGTGATCGTTGACATCAGCATAGGTTAAATATCCTAACTCCTTACCTCGAATGATTAGGAGTTTAAGCTGTGATTGAGAATTTTGCTCCATAAAGGTATCCACATTAAAGTTGTTCGGTCATGTATATTATATATGTAAAACGCGGTAAAATTTGGTTCTACATATACCCAATATTTAGTCTTTTTTCGATAAAACAAGTATAAGTGTCGCTAATTCTTTTTTCTCTGCGGTACTTAAGCCGGAGACTCTCTCTTTTGCGATCAGTTCATCTTGCCGTTGGGCGAGTATATTATCATATAACTCTTTTAACGTATGCGAAAAAATTGACTCTATTTGATTGTCTTGATAATGGTGCTCCCATATTGCTAACCGATTTAGTTGCTTATAAAACGGTTTATCAATATATTCAGTTAAGATCTGTGCAGTAGTTATATTTGGGTAATGTTGGCATAATTCAAGTAGTTCAATAAAAATTTCAATCCCCGCCATTTTCACTTGACTGATAGCTTTAATATCGGTGACTAGCTTAGCAAGATAAGGGTACTGAATTAATAAGCCGATTAAAATACGCATAGTAGTAAGTTTTACCTGAGACACAGGCGTATTAACCACCGTGGTTGTATCGTTTTTAGTGCGACTTGCACGCAAAAATTGCTCAAGCTGAGACACATCAAGTAAACCCAAATATTTACCTAATTGTTGCAACAAGTTTAAACGGAATGCTTTTGCTTTTACTTGATCAATTAAAGGTAAAGCGAGTGAACTTAATTTAGATTTTCCTTCAGGCGTTTTTAAATCAACTTGTTTCAAAAGTTCATCAAATAAAAACTTAGATAAATTTGGTGCCCTTTGTAAATAGGACTCAAATCCATCTTTACCTATTTTTCGAACCAAACTATCCGGATCTTCATCTTGTGGTAAAAAAGCAAAAGTTATCTCTTTACCGTCAATTAAGCAAGGTAATAAAACATTGAGTGCTCGCCATGCTGCACTACGCCCAGCATTATCGCCGTCATAACAAAATAGGACAGAATCTGTTGCTCTAAATAACAGCTTAATATGCTCTTCAGATGTCGCTGTACCAAGTGCCGCAACTGCATAATCTATCCCAAATTGGGCAAGCGAGACAACATCCATATATCCTTCAACCACCATCAGTTGTTTAGGATTACGATTCACTTCTTGTGCTTCATAAAGACCATACAACTGAAACCCCTTATGAAAAATAGGCGTTTCGGGTGAATTGATATATTTCGCATTATCATTGATGATCGTTCGCCCACCAAAGGCAATCACATTACCTTGTCTGTCACGAATCGGGAACATAATTCGACCACGAAAGCGGTCATATTGGTTACCATTATCATTCGTGACTAACATACCAGCTTGATTATAAAGCTCGGCTTCTGCTTTGCTTTTAACCACGTTTTGTAAGGTTAATCGCCATTCATTTGGCGCAAAACCAATTTTATACCGATTGATAATTTCGGCATTCAATCCGCGTTGTTCAAGGTATTGATTGGCATCTGTTGATGTTGGTTGGGCTAATTGTTGCTGATAAAAATGGGTAATTTTAGCCATTAACGTATATAAATCTCGGCGAATATTTCGAGATTCAATATGTTTGGATTGGTCTATTTGCTTGTTTGCGCTATCGACATAAGGGACACGGATCCCTTGCATATTGGCTAGCTCTTCAATAGCTTCTGGAAATGATAAACGTTCATATTGCATCAAGAAAGTGACGACAGAACCCGTTGCACCACAGCCAAAGCAATAATAGATCTGTTTTTTTTCGTTAAGCGAAAAAGAAGCCGTTTTTTCATCATGAAAAGGACAACAACCAAAATAGTTATTTCCCTGTTTTTTCATTTTAACACGTTTACTGATCACATCTAGAATGCTAGATCGAGCAATCAGTTCTAAAATAAAATCGCGAGGAATTTGACCTTTCATAATGAACGTTCAACCAATATTGGCATTTTAGAAAGACAACAAGCCGTACCTTGTGTACGGCTTGTAAGAATTCTTTATATTAAAAATATAACAAATTGATTTTTATATCAATTTAAATTTTAAGTATAAATAATCGCAAAAATATTAATATAAACGAGTGCGACGAGCGTTTTCTCTTTCTAATTTCTTAGCATGACGTTTAACAGCCGCTGCTTTAGCGCGTTTACGAATTGTCGTTGGTTTTTCGTAAAATTCACGGTTACGAACTTCAGCTAAAACTCCTGCTTTTTCGCAAGAACGTTTAAAACGACGTAATGCTACATCGAAAGGTTCATTTTCACGTACTTTAATTACTGGCATGTGCCTCTCACCTCAAAATTGGTTAATATCACAAAGGACTAAAAATTAGTGCGCAATTTTACCTCTAATCAACGTATGTTGTAAAGTAAAAATTTGATTTATTCTAATACAGCAAATTAATTTGCTAAACAGCTTTTGGCATCAGATAATTACTCTAATTTTAATAAGAAAAAATAAGCAGGAGCTTTTATGTCACCATTTATTACAGGTCAATATCCTAAGCGCCGACTCAGACGTAATCGGGCACAAGATTTTAGCCGACGTCTAATTGCCGAAAATAATTTAAGTGTTAATGACCTGATTTATCCGGTTTTTATTGTTGAAGGAAATCAGATTACTCAACCGGTTGCATCTATGCCAGGTGTAAACAGAATGAGCATTGATGTGTTATTGAAAGAAGCCGAACAAATTGTTCGATTAAGCATTCCGGTTTTATCTTTATTTCCCGCTATTGAACCTGAAAAAAAATCGCTTCTTGCAGAAGAAGCTTATAATGAAAATGGTTTAGTCCCAAAAGCCGTACGTGCATTAAAAAAAGAATTTCCTGAGCTTGGCATATTAACCGATGTAGCACTTGATCCTTATACGACGCATGGACAAGACGGTATTATTAATGAACATGGTTATGTTCTAAATGATGTTTCTGTCGAAACACTTGTTAAACAAGCCTTGATGCAAGCTCATGCTGGTGTTGATGTTATCGCACCAAGCGATATGATGGATGGACGCATTGGCGCAATTCGTGACGAACTCGAAGCCCAAGGTTTTCATAATACGCAAATAATGGCTTATTCCGCCAAATATGCCTCGAGTTTTTATGGCCCTTTCCGAGATGCAGTCGGCTCAGCTAAAAATATAAAAGGTGGAAATAAAAAAACTTATCAACTTGACCCATCGAATAGCGATGAAGCCTTGCAAGAAATTTATCAAGATTTAAGTGAAGGTGCTGATATGGTCATGGTAAAACCCGGCATGCCTTATCTTGATATTATTCGCCGAGTGAAAGACACCTTTGCCGTTCCGACTTTTGCCTATCAAGTATCTGGGGAATATGCCATGTTAAAAGCAGCAATTGAAAATAATTGGTTAGATGAAAAATCAGCAATTATGGAATCATTACTTTGCTTTAAACGAGCCGGTGCTGATGGCATATTAAGCTATTTCTCTAAACAAGTCGCCGAATGGTTAAATAACACTTAACAAAATTAATTTTAACCATTTATAAAATTGACATGCATAGATTTGCATGTCGATTTTTACCCGCCTCTTTATTTAAGATTTTGGTAAACATAAAATTAGTTAACCTATTATAAAATATCTAGATTTTAAAATCATCTTAATTGTTAATCGTCCATTAATTTAGTTTTCTTAAAATTTCAATATCGAGAAAAAATTTCTTAAAAAAACTTCAAAATTTACAAATCAGAATAATGTAAAAAAGTGTTAGCTCACCTACTTGTTAAGCTAAATATCTGATAATATTTGTGATAGCAAGTGATTAGGGAGTAATAAATGATTTATGAATTAGTTCCATCTGAATTACACAATGATCTTAATAATTTTCTTCATAACTTAAGAAGAATAACTCTGCAACGTTTTGAAGCATGTCCATTTTGTGGTAAAAGCGATTTTTATTTGATTCGGACAAACCCGACCAACACTTATCGTTGTAAAGCATGCAATAAGTATTCTACCGCGGCGACGAATACTCCTTTCAATCGTTTGACACCATTTAATTGGTTAGAAATAATATTCACTTACCGTATAAAAAATAAAAGCTATCAATATATTGCCAAAAAATTAGCATGTTCACTTGAAAAAGTTATACGACGTGATCATGCAATCATTCAATATTTAAAAATAAATTATACTTGTTTATACAGGTGGTATACCGATAATAAACAAGCCAAAATCACCACAACCTTAGAAGAACAACATCAAGTCATAAACACCAAAATAATGGCATTACTCAATGAAAAAACGCCTACTTGTCTCCATTGTGGATCATCAGAAACAATCAAAGTCGGAACACGAACATGCTATCGATGTAAACGTTGCCGACAAAGTTTTAATATTTTAGGTGATACCCAATTAAATAAATTACCTAGAGCAGACTTATGGTTACAATTTATCGATTTATTAGTATCAGGTGAAAATAATTTACAAATCGAAAAAAAGATGAATTTTAGCAGTAACACTGTCAGACGTTGGCGTTCTGCATGGTGTGACATGATGAAAAACTGGGATTGTAATGCATTAGCGGTATGGTGTAGCCGTCACTAAAATATGAATATTTTTAAGAAAACAAAATGAAAACGTTTAAACTTAAAAATATTCATTAAACAGATAAAACAACTTTAATCTTCACCAAATTTATCGTAATCACGACATAGCGCAATAGTATCTTCGATTAACCGTCTTGCTATTGTGCCATATTCTGGGATTTTAGGAAGATTGGAATAATGATACCAACCAGCATCAACTAATTCGTTTTTATCTATTTGTATCTCTCCGCTGTCATAATCAGCTAAATACGCCATCATTAGCGAATTAGGGAATGGCCACGGTTGTGATGCCACATAACGGATATTTTTTATTTGTATCTTGGATTCTTCGAAAACTTCTCGCTTAACGGCCATTTCCATTGTTTCGCCAATTTCAGTAAATCCCGCCAAGACAGTATATAAATCATCCTGATTATGACGAACATGCTTTGCAAGTAAAATTTTATTTTTGTCTCGAATAGCAACAATGATAGAAGGTGAGATTTGTGGATAATAACGCTCTTTACAGTTATCACACATACAACACCATTCCGTCTTACTGATATACATCTTGCTTCCACAATAGCCACAATACTTGTGAGAACGATAAAATTCAGATAATTGAACTGCTCGCCCTGCCATATGGAATAATGATTGATCGGCTTCATAGGTAAGCAAAGATCGAATAGAACTCATAGAGTTTTTCATTTGCTTGCAAATAAGCCAAGCCGTTTGTCCATTCCATTCACCGATTGGTTGTGCAAGCTCTTGAGTAAAACCCAGTTCGTTTGCTTGTCCAAACGGCACTTTACCATTCGGTAACCATAGACGCCCATTTTGACTAACAAACCAATATCCCTTTTCATCTCCGGTTAAATGTAATTGTTGCTGTATATTCATAATTAATTAATACTCAAAAACAGATACGAAAAAGGAGGATTTTACTCCTCCTTCAAATTCTCATTATTTCTTTTTCTTTTCGTGAAGACCTTTTTTCTCTAATTCCCAATAGATAATACGTTGCTGCGCAATCGTAAATAAATTACTGACAATATAGTATAAAACTAAGCCAGATGGGAACCATAAGAAGAATACTGTAAAGATTAATGGCATATAGGTCATCAATTTTTGTTGTAATGGGTCTGTGACAGGTGTTGGTGACATCTTTTGAATTAAGAACATTGTCCCACCCATTAATAACGGTAAAATATAATATGGATCTTGTGCTGATAAGTCATGAATCCAAAGGGCAAATGGCGCATGACGGAGTTCGACACTATTACCTAACATATAGAATAATGACAAGAAAATTGGCATTTGAATCAATAGTGGTAAACAACCCCCTAACGGATTCACTTTTTCTTGCTTATAAAGCGCCATGGTTTCCATGCCCATTTTTTGTCGGTCATCACCATAACGCTCTTTTAACGCTTGTAAACGAGGTTGTAATAACTTCATTCTAGCCATTGAGCGATATTGCGCACGTGTTAATGGGAATAAAATACCACGAACGATAAACGTGATAGCAATGATTGCAATTCCCCAATTACCAACAAAACTTTGGATAAATTTCAATAAATAAAATAGAGGTTGAGATAAGAACCATAACCAACCATAATCCACAATTAAATCAAGATGTTTTGCTGTTTGCTTTAATTCGCTTTGAATTTCAGGCCCTAACCACAATTTTGCACTAATCGTTTGCGTACTGCCTGCTTGCACTGTCGTGGATTCACCTTTAAAACCAATGGTTGCTTGCGAATTCTTCGCTGCAGCTCGAGAATAGAATAAATTCTTCTGATCCTGTGTTGGAACCCAAGCCGATGCAAAATAGTGTTGCAACATCGCGACCCAGCCTGTTGTTGTTTCGATAGATAACGCTTTATTTTTAATATCATCAAAACTGTATTTGCTATAATTTGTATCAGCGCTAGAGTAAGCCGTACCACGGAAAGCACTTAGCCCTAATCCACCACCGCCTTCAGTCACGGCATCATGAGGTAACTCAATAGTCTGTTTTAACTGCCCATACATCGCAACTTCAACAGACGTTGAACTTTGGTTATCAATTGCGTACTCAACATCAATTGCATAACTGCCACGATGTAACACATAATATTTAGTGTATTTCACGCCATTGATTTGATAACTGAGCGGTACGCGCAGTTCATCTTGCCCGTCAGCTAACGTATATTCGGTCTGCGCTGTTTGATAAACAGGACGTTGAGAGTTTTGCGTCGCATTATCAGGGCCATCTTTACCGGTTAAACCACTTTCGGCAATATAAACATAATCAGGACGTGAGGTTAACAATTGAAAAGGTGTACCTGAATGGAGAGTCTGCTCATATTTTAATAATTGAGCCGCTTGCACATCACCGCCATAAGTATTAATGGTAAGTGAAAGAACATCAGATTTGACAATAATGCTCTTACCAAGCAGTGAAGCATCATTCGAATCATTATCACTAACATGTTGTGTCATTTGATTGGTAATAGGTGGTTTAGGGGCATGATCCTCTTCCCAAGCCTTCCAAATAAAAAACGATACAAAAAGTAAAGCAATAACTAAAATATTACGTTGAGATCCCATTAGTGTTTTTCTCTATTGTTTTTAATATTAGGAGGAACAAGATCTTCTCCTCCCTCATGTAAAGGGTGACATTTTAATACACGTTTCACTGTTAGCCAACCTCCTTTTAATAATCCAAAGCGTCTTAGCGCAATTATTGCATACTGAGAACACGTTGGGGTAAAGCGACATTTTGGACCAAATAAAGGGCTAATGACTTTTTGATAAACACGAATCATTAAAACAAAAATATTTATTATCAATAATTTACAAGCCATTACATGCTGTTTGATAATCAATAAAATTTTGTTCAAATTTGGTGTTTGCCGACAATTTTTTGGCATAGTTTATCTAATGTAGCGAAAAGTTGTTGATTATCTAATTCTATAACAGGTTGCTTCGCCATTAAAATAAAATCAATGTTAGGTAATTGATGTTGATGATGACGGAAATACTCTTTAGCAAGTCGTTTGATCCGATTACGCTCATGTGCTCGCTTAACCTGCTTTTTAGCTATAGCAAATCCCAAACGTGGATGCGATAACTGGTTTTTACGAGTAATTAGCGTAAGGAAAGGCGATCCCGCTCGTGTGGATTCTTGAAAAACATAATTGAAATCAAAGGGAGTTAACAAGCGCAACTCCCGAGGAAAAGTGAGTTTAGTCACTCAACTTTAAATTAGCTAGAAACAGTTAAACGAGCACGGCCTTTAGCACGACGGCGAGCAAGAACTTGACGACCGTTTTTAGTAGCCATACGTGCACGGAAACCGTGAGTTCTGTTGCGTTTTAATACTGATGGTTGAAATGTGCGTTTCATGACGATTTATATCCAAATCTAATTTATCAACAAGTTGTAGAGTAAAAACTCCACAGCATTAATTAAAGAGGTCGGAATTATAGAGGCTATTTTATTTTTCGTCAATGAGATTTTAAAAGATAAATGATATAAAAATAACCTAAAATAGTCATCACTGCCGTAAGTATCAGATATCATGTCACCCTTTAATTTCGAATAAATTAATCATTAAAAGTTAGGACTCGCTTACTTTTTTCACCGCCGACTTCACGTGCTAATTTAGGAACTAAATAACCCGATACCTGTTCAGATAACTGCTTCATTAATTGTTTAGCGTGCTTGTCTTCTACTAAAAAATGAGCGGCACCTTGTACTTTATCTAATAAATGTATGTAATAAGGCAAAATACCATTATCAAACAGCTTATTACTCAATTGTGCTAACGTCGTCACATTATCATTAATATTTTTCAATAACACACTTTGATTAAGAACGGTCACATTATGTTGCTTTAATTGATTAACCGCTTGTGACACATCATCATCAATTTCATTAGGATGATTAATATGCGTGACAACAACAATTTGTAAACGACTTTTAGCAAAAAGTCGACAAAGTGTAGCGGTAATACGAGAAGGAATCACTACCGCTAAACGGGTATGAATGCGTAGCCGCTTAACATGCTTAATTTTTTCTAATTCACTGATTAAATAATCCAACTCATGATCTTTAGCCATTAATGGATCACCACCAGATAATATGATTTCATCAAGTTCTGGATGATTCGCAATATAATCTAATGCAACCGTTAAATTTTTTTTATTACCCTGATTTTCATGATAAGGAAAATGTCGCCTAAAACAGTAACGGCAATTAATCGCACACGCCGTTTTAGTCATCAACAAGGCTCGATTGTGATATTTATGCAATAATCCCGGAATAGCGTTATCTTGTTCTAGCAACGGATCGGCACTAAAACCACTAACTTCAATCATTTCATTATCATTACAAAGCACTTGTAACAATAGCGGATCCGTATAGTCACCCTTCTTCATTCGATGAATAAAAGCCATAGGAACTCGAAGCGGAAACTGTTTTTTCGCTTGTTTCATTGATATAGAAATCGTATCTGGATCCAAATCTAAATAACAATAAAGTTGCTTGATATCGGTCACAACATTAGCAAGATCAAAAATCCAGTCATCTTTATTTGGTAGTTCAACTTTTTGCTGTATAATATGGCTCATTTTTGTAATTCAGAATGATAGTTGGAGCTTTTATGGCATCTTATAGTACTAATGAGTTTAAAGCCGGTCTTAAAATAATGCAAGATGGTGAGCCGTGCGTAATTGTTGAAAACGAATTTTATAAACCCGGAAAAGGGCAAGCAATTAACCGCGTTAAAATTAAAAAATTACTTTCTGGTAAAACCGTTGATAAAACGTTCAAATCAGGTGAATCAGTTGAAGCTGCCGATGTTGTCGATATGAATCTAACTTATTTATATACCGACGGTGAATTTTGGCACTTCATGAATAACGACACATTTGAACAATTATCTGCTGATGCGAAAGCGGTTGGAGACAACGCTAAATGGTTAGTTGATCAAGCAGAATGTATCTTAACATTATGGAACGGACAACCTATCGCCGTTACCCCACCTAATTTTGTTGAACTTGAAGTTATCGAAACAGATCCAGGTTTAAAAGGTGATACAGCAGGAACTGGCGGTAAACCGGCAACATTATCAACTGGTGCTGTTGTCCGTGTACCACTGTTTGTACAAATTGGTGAAGTACTTAAAGTTGATACACGTTCAGGCGAATACGTTTCACGTGTTAAATAAAATCGGTTAAGTATCTTAACGATTGAAAGAATATAGCGAGGCTTAAATAGTCTAGCTATATTCCAAACAACGCTCACAAAGTTACTTGTTAACATTGATAAAATATCTAAACTCTTTTTTATCCTTCATTTCCAGTTTTCAAACAACGACTAATAGTTATTTAGCACCGATATAACCTAATTGTCGCCATGATTCATAAACTACCACCGCAACGGAGTTAGATAAATTCATGCTACGGCTATTGGCTAACATAGGAATGCGAATTTTATGATCTTGTGGAAGCGCATCAAGTATAGAAGCTGGTAATCCCCGTGTTTCTGGGCCAAACATCAAAAAATCATTGTGTTTATAACTAACTTCACTATGTGACTTTTGCCCTTTTGTGGTTAATGCATAAACTTGGGTGGCTAAATCAAGTTGATTTGATTCTAAAAAATGATGAATATTTTTATAACGTTTTACATCGACAAACTCTTGATAATCCAATCCTGCACGCCTAAGTTTTTTATCATCCCAAAAGAATCCCATTGGTTCAATAATATGTAAATTAAAGCCCGTATTTGCACAAAGACGGATAATATTACCTGTATTAGCAGGAATTTCGGGTTCGAACAAAACAATATTTAATGGCGCTTTAGACACAACAATTCTCTTCTATTTTTTATTTTGGATAGGCAATACTATCACAACTCTTAGTCCCCCTAACGGACTTTTCTCTGCTTTAACAGTTCCGTGGTCTCGTGTAATCGCATTACAAACAATAGCTAAACCTAAACCTGTCCCACCTGATTCACGATCTCGTGCTTCGCTGGTACGATAAAAGGGTCTAAAGATCTGTTCTAATTCATTATCTGCCACCCCTAACCCATCATCGTCAATAGTAATAGTTAGGTGTTTATGATGCGCAACAAAATCCACCACAATTTTATGATTTGAATAACGAAAAGCATTGCGTATTACATTTTCAAGCGCACTACATAACGCCGCTGGATAACACAAAATAGTCTGATTGCTGGGTGGATTCATAATTAAGAAATCTTTTCCAATTTGTTCTGCTTCAAATGTGGCATTATCAAGTACTTGCTTAAATAACACATTAATACTATTTAATTCCCGAATCTCATTATTATCATATTGATGTCTGGCTAATGATAATAAATCTCCAATCATGGCATCGAGTTTTAAGGCTTCATTATTAATACGAGTGACTTCTGTGCCTTCGCCTTGCTTACGACGCAATAATGATGCGGCAAGCTGTAAACGTGTTAATGGTGTTCGTAATTCATGAGAGATATCGGAAAACAAACGTTGCTGAGATTCTTGCATTCGTTTCAGTTCCCGTAACATATGGTTAAAACTTGCACCTGTTGCTTTATACTCAGAAGAACCAATTGTTTCGAGATCTGGCCACTCTTGTAAATTACCTTTAGCAACCTGATCAGCTGCACTTTTTAAACGTCTTGCTGGTTTTGCGATACTCCAAGATAACCAAAGTAAAAATGGCGAGCTAATTAACATCGTTAATGCTAACAACAAAAAGGGATGATCGAAGATAAGGCTAACAAACTGCGATTGAATATCCGATGCTGGTTGTAAAACATACAATTTATATTGCTCTTTAGCGTAATTAACCAGAAATGGACCGATGATTTCTTGCGAACCATAAATCTTTTTAGCAGGATCATCAACATTATGAGATTTTTCACTAAAGTTTTTTACTAAATCTATGTTTTTAGTATCTGCGGTTATGATTTGCTCATTGGGTGTTAAGATAAATAAGAATTGTTCGGATTTTTGATGATTATCCATAACAACAATAAAACGCATCCACCAACGAAAACTATTTTTAGGAACATTGATTAGCTCTTTTTCGAGCTGATTAGCGAGTATATTGCCAGTTTCTTTTTCTTTATTCGCCAAATAAGTTAAATTTCGGGAATCCAGAGTCGGCAAAACGATAATCAGCATCAAAAAAAAAGCTATTGTAAGTAAGAATATAGTGAATATTCGGATAGTCAGACGATCAAAAATCCACATATCTTCTTACCTTTTTAATAAACAACATCTAACTTTGTAACAGATCATCATTCTGATCTACGACAAATAGATAGCCCTTAGATCGCAATGTTTTAATCCACGGTAAGCCATCACTACGGGGTGGAAGCTTCTTACGTAAATTAGAAACATGAACATCAATTGAACGCGCAAGAGGAATAAACTCTTTACCAAGCACTGTTTCACTCAAGGTATCACGAGAAATTATTTTTCCTGCATTTTCAAGAAGTTTTAATAATATTTGAAATTCGGTGCCTGTTAATTCAATATATTTGTCATCAAAAGAAACAGATTGTTGCTTTCGATTAACGGTTAATTTATCAATCGTATATTGAAGAGACTTCTCACCAAAGCCACCAACTAAATTATCCCAACGTTTACGACGTAATAGTGCGTTAATCCGCGCAACTAACTCCCTATCATTAAATGGTTTCAAGATATAATCATCTGCACCAAGTTCAAGTCCAATAATTTTGTCAAACTCGTTGTCTTTAGCTGTTAAAAAAATAACTGGAACCGTGTATTTATTTCTAAGTTGAGATAAAACACTTAATCCATTCATTTCAGGCATCATAATATCAAGTAATATAAGATCAATGGTATTATCAAACTTATCTAAAGCCTGTACTCCATTATTAGCTGTTACAACTTCAAATCCTTCTAATTCTAATAATTCACACAACAACGAGGCTATCTCTGGATCATCATCAACTACAAGTAATTTGTTCATTACAACCCTCTTAATCCTATTGATTCATAATATTTATATTTTAATTAAAATTAATCCTATTATTGATATAGCTTTTATTTTTTCCTTACCGTTATTATATATGCAAAAAGTGCTAACAATATACAAAATTCTTAGCAATTTTATTCTTTAAATATTTTAACGTTACAAAAACCCTGTTCAATAAGGTATAAAGCCTGTAATTTACTCATTACACCTCGTGCACAATAAAGTAAATATTGCTTAGATTGATCTAAATCGCCGAATTGAGTGGCCAACTTATAAAATGGAATAAGCTTAACTTCAACATCGCTTAATTCAAGAGGCTGATCTTCTTGTTCATCTGGGGAACGAATATCAATAACCACATGTTCATCATTAAGTTTACTAACAGTTTCTACTTGCGTGATAGTTGTATCGGCTTGTTTAGCAATTTCGCGGATATCGATATTTTCAGCTTCGTCAACCGCCTTATCTAAAATAGAAAAATCAAAATTCAACTCTTCGGCTTCAATTTTTTCTTTTACAGCCTTCACGGTTGGACTTTTCGAAATCACACCACAAAATTCTGGCATCGTTTTAGCAATATCTTCCGTTCCAATCTGACGAGCAAGATTAATAATAGTTTCTTTATCATGCGTAATAAGAGGACGTAACACTAAAGTATCACTGACATTATCGATTAAGCGTAAATTGGTTAAAGTTTGACTTGAGACTTGCCCTAAAGCCTCACCAGTCACTAACGCTTCGACCTTATAGCGCTGAGCAATTTTTGAGGCAGCTCGAATCATCATTCGTTTAAGAATAACGCCCATTTGACCGTCATCCACCTTTTCAAGAATCTCACCTACCACGTCGGCAAAATCGATAGCAATAAAACGAACTTTATGCGAACTCCCAAAACGCTCCCATAAATAGTGTGCCATCTGTTTAACACCAATTTCATGTGTCTTACCGCCAAGATTAAAAAAGCAATAATGAACACGACAGCCACGTCTAATGAGCATATAGCTTGACACACCAGAATCAAAACCGCCTGAAATTAACGAAATCACATCTTCTTGTGTGCCTGTTGGAAACCCACCAATACCATCATATCGACCTTTAACAAGCAACAACTTATCTTTATCAATTTCTAAATTAACGGTAATGTCAGGGCGAGTTAATTTCACTTTAGATGAAGCAACATATTGATTAAGCCCCCCACCGACATAACGCTCAACATCAATCGAGGTAAAATCATGTTTTCCTCGACGTTTAACCCGTACACAAAATGATTTGTTTTCGATTAACGGCGCATAGTAATTCAATGCTTTTTCGAATATGTCGTGAATATCCACATAAGGCAGCTCATCGACCGCTAAAATATGATGAATACCGGGAATCCGGATTAATAAATCAAGAATTTGCGCTTCACTGTTGGCAACTTTTGGACGGACTTCAATAAAATCCCAATGACGAATAACCGCAACGTCTTCAATATGACGTTTCAAAATGTTACGAATATTACTGGTCAATATTTTTATAAAACGTAAACGAACAGATTCACTTTTAATGGTAATTTCAGGAAACAGCTTAACAATAAATTTCATAAAACAACGATACTATAATAAAAATGGCGACATTATACTGATTTTTACCCCGGAAACATACAATTGATTACGATAAATACAGAAAATAAGAAAATATACTTGCTTGTTTGTCACACTTTCGCTAATATTTCGCATCTATAAATTTTTGTTGTATAACACTTAAAAAGTGACAGGTTAAAATGTACGGAATTTTAATAGCAGGTTATTTGGTTATTGCTTTAGCAATAATTGTACTAGTATTAATACAGCGTGGTAAAGGTGCTGAAATGGGCTCTTCATTTGGGGCAGGTGCATCTGCAACCTTATTTGGTTCATCAGGCAGTGGTAACTTTTTAACACGTACAACTACCGTTTTAGGTGTGCTATTCTTTGCATTAAGCATTGTGTTATCTAACATGGTCGGTACCAGTAAATTCAGTCACATTGACGTGAATGAAAGTACGCCTGTGACAACACAACAAAATACAAGCGAACAAGCAACACAACAAACAACAAATGATAATCCGACATCGGATATTCCAAATTAATTACGGCGCCGTGGTGGTGAAATTGGTAGACACGCTATCTTGAGGGGGTAGTGCTCTAAGGGCATGCGGGTTCAAGTCCCGCCCACGGCACCAATTCAATAATCAACAACATTCTTCAAAATCCTTTAAAACACATTAAAATCAGCATAAATAAGGCTTAAAGCCTAGTTTGCTATTCTTCAAGCGTCCATAAGATATATTTACAACCACATTATTTATGTTATACGTATCTCATATAACTAAAAATCGTATAACGATGGCTTGTATAACTGTCCTATTAACAGTTACTCAAATCAAAACAACTAAATTATAAGATAAAGATTATTCGTTATCAGACGGCAACAATTTATTTTTGAGTTTAATTTGGTTTGATTATTTTTATTCTTTTGCTTTTGAATAAGGTTAAGGTATTGGTTGATATAAGGCTTAATCACTTAAATTATTCTCTTTTTTTAAATTGCGATTAATATTTGTTAATACTGGTTAATTTTTCTTATGTTATCACTACACTAACAAGAAATGACTACATATTATTTTCTTTTTAAGCTATTCTATTAAGTACGCTATAACTAATTTTTTTGTTATAGCTTTTCTATTAGCCTTTAATCATTTGGCTATATTACTTAATCCAATTTACTAAACCAAACAATGGAATATATCATGAAAAAATTCATTCCTATATTATTCTTATGTAGTTTGTATGGTAGTAATAGTTATGCAGATGAAAGTCAAAATAGTTTCCAAAAACAACCTCAATCACAAACAAATACCGATTATACTGAATATAAAGCTCATTTAGCCGATAATCTTTCTTTGTCATTTTTTGTTGATAGCCAAGAACAAAAAGCCATACCCGTGTTATTGAAAGATGGCAAAAAATATCAGCCAATTAGTATCAAATACTGTATTAAAAATTCTGATGCTTGCTGGCGACAAATTATTTATCATAATTCACTTTCTCATATTAGTTACAACCTTGATAAACCCGAAAGCAGAAAGAATTTATTGATATGGAAAATAGAGTATCTCGATAATGGTCAATTAGCTGAAACCGATTTTACACAGGCGCCAAAAACAGGAGCTTTACCTGATGGGGATGATGATTATGATCCGTATATCCTTTGGCAATCAGACTTGAGCAATTATTAGTTCAAAATAATGTCAGCAAATAAGTTAATATAATAAGAATTAGCAAATCGATAATTTGCTTTTTGATTATATTAACTTATGTTTTCTTTAAAAAATGAAATTTAATCGGTCACCACAAATTAGAATTTTATTCTTCTAACTCAATTTGTATTGAAAACTCACGTTAATTTACTAAAAAAGCATTTCTAAAATTATCTTTTCAAATCAATAATAATGGCGATAACTAAAATAAGAAATATCCTATATGAATATCTAAATTTTCCTTAAAACTTAAGCAGTTTAAAAAATTTTATAATTAACAACTAGTTGTTAAAATTGTATTTTTATGTTAATTTGCATCATCAATTTAACAATCTTATAGTTAGACATAAGAGTTATTGGATATTTAATAAGGATATGTATGTTATCAACTATTATTATTATTCTAATTTTTATCACCGGTTGGTTATTCTTTGCCTATAATAAACTACGTGGTTTAGCCGAAAATGTTAAGCAGACACAGGCTAATATTTATGCTACGGTCAAAAAGAGACAAGATATAGCACAACGACTTTCTGATATTGCTTCGAGCTATGGGAATCACGAAAAGCTTACACACTTTACCATTACTGAAAGTGACAGCATTAGCAACGCAGCTACCCGCACATCACAGACTTCTCAGATCTTAGGGAATGTTCAAATGTTAGCTAATCGATATCCTGATTTAAAAGCCAATACAACTTACCAACAATTAATGGTTCAATTAGATGAAATTGAAAACTCCGTTCTGATACGAAGAGAAGCTTATAATGCAGCAGTACAAGTATATAATTCCACTCGCGGTAGTGTTCCTCATCTATTCTATGCTAGTAAACTAGGATTTGGTGAAGCGGCCTATTTTGAAATGGATCAAAATGGTACTGAACAACAAGTATCGTTTAAAACCGACGATGGTAAAATATTAAGAGACACAATTGGTAGAATGGCCTCAGTAGCTTCAGGAAGGGTAAAAAAAATTAAAGAAAAAACAAATAATAACTCAGAAGATAATCAGTCCAATCAACAAAATTAGTTAATCCTATTTTTACACCTTCAGCCTTGTTGTTTTATCAGAATAACAAGGTAATCTTCATTTAAAATAATTTTTTGTTTTTCATAGCAATTAATTAAATTTTTAGCATTCTATAGTTGTAGGTTTCAAAAATGAAGGTAAAACACTCTTCTGGATATTGTTAACCCATACCTAGTCAATTTTGATATTCTTTTTATTAAAAGCTAATTGAGGAATTTAATATCAGACAATAACCTCTTTATCGACTTTCATCAATAAAGAGGTGGTATAAATCAATCCAGTATTCCGTTATGCAAAGCCTTTTAATCCAACCACATGAACATGTTCTTGATTGTTTATCACTTTACGTACCAGTTTGTAGGTTGTACCTTTTTCTGGACTAATGTTTTCAGGTGCAGCAATAATAAGCTGCATTTCTAACCGTTCACAAAGTTCAAAGAGTGTGGCAATAGACTTGGCATCAAGTCGAGCGGCTTCGTCCAAGAATAATAAACGACATGGTGAGATGTCTTTATTACGTAAGCGTTTGGATTCTTCTTCCCAACTTTGTATAACCATTAATAGTATTGACATACCGGTACCGATTGCTTCACCGGTTGATAATGCACCACTTTCAGCACGTAACCAACCATCTGCCCCCCGATTAACTTCAACATCCATTTCTAGATAGTTGCGGTAATCAAGTAATTCTTCACCAATATTTTGTGCGGTTCGTTGTCCCATATCGATATGAGGATTTAAACGTTGATAAAGTTTTGCTAACGCTTCAGAGAAGGTTATGCGGTTATTGCTGAAGAGATCTTGATGCTCGTTCTGGTCATCGGCTAATGCCGCTAACAGTGATGAGTGAGCTTCACGAATCGTGACATTTAATCGTACACCATTCACCTGTCCAAATGCCACCGCTTGCAAACCTTGGTTAAGCATACGGATACGGTTTTGTTCACGCTGAATAGTTTTACGGATAATATTTGCCACACTTTTTGAGCTGATCGCTAACTGTTGCTCACGTGAAGTTAATTCTTCGGTCAATCGTGATAATTCAATTTCCATTTGTTCAATGGCTTCAATTGGGTCATCCGTTTTAACGATATCTTGGCGAATTCGCTCACGAAGATGTTTATAAACCGCAATGTAAAATTGAATTTTACGTTCTGGTCGTTTTGGATCTTCGGATAATCTCAATACATCACGTAAGTGCTCGTTATCGTTGACCGCTAAACGTAGTGAACCTAACGCTTTATCCGACATTGAACGTAGTTCATCTGCACTTAAATATGCCAGTTCACGACGATGTAATCGGCGTTCAACACTGTTTTCTTTAACTAGACGTAATACTAAGCACCACCCTGCTTTAGCTTCAACAACTTGTTCTCTTAGCTGTTTATAATCTCGCAGTGTTTGAGCAAGTCGTTTTTGCATTTGGGTCATTTCGCTTTCACACATAATGAGCTGCTTTTCAAGCGAAGTACAATGTTGACGATTACTATTCAGTTTTTGATGAATTTCATCACGACGAGCTCGAGCACGTTCTTCAGTGATCGCATCCGCTTTCACACCAATTTGATCTATTTCTTTATGCAGTTCATTAAGCATATCTCGTTTAGTTTCAAAGGCGCTTTTTAGTGAAGCTAACGTTTGATTATATTGATTATACTTATCTTGATATTGCTGCATTTGACTGCGTGCTTCAGTTCTTTGTGCTTCAACAATTTCTAATCGAGCGCGCAATTTTTCGTTCAAATCAGTATTTTCATTCAACATTCCAGCTGAATCTTCGTAACTAAAGTGAGCCCGGCGTTGCATCACTTCCGTAAGTGCAAAGACTTGCTGGCGAATAGTGTGTTGCTGTGCTTTAACGATGTTGTATTGTTCACGTAATGCTTCGTTTTGCTCAGGATCACTTTGTAATACAGCAACTAACGGTTCAAGCTCAGAAACTGTATGGCGATGACGGCTGACGTATTGCGCCGCATCTTGTGCTTCAGCAACCTGTTCACGCAATTCATCTACTCTATCCGCTAAATCATCATCAGCCAGTAAATGCATTTGAGCAACTAATCGGTTTACTGTCACTAATTGCTCTTTACAATTGGCAACTTGCTGTTGATTTTGTTTATCAATCGATTCTTGTGATGTTAATTGACGTTCAATTTCATTGCGTCTTGTCGCTAATTTTTGCGCTTCAGCTTCGGGATCGATATCAAAGGCAACCGATAAATATTCACCAATAAATTGACCAACATTTTGTTCAATACGTTGTAATTTTTGTAAATCAAATGAGAGGTTAGCATAACGTTCATGCAGTTCATCTCGCTCTAATGATAGTTTTTCAAGATGAATTTCACGTGCTGCTCGCCCAAATAACGGAACTTTTGGAAAACTGGAGAAGCGCCATTGGCGTTCACCTGTTTTAACTAATACAGCCTTATTCATCTCTTCACAATCAAAAACACTATCATCAAATGAGGATGGATCACCTTCAATAAAATAGATATCTTCTGGATAATCTTCTTCACTGGTGGTCAGATTTTCAAGTTGTGCTTTAACTTGCGACAAATCCGGCACCACAATTGCTTGACGTGATGGACCATATAACGCTGAGAAGTAAGGTGCATCATCAATGGTGACATCTTCGTAAATTTCAGAAAGTAATACACCATTAAATCGCTCAGCTAATGCAGATAAACGACCATCATCAACCCCACTTGGTTGATTAAGTTGTTCAATTTGAGTATCTAATTGATTTCGTTTGAAGGTTATCTGATCGCGTTCTGTAACTAATGCGCGTTCTTGTTCAAGTAGCTGTTGCATATGTTGCGTAACAGCTTGACTGTGGGTAAAGCTTTGTCCAGTTTGCTCTTGTAGGGCAATTAAGGCATCTTGTGCTTTTATCCACATTGGTGCTTTTTGTCGATAATCCGCTATTTTGGATTGAATTTGTTCAAGTTCTTGTCTGAATTCGATTCGTTTTTCACTTGATTCATTGGCCAATATTGCGTTTTCATCAAGTTGTATTTCAAGTTCTTGTTTCAACTCGTCAAGTTGATCATATTCAATTTGGCGACCAAAACGTTTACAGAATTGGGTTAATAGTGATTCGGCTTCTTTTTGTTCAAAAAAGCGTTGTTCTAATTCATCAAGTTGGAGTTGTAAATGTTCTGCTTGTTCAGCTTGATAACATTGTGACGGCCATTGTCTTAATGCTTCTTTGGCTGCACGCCAAGCATCACTACGAACAACATCGCCGACTAATTTCACCACTAATTGATATGCCCGATCAAATTGATTTATCGCTGCATCAGAAACACTGAGTCTTTGCTCCATTTCAAGCACTTGATCAGTTATTTCTTTTTGTTTTTCTTCAAAAATCTCAAAATGATTTTCGATATTGCTTATGCCTAATTTGGGTAATTGACATAAAGATTGAGCATTTTTTAGTGCTTGCAAAGCTTGTTGATATTGAATGGCACGGGTTTGTTGTACATCAAGCGCTTGTTGATAATCCGCTAATTGCGTTTTGATTTCATCCACTTCGCGTTCGGTGTGTTCGACTTGATCTCGATAAGTTTGATACTGTTCATTTGCTTCAAGTACAACTTCATTTTGCTCTTCAAGTTTTAAATTGAGATCATCTAAATCGGCTTGATAACGGTCAATTTTTTCTTGTTGGCGTAGCGCTGTTTGCGCTAAATTAAGGTGATCATTGGCTGCTTGTAAGTCGGTTTCTAAGTCACTTTGTGCATCTTGAAACTCTTTAAGTTCTTTTGCCATTTCAACTTGGCGGAACTGGTTACTAATGAGCAAATCTTGTGTTTTAAACATATCACGACGCAAACCCAGCACCGATTCAATATGTACACGACGCTCGTTAGCATGACGCATATAATCCGCAGCCACATAATCGGTTGATTCAGTGATAAGATGTTTAAATAGGTCTCGGTCAGATTGAGTCACCCGAATAGCTTCTAGTGTCATTCGGTTTTCACGAAGTGCCGCTTCCATATCCTGAAACGCTTTACGTACACCACTATTTTCAGGAAGTAAGTAATCACGAAGTGAGCGAGTAATCGCACTTGAAATACCACCATATAGTGACGCTTCAATCAATCGGTAATATTTACTACGATCGGATGAGGAACGTAAGCGCTTAGGTAATACACCAAAGTCAAACATAACCGAATGATAATCGGTAATTGAATTAAATTGCTTAAAGATAACGCCTTCTATTGTTTCGACTTTATCTTTTAATTCAGGCAAGGATAAAATTCTTGCTTGTTTATCATTTAAACGTTCGGTTACCAGTTCAGTTGGGCTAATGCCAACAGGTAAACCTTGTAATAGAAAAGGTTTGATATCGACTTTTTTATCACGCCCAGCCACTTGCTGTAATCGAACACCGCATATAATTCGCTGATTACGTGAGTTAATGACATCGAGCATGGAATAACAAACGCCAGGTTTTAATTTACCGTGTAGACCTTTATCACGTGATCCTGATGTTGCACCGGCTTCAGTAGTATTTCGAAAGTGTAATAGTGTTAAATCAGGAATTAATGCGGTCACAAACGCCGCCATGGTTGTGGATTTACCTGCCCCATTCCCCCCTGAAAGCGTGGTGACAAGTTGATCTAATTCAAATGTTCTGGCAAAAAAACCATTCCAGTTTATTAGGGTTAATGAGTGAAACTTACCGTGTCCAATCATAATTATTCAATCTCCTCATTAACATCTTCTTCTTGTTCTTCGTTATTATCATCGTCTAGGATAAGCGATGATTCGATTTTGATTGCTTCACCGTCTCGAATTAAACGTAATTGCGCTTCTTGTGCATCATCACTACTACGCACGTCTGCACCAAAACGGAAGATAGATTCGTTGATACGAAAACGGCTACTGTCATTTCCTACAATAAAAAATATCATGCCTAAACGACGTAATCGATTAAGTGCCGTTTTGACTTTATCAAATAGCTTTTGTCGATCCAAATCTGATCCAGTCGACCGTTGATTAACTAATTTAAGTAATTTACTTTCATCCGCTAACGAAACAAGTTCGTCAAAGAGTTCTTGTAAGGTAAAAATACCTTCATGCGCTAGCCGTTCAGGACTGAGATATAAGTAACAAAGGACTTTACCAACTAACATATCAAGTTCTGATAATACCGAACGGGGAATTAATGTTGTTGAACGAGGACGAAGGTAAAAAAAACCTTCTGGTGCACGAATTAATTCGACATTATAACGTTGATAAAATTGTTCCAGTTCAAGTTGAAAATCCATTAAAAAGGCGTGATTATCGAGTTCATCTATACCGATATGACGTCCGGAACGCAATAAACTATCAAGCTCAGGAAAAAGGGGATTGGCAATTGCCTGTGCTAATTTAACGGGCATATATTTATCGATAGATGCTTGGGAACTTGCCGCAATGCGCCCCATGACTTCATCAAGATGATGAGCTGTTTGTTCTAATTCTAAATCTTTAGTATCTGTTGATGACATGTGCTTGTACCTTAGCTCCATAATCGTTAATAGGTTTCCATTCGGCTGGGATACCGAGTAAATCATTTTCGGCAATCCCTAAACGAATAGCCTGATCGATAAATAATCTTGCAATATCAAAATGTTGTTCTCGAGGGAACTGTGCTAGATAACTATGAATAGCGATACTCATATCCAGTGGTTTATTTTCTTGTTTGAAGACCAATAAATTTTGTTCGATATGGGCAATAATGTGTTCTTGAATCTCTTCAATCATTTCAAATTCAAGTTCTGACGGTAATTCACCTGTTACTTCTGCTTCATGTAGTGCAAGTTCTTCATCACGCATATCAAGTAGGCGATCAGCATTGGCAAAAATAAGTGACCATGGTAAATCGAAATAGCCTTGTATTGATTTACGTAATCGCTGTGAAAAGACTCTATTTTTATCTAAGTCAATAGCGGTTCGGATAAATTTATGAACATGGCGATCATAACCAATCCAAAGATCAATCGCCTTTTGTCCCCAGCCAATAATACGATCAAGTTTGCCTTGTAAATCCATAACCACATTATTGATTTTATCAAGTTCAGGATTATCCATGGTTGCATCTTGAATCAAGAGCAGACTTGCTTGGAGTTTATCGCCTGCAGCGGCGAGTGTATCTTGCAATTCTCGTAATGTTTGTGACGTTTCAGTGAGTAAGCCTTCACAACTACTAATTGCTGCTTGCCAATCTTGGCTTAATAATGCCGAAATATTTTGTTTTACATCCGCTTGTTGCTCATCCATTACCCGTTGGGTAATATCAATACTATCAAAAATCTCTGCAACGGAGTATTTCAAGGGTGCAAAAACGTTACGATGCCAGTGAAGATCATCACCACCTTCTAGTGCTGCATCAGCCGCACGTTTTAGCTCTTGAGCAACAATAGAAAGCTGAATTGATAAACGTAACGTAGAAAATTCTCGTTGACGAATATAGTAATCCGAAATGCCTATTCCCAAAGGCGTCAAACGATAAATTGAATAACCATCCGTCATTTCGCTAGCAAAACGCGTAATTAATCGCTGGCGTACTAAATCATTAATGGCATTATTTGCTCGAACAGCAATGGTATCTTCACTCTGTTCAAAAATTTGTGATACATGCCTGAAAGCATCAATTAATTCAGATTCAGTCATTTCACCATCAAAGCGTTCGCTATTTAAGACGGCTATCGCCAATAAAAAAGCGAGCCGTTCAACTGGCAAATTAATTGAAAAATCATTTTTTTTTGCCCAAGAGACCAGTTCTGGCACTGATTGGGAAAAATCCATCATAGTGGTTCCTTAATAATAGATGCTCAATTGTTGAATGCGCCCTAAATATAAATGAGTAAGACAATATATTGCGTTAAGGACAAAATACTTTTGATTATATAACAAATTGTAATAGTTAAAAATAGCAAGTTTAAGATTTGTTATTCATAATATGTTTTTATATATCAAAAAAATAAAAACATAATTTGGTTATTTATATTCAAGAATTGTAATGCAATTATTTTATTACTAAAGCGATCAAAAACGAACAAAACATATTTTATATTTAATTATCATATTAAACATTTTTTGATGATCAATAATTACACAAATAGCATTGACTTTTTTTATATCGATATGATAATGATTATCATTTTCATAAAATATAAGGATTTTTATCATGCGTAAATTATTTGTACTCATCTTATCAGGAAGTGTTACTTGTATGATATCACAATCGCTTTCTGCTCATGGTATTTGGATCGCTAATCGGGTTGATCAAAAGCAAATCGTTTTAGGTGAAGGCCCGTTAGATAATGGTTATCAAACGGAATATGTAAAAAAGATTCATGCTTATAATGGTAATTGGACTTCTTTACCGATTAATCAAAAAAAACATCAAAATTATGTGACCGTTGAACCGACAGAAAATACCGCTGTTGTAACGGTTAGTTTTGATTATGGTTATTGGACTAAAAATGCACAGGGTAAATATGTTAATCTTCCGATGAATAAAGTAGAAGGAGCGAGTAAAGGAACCCATGCCATTAAATACAGTGTCAATTATTTATCATCCGTCAACGCACCTAAACGGGTTGAAGATATTCCGTTACAAATAGTACCAGCAGTTGATCCAACTCAATTAAAACGCGGTGATAATTTACTCGTAACGGTGTATAAAGATGGTCAGCCATTAACAAATACTGCTGTTATTATCGATGTCGTTAATAATTTAGATAAAACGGTTACAACTGATGATAAAGGTCAAGCGACCATTACTATTCCTAATCAAGGCTTAAACGTAGTAGGTGTCGAAATAGGTTTTCCCCTAAAAGATAGCCAACTTGCGACTCAAGAAAAATTTTTTACAACACTAGTTTTTACACTCATGCCAGAAGAAGATTAATTTAAACAATAAAAACGGGATTAAAAAATCCCGTTTTTATCTTGATTTTATACTTCAGCTTCGACAGGTCGAGGAATAAAGAAACTACAAACTAAGGCTAAAATTGTAATGATTAATCCTAATAACATTCCATTAAAATAACCCTTAACGGTATAACCACTTATCATTTGTACAGCAGGCAATAAAGCAAAACTTAATCCTGCACCTAAATTAAAAGCCCCTGCATTCATGCCTGGCAGAAAACCTAAGTTTTCTTTAGGCGATAAGACTATACCAAGACCATTTAAAATGATATTCGCCATTCCTGCATAAAAAATACCTAATGCAATAACACCAATAATTAATATCGGTAGTGAATCAATCCCGTAGAACATGATCATTAATTGACTAATGACACATCCTATTAAACCTAATTTAAGTACCTTATTGTAACCTAAACTTGGCGCCAAACGTCCAGAAAATGGCCCTATCAACCACCCAATTAAGGCATAAGGTGTTAATAAAATAAGTGAAGCCCAATCAGCTTCTAAACCAAATCCGATTTCAGTATTTTGCGCTAATGACATCACTAACCCATTAACGACGGCAAAAATCCCTGTCATAGTTAATAGTGTGGTTAACAATATTGCCCAAGTTGCTCTGGTTTTTAAATGTACTATCGTTACTAATGGTTGTTTACTGGTTTTTTCTGTTTTCCAAAATAGAATAAAACAGATACCAGCAAAAATAGTTAATCCTATGACTTTAAACCAGTTGGCAAGGGCTAAATTCCCTGCTTCATTTAGCGCTAGTAACAATGCAGCAACGGTAAGCACAATGAACAGCACGCCTAACCAATCCATTTTGGTTCCTTCAGAAGGTTTAGACTCAGGTGCATAACGATGAACAAAATAGGTAGATAGCGCTGCGGAAATCGCAATAACCCAAAACACCGAACGAAAACCGCAATAAGTTGCAAGCAGACCGCCGGCAATTGCATCTATGCCAGCAATACCGCCATTTACAGCAGTCACTATGCCCATTAACATGCCATATTTTTTGACATCTTTAACTTCATGACTGAGCATCAGTAAACAAAGTGGAACGACTGGCCCTGATACACCTTGAATAATTCGCGCAATATATAATACAACGATATTCGGTGCAACCGCTGCAAGCACCGTACCTAATGTCATAATAAACAACATAATCGTTAAGACTTTTTTACGACCTTTTATATCACTTAAACGGGGTAAAAATAATGAAAACAGTGCAGCAGAGGTAAAAAAAGCGGTTTGGGATAATCCGACTTGAGCGTCGTTAGAACCTAATTCTTTAGCAATAGTGACTAATACTGGGCTTAACATACTCGCATTGAGTTGAAATGCTACACAAGCAGCAAGCAATGCAAACATTAATGTTAGCATACTATTTTTTTTCTGGCTTAATTCGGCCATATTTTACCTCGTTAATACTTATTATTGGACAATACTTGGTTTTACCATAACCTCAACAGCAAATTACAGAGCTATTAATTGTTACGTATAAATCAAAACAACACTGTTTTGTGTTTATAAGACTGACACTAAAAATCCCAACGATTTAATATCAATTGGGATAGGTTAACGTTTTATCTCGCCAGCATTATTTACTGATTTTTCCATAAATCTTTTTAATTGAACTATTTTTATTGAATATTCTGATAAATTCCAAGTTTTATACGATGAATCACAAGCCAACTAAACCTGTTTTCTTTCTAATAAATGCAAAGCTATCAGTAGAAGGAATGATCAATTTTAGGTAAACTAACACATCTATTTCTTCCTTAATTAGTTCACTATCAAAAAGATTTAATCACATTGGTTGCAGGGTAAATATTTTAATTTTAATTCACAGATTTAAAATCCAATTATTATTAAATTTAATATTAATATTTCGATAATAAAAAATAAATTCCCTACTCGCACCGTCGCTAATTTATGCTAAAATCGAGAAACATTTACAAGCTCACTTAACATAAGGACGTAACGCAATGCATATCGGTATACCTAAAGAACGGTTAGCCAATGAAGCAAGAGTTGCTGCTACACCACAAACTGTTGGACAACTGTTAAAACTTGGTTTTACAGTTTCAGTTGAACAAGGTGCTGGACATGCTGCTCATTTCGAAGACCAAGCTTTCATTGATGCTGGAGCCACAATTCAAAATACTCAAGATATTTGGCAAAATGACTTAATTCTTAAATTTCACGCACCAACTGATGAAGAAATCGCGTTGATGAAAGAAGGATCAACTCTCATTAGCTATATTTATCCTGCTCAGCATAAAGAGTTATTGGAAAAACTTGCTGCCAAAAACATAACAGTCATGGCAATGGATTGTGTGCCACGTATTTCACGAGCACAATCACTTGATGCATTAAGTTCAATGTCTAACATCGCTGGTTATCGTTCAGTTATTGAAGCGGCAAATCAATTTGGTCGTTTTTTTACCGGTCAAGTTACCGCTGCAGGTAAAGTCCCACCAGCAAAAGTTTTAGTCATTGGTGCCGGTGTTGCCGGTCTTGCTGCAATCGGTGCAGCGGTGAGTTTAGGTGCAATTGTTCGGGCATTTGATACTCGCCCTGAAGTTGCCGAACAAATTAATAGTATGGGCGCTGATTTTTTAGAATTAGATTTTGAAGAAGAAGCCGGTTCAGGCGACGGCTATGCAAAACAAATGTCAGCAGCTTTTATTGAAGCTGAAATGGCTTTATTTGCTGAACAAGCCAAAGATGTGGATATCATCATCACAACCGCTCTTATCCCCGGTAAACCTGCGCCGAAGTTGATTTCTAAAGAAATGGTAGAATCAATGAAACCAGGTAGTGTGATTGTAGATTTAGCGGCACTAACAGGTGGTAACTGCGAATTAACCAAACCAGGTAAAGTTTTTGAAACCAATAATAACGTTAAAATCGTTGGTTATACTGATTTAGCTAATCGTATGCCTGCACAAGCCTCACAGCTTTATGGTACGAATATTGTTAATTTGCTAAAACTGCTCGCTAAAGAGAAAGACGGCAATATTGATATCAACTTTGATGATGTTGTTATTCGTGGTGTGACAGTGGTTAAAGATAAAGAAATCACTTGGCCTGCACCACCAATACAAGTGTCGGCTCAACCGCAACAAAAAGCGACAACGCCTGTTGTAAAACCCGAACCGAAACAAATGGCACCACAAAAAAAATTTGGAATTCTGGCTCTGTTAATCATCGCCTATTTTTGGATTGCTAATTCAGTTCCGGAAAGCTTTTTAGGGCATTTTACTGTTTTTGCCTTATCCTGTGTTGTGGGTTATTACGTTGTTTGGAATGTCACCCACTCTTTACATACACCACTTATGTCTGTAACAAATGCGATTTCAGGCATTATTTTAGTCGGTGCCATATTGCAAATTGGTGATGATAATGGTTTAACGACTGCCATTGCCTTTGTAGCTATTTTGATTGCTAGCATCAATATTTTTGGTGGATTCTTTGTTACTCAAAGAATGCTAAAAATGTTCCAACGTGGCAAATAGAGGGGAGTATCAATAATGTTCAGTAATGGAATTATTCAAGCAGCCTATGTGATTGCTGCATTACTTTTTATATTTAGTCTACGTGGACTTTCAAATCAAGAGACAGCTAAATCTGGTAATATTTACGGTATGATCGGCATGACTATTGCACTTATTGCTGCCGTTGCAAGTATTAAAGGTGGATTGCATTGGATCATTATTGCCATGATTCTGGGTGCTGCTATTGGTTTATACCTAGCCAAAAAAGTCGAAATGACGCAAATGCCTGAACTGGTGGCATTACTTCATAGCTTTGTTGGGATGGCAGCAGTACTTGTTGGTTTAAATAGCTTTTTAGATTTAAATAGTGCAATACTGATATACCATAGTAGTGAAATGACCGTCCATTTAGTCGAGATTTTTGTCGGTATCTTTATTGGTGCAGTAACATTCTCAGGTTCTATTGTCGCATTTGGCAAACTTAATGGACGCATTAGCTCAAAACCGTTATCTATTCCAAATAAACATTATTGGAATTTAGCTGCAATTGTTGTCTCAATCATTTTAATGTTTACGTTCATTGAGCTAAAAACAGGCGCTGGCGCACTGGTCTGCTTACTTGCCATGACCATTATTGCATTCGTATTTGGCTTCCACCTTGTTGCATCTATCGGTGGTGCAGATATGCCTGTGGTTATTTCGATGTTAAACTCCTATTCAGGTTGGGCTGCCGCCGCTGCCGGATTTATGCTAAGTAATGATTTATTAATTGTTACCGGCGCATTAGTTGGTTCTTCAGGCGCCATTCTTTCTTATATTATGTGTAAAGCAATGAATCGCTCTTTCATTAGCGTTATTGCAGGCGGTTTTGGTACTGACGGTAGCTCAGCTAACACTACTGATGAAGAACAAGGTGAATATCGTGAAATGCAACCTGCTGAAGTTGCACAAACGTTAAAAGAAGCGCGTTCTGTCATTATTGTTCCGGGTTATGGTATGGCAGTTGCGCAAGCACAAGGCGCTGTCAGTAATATTACAGAAAAACTACGTGGTATGGGAATTGAAGTGAGATTCGGGATTCACCCCGTTGCAGGACGTTTACCAGGTCACATGAATGTATTATTAGCAGAAGCTAAAGTCCCTTATGATATCGTACTAGAAATGGACGAAATCAATGATGATTTTCCTGATACAGATGTTGTTTGGGTCATTGGTGCAAATGATACGGTTAACCCTGCGGCAGAAGAAGATCCAAATAGCCCTATCGCAGGCATGCCTGTACTTGAAGTTTGGAAAGCGAAAACGGTGATTATTTCTAAACGTTCAATGAATACGGGTTATGCAGGCGTACAAAACCCACTATTTTTTAAAGAAAATAGCTATATGTTATTTGGCGATGCGAAAGATAGTGTTGAAAAAGTATTACAGAATCTGTAATGATTATTGATTAAATCATTTTATTTAACTGCGGTTTAAACCGCAGTTTTTTTATAACCAAATTATAGGTTTTATTAAATAAAAAAATTAAATTAGCGATTTTCGAGTTTAATTTGTTCTTTATGATAAAGATAATAGGCGCCACGTGAAACCATACGAAGTTGAAATATAAGATCTTCGATGAGTTCCTGACGTTGAACGATATCAAAATCAATTGCTTCGGCACCCGCATTAAATGCAATGGTTACCATTGCCGCTGCTTGAGCTTCATTATAGTAATGGGGCATGTTATTGGCATTATCAAGATAATCAACCAGTTCAACAATAAAATGTTGTATTTCGCGAGCGATAGCGGAGCGAAAAGCTGATGAGGTTCCGGCTTTTTCACGTAGTAATAATAAAAAAACTTTCGGATTTTTATCAATAAACTCAATGAAAGTTGTGACAGAGGTGCGTAAGACACTGCCTCCTTTCTCAATACGTTTTCGAGCTTGACGTAATAATTGACGAAGTGTTAGACCACTTTCGTCAACCATTGCTAAACCTAACTCATCCATATCTCGAAAATGACGGTAAAAAGAGGTCGCTGCAATACCTGCTTCACGTGCAACTTCACGCAAACTTAAACTTGCAAAACCTTGCTCTGCGTTAAGTTGATTAAATGCTGCATCGATTAAGCTACGGCGTGTTTTTTCTTTTTGTTTTGCACGCACGCCACCTGATTTGCTATTTTTCATTTTTATTTTTAATAACTTTAAATAAATTGATTCGTTCTAAAATAATTATTTCGCCACGTTAAGTAATTTTTCTTTTTCAGCAAATACTTTTGGCATATGATCACGAATTGTTTTAGCAATGGTTTCATAACGAGACCGTAATGGTGAACCTGGTCGATAAATCAGCTCAATACTTCGTGAAGGAACAGGATCAGTACAAGGGATATAACAAATATTATCACGAGTTCGCTCGTTTGGCGCGGCTAACTCAGGAAATAAAGTAATTCCACGACCGGCTGAAATCATACTGCGTAAAGTCTCAAGACTTGTTGCTTTAAATTGCTTGTCTTCGTCGATTCCAACTTGGAAACAATAACCCATAGCGTGTTCACGTAGACAGTGTCCGTCTTCTAACATGAGGAATTTTTGCCCTTTCAAATCTGAAAGCTTGATGGTTTTTTGATTAGCTAAATCGCTATTTGTAGGTACAGCTAAGAACATTGGTTCATCAAATAAAGGTAACTCAATAAATTGTGCTGTCTCTTTAACTTGAGCAACAATCGCACAATCAAGTTTACCACTTTCAAGTTGTGCAACAATATTGGCCGTTTGAGCTTCGTGCAAATAAAGTTCTAATTGAGGAAAAGATTCATGTAAAACCGTGATGACATGAGGCAATAAATAAGGTGCAATGGTGGGAATTAATCCAATATGCATTGGCCCTGACATCTCTTCACCTTGGCGGCTTGCCATCTCTTTCAAAATTTGGATATTACGTAATATCTCTTTGGCTTGTTCTACAAGCATCATGCCAGTTTGAGTAAATAAAACCTTGCGACTAGTGCGTTCTAACAACATTACGCCAAGTTCATCTTCCAATTTTCTGATCTGTCCACTTAAGGTTGGTTGACTTACATTACAAGCATCAGCTGCTTTACGAAAATGCCGGAATTCAGCTAAAGAAACAAAATATTCTAAATCACGAATATTCATAATGCCCCCGATAAGTTATCAGTTAATAGTATATACTCAAGTGATTTTGGGAACTTAATTGCAGTATAAAAATTAACGGTAAAAATGTCTTGTAATCATGTTTTAACGTTGTGTCTGTTGCTGGAAATTATTGTTTCCCTACAATTAACTCAAAAAAATTCAAGTATAAGTTTAAATAATTATAATCAGTTCCATGATATTACATAGATACAAACGAAATTAAATAAGTCGTTTTGATTGAACGATATTACTATATTGTACTATATAAATAAATGTTATTTTTGATAATTGTATTTAAAAAAATCAGATAGAAAAATCATTGACTGTTTTACGACGACTTATTCAAGGAGTTTAATGATTACTTAATAGTTATTGGTTTGAGCCGTGGAAAGTTAAATTCAATTAGGCTATAATTCGGTATTATATTTGGTTTACAATTTATAACAAATTTTGAGGTGCGCTATTTTTAAACAAGTTTCCCGCTTTTATCGTAAAATGTTTTGCCATGATAAACACCCTGAATCACATTATGTGTCCATTCCTCGTAATGAACATAATATCTCTCGCAAAGAGATAAGTGAAAATGCGCTTAAAGTACTTCATCGATTAAATAAACAAGGGTATGAGGCTTATTTAGTTGGAGGGTGTATTCGGGATCTTCTTTTAGGCAAAAAGCCAAAAGACTTTGATATTACAACCAATGCGACACCAGAACAAATACAAAAGATTTTCCGTAATTGCCGTTTAGTTGGCAGACGTTTTAGACTTGCCCATATTATGTTTGGTAAAGAAATTATTGAAGTGGCAACTTTCCGTGGTGAACATGATAATCAATTGGATCAAACCAATATGTCTAGACGTTCGCAATCCGGAATGTTATTACGCGATAATGTGTACGGAACCATAGAGCAAGATGCTATCCGTCGGGATTTCACCATAAATGCACTGTATTACAGTTTAAAAGACTTTAGCTTACGTGATTATTGTGGCGGTATTGCAGATTTACAAAAAGGTCTAATTCGCTTAATCGGCGATCCTCAAGTACGCTACCGAGAAGATCCGGTCAGGATGTTAAGAACGGTACGCTTTGCCGCTAAATTGGATATGGAAATTGAAGCACAAACAGCAAAACCCATTAAGCACCTAGCACCATTATTGAAAAATATTCCAGCTGCTCGACTTTTTGATGAGTCGCTCAAACTGTTACAAACGGGAAATGGTTACGCAACTTATAAATTATTAAAAGAATATCATCTTTTTGAACAACTTTTTCCAGCTATTAACCGATTGTTCACAAATAATCAAAATAGCTTTTTAGAAAAAATCATTGAGCAAGTTCTTAAAAATACCGATTATCGCATTGCTAATAATAAAAGGGTTAATCCGGCATTTTTGTTTGCTGCATTTTTTTGGTACCCAATTATTGAGCAAACACAATTGACTTGTATTGAAGGTGGTTTGCAATTTCACGACGCTTTTTCTGTTGCTATTAACGATGTTCTTGCTGAACAATGTAAAGTGCTCGCCATCCCTCGACGGTTAACCTCTATTATGGGCGATATATGGCGTTTACAGCTACGCATGAAGAAAAGAGAAGGCAAGCGAGCATTTGCAATTTTAGAAAATCCTAAGTTTCGTGCTGCTTATGATCTTCTAGAAATGCGAGCATCAATTGAAAAAGGCGAATTACTTGAACTGGCTAAATGGTGGGATGAATTTCAATTTACATCGCCTGAAAAACGAGTAATCATGGTCAAACAACTCAATAAAACATTTAAACGCAAAGGAAAACGTTAATTTTTCATTCGCACTTTTATAAATAACCGTTATAATGTGTTAATTATAAAAAACATAATTAATTTTAATCATTGATGAAAAAATTAACGCCATCACTAATCACATTAACCATAGTTTTTTCCTTATATAACAATGTTTGTTATGCTATTGCTTTGCCAAAATCTGATAGCAATAACGCTCAATGTCTAAATAATGTGCCTAGATTTGATCGACCATTAGTCAATGGTAATATCAATACATTACCGGTTAATGCTGAATCAAACGAATTTGAAGCTAACTATCCAAATACAGCCACTTACAAGGGTAATGTATCAATTGAACAAGGCAATCGGGTTATAAAAGCCGATAAAGTGACAATAAACTCACAAAATAATACCCAAACCGTCACCCTCGATGGCAGTATCAATTATCAAGATAATTTAATTCAAATGAAAGGCGATCATGCATCGATGAATCTTAATAATAACGATACTGCAATAACATCAAGTAAATACCATTTGGTAAATCGCCTTGGTCGTGGTCAAGCCGATGAAATCAAACTTGAGAATAATCGTTATGTGATCTTGAAAAATGGTAGTTTTACGTCTTGTCCTATTGATAACAATACTTGGAGTATCAAGGGTACAACCGTAATTCATGACAACAAAGAAGAATTGCTTGAAGTTTGGAATGCGGTTTTTCGAGTGGGAAAAGTACCTGTTTTATATTCACCTTATTTACAATTACCTACCGGAAATAAACGACGCTCAGGGTTATTAATGCCGAATCTTAGCTTTAATAACAAAGATGGCGTTGATTTTTCGCTACCTATTTATTGGAATATTGCACCTAACTATGATGCAACTTTTCAACCAAGAATCCTAGTAAAAAGAGGATTTCAATTAAAAACTGAGTTCCGTTATCTTAACGAACTTGGTGCGGGTACGCTTGCCTTTGATTGGCTACAACATGACAGTCAATATAATAAAGACCGTGATAATAAAGCCAATGGTATTAATTATGATGATAATCGTCAACGCTGGTTATTTTATTGGAAAAACGATGAACTGATTAATTACAATTGGCGACTAAAAATTAATGCTACACGTGTCAGTGATAACCAATATCTTTCGGATTTAGATTCCGATTATGTTTCATCAACGGCGGGTTACCTTTCTCAGCTTTATCAGTTGGGTTATAACGACGAAAATTGGGACATTACATTAAGCCAATTAAACTTTCAGACTTTCCGTACTAATTTAAAAGATAATCTTTATCAAACTCAACCGCAGTTAGATATTACCTATTACAATTATGATTTCGGGCCATTTAAATTTAAAAACTATGCGCAAATCAGTCATTTTGTTAGCAAAGGGAAAAATGAACCTAAAACTTGGCGTACTCATATCGAACCAACATTAAACTATACGTTAACTAATTCTTGGTCTTCGATATCAACTGAAGCTGGTTTTATGGCCACTTATTACAATCAGGATTTACCGAGTAATAGTAACCGTTTCAAAAATCTTGATAAAAATGTCAGTCGATTTATACCCAAAATATCGGTTGATGGTAAAATTATTTTTGAACGAGATACAACCCTTATTGAGGGTTATACCCAAACATTAGAGCCACGTGTAAAATACATTTATATACCTTATAAGAAACAATCAAATATATTAAATTATGATTCGACCTTACTCCAATCAGACTATATTGGATTATTTAGGGATCAACCTTATAGCGGTCTAGACCGAATTCCATCTACTAATAAAATTTCAACCGGTATAACAACACGTTTCTATGATATAAATAAAGTTGAACGATTCAATTTTTCGATTGGGCAAACCACGTATTTTACTAAATCAAGAACCAGTGAAAACAATACCAAATTGGATAGAAACTCTGATACTGGTAGTATAACTTGGGCAGCAGACAACTTTTGGCAAATTTCAGATGAAATTGTATTTAGAGGTGGGGTGCAATATGATACTCGCCTTGATGCAATATCATTAGCCAACAGTATTTTTGAATATCGTCCTTCGAGTAATAAATTAATTCAATTATCATACCGTTATGCAAATCATAAATACATCGATACGGTTGATTTAAACTCGATTTATAATAACTATAAGCAAAATATTTCTCAAACTGGTATTATGACTACTTGGCCACTTTCTGAAACACTTTCAGCAGTTGGATCGTATTATCATGATGTCAAAAAAGGACAAATGGTCGATGGGTTTGTTGGATTACATTACAGCGACTGTTGTTGGGGGATGACAGTGCAATATGGACGAAAACTAACTGATTGGAATATCGATACGCATAAAAGTAAATATGAAAATAAATTGTCTTTAAACTTTGAATTACAAGGATTTGGACGCCGAAGTGACGCAAAAGCAAAAATGTTAAATTACGGCAAACTTCCTTATGTCTCAGCGTTTGAATAAATTGTTCAAAAAAACATAATCAATTAATTTATTACTATAGCAATGACACTATAGCAAAAAAATGAGTTAAAAATATGAAATTATTAAAACTAATTATTGCGTTAAATTTAAGTTTAAGTATTGGTTTGCTTAATCCTTTAACAGCAAATGCTGCGCCACGCGTTATTGAGCAGGTTGCTGCTGTTGTCAATAATAACGTCATTTTAGAAAGTGATGTTCAAGAAATGCTTAAAACCATTAAAGCAAGCACAAATCCTAACAATTTACCGAATGATAAAATACTTCGTCAACAAATCATTGATCGTTTAATTGTTGAAAACTTAATATTACAAAAAGCAGCTAAAGCTAAAATTACAGTCAGTGATGATGAAGTAACTAAAGCAATAGCTCAGATTGCAAGTGAAAATGGCATGACCGTCAATCAATTACGCAGTAAGTTATCAACGATGGGAATTAATTATTCAGCTTATCGTGAACGTATTCATAACGATATGCTAATTGATCAAACCCGTATGAATGAAGTTAGACATCGTATCAATATTTCTGACAAAGAAGTGGAAAATCTATCAAAAAGTTTGACCAAACAACTCACGAATAATTTAAGCGTAAAGATTAGTCACATTTTAATTGCTATTCCTGAGAAAGCGTCTAAACAACAAGTTGATGTTGCAACCGAAAAAGCACGGGATGTAATCAATCGAGCTAAAAAAGGCGAAAATTTTGCTAAACTGGCTGCCTCATATTCAAACGATGATCTTGCCTTAAAAGGCGGTAACATGGGGTGGCGTAAACTCAACGAGCTACCAACGATATTTGAAGAACGTTTAGTTCGTGCACCTAAGGATAGCATCATAGGACCAATTCGTTCTGGGGTAGGATTACATATTTTAAAAGTTGATGATACTCGCACTGAAAAACCAAAAGCAATTACTGTTCAAGAAGTGGATGCTCGTCATATTTTGATTAAAACAAATGTCCTTGTTACAGACCAAATAGCTAAACAGAAATTAACAGACATTCGAAAAGCAATCGTGAGTGGTGCTACCACTTTTGAAGCAGCAGCGAAAGCGTATTCTGAAGATCCCGGTTCAGCCGATAACGGCGGTAATTTAGGTTGGAGTATGCCAGAACGTTATGATACCGGCTTTAAAAATGGATTACTTAAACTTAAAAAAGGTGAAATCAGTCAGCCTGTTCAATCTGCTTATGGTTGGCATTTAATTCAGCTACTAGATACCAGAAAGGCAGACAAAACCGAATCAGCAAAACAAGATCATGCTTATCGACTTATATTTAATCGTAAATTTGCTGAAGAATCTCAAATCTGGATTCAAGAATTAAAAGGTGACGCATATATCAAAATCAAAGGTGTAGATGATAATGAATAATCGAGTTCACCAAGGACATTTTGCCCGTAAACGTTTTGGGCAAAACTTTTTACATGATGATTATATTATTGAAAGTATTGTTGCCGCAATTCAACCTAATAAAGATCAGGCACTTGTTGAAATTGGGCCTGGTCTTGCAGCACTAACTATACCCGTGAGTAAACTTGTCGATCACCTTACTGTCATAGAAATTGACCGTGATTTGGCGGAAAGACTAAAACAAAATCCTTTATTAACTGACAAGTTGACCATAATCGAACAAGATGCACTTAATTATGACTTTAATATACTTGCAACTGAATTAGGTAAACCATTACGCGTGTTTGGTAATTTACCTTATAATATTTCCACACCTTTAATGTTTCACCTTTTTGAATTTGCAAATATCATCACTGATATGCATTTTATGCTACAAAAAGAGGTGGTTACACGCTTGGTCGCAGCGCCGAATAGCAAAGATTATGGTAGATTGAGTGTTATGGCACAATACTATTGCCAAATCATTCCCGTTTTAGAAGTTCCTCCGAGTGCTTTTAAACCTGCGCCTAAAGTTGATTCGGCGGTAGTTAAATTAATCCCTTATAAGCAAAAACCTTACTTAGTTAATGATGTTAAGATACTTTCTCGATTAACTACTGAAGCCTTTAATCAAAGGCGTAAAACGATTCGTAATAGCTTATCCAATATGTTCTCTGTAGAACAACTCATTGAATTAGATATTGATCCAACGCTACGAGCTGAAAATTTAACTGTGCAGCAATATTGCCAGCTTGCCAACGCATGGAAATGATGTCATGGCAAACTTACTTATCGGTGATATTCATGGTTGTTATGATGAGTTTATGCGATTGCTTGAAAAAGCTGGATTTTCCTCAACCGATACGTTATGGTTAACCGGTGATCTTGTAGCACGAGGTCCTAAATCATTAGAAGTTTTAAGATTTGTCAAAACGAATACCAGCCAAATTCGGCTGGTATTAGGTAATCATGATCTTCATTTGTTATCAGTTTATGCTAATGTTACGCCGCCTAAAAAGAAAGATAATCTTGAAGAGGTGATCAATGCACCAGACTATGATGAATTGATGAATTGGTTACGTAAACAGCCTTTAGTTCAAATTGATGAAAAGTTAAAAATCATTATGACCCATGCAGGTGTCTCACCGCAGTGGGATATGGAAACATTAAAAAAATGTGCTCATGATCTCAATAAAATATTATCTAGTGATTCTTATCCCCTCTTTCTTGACAAAATGTATGGAAACTTTCCGGATGAATGGTCATCTGAATTACAAGGTTTTGATCGTCTACGTTATGCCACCAATGCGTTAACACGTATGCGATTTTGTTATGATGATGGTCGACTTGATTTTTATTATAAAAAACCACCTGAGCAAGCGCCAACCAAACTTAAACCCTGGTTTTTAATTCCTAGCCAAATACCGCCTGAATATTGTATCGTTTTTGGACATTGGGCGGCACTGAATGGTAAAGGTACGCCGGAAAATATTTTTGCACTTGATACGGGATGTTGTTGGGGTGGAAAATTAACTTGTTTAAGATTTGAAGATAAGAAGTATTTTAAGAAAAGAAATATTGAAGCTAAAAAATTAGATAAATCATTATGAAAGGGTCATTTACTATGTCTGTTTTATCCGTCATTAAATCCATATGGAAAGTTATCAATTTCCTAAGAGAGCTTTTTTTTAACATTATATTCTTGATTGCCATATTACTCATTTCAAGTTTTATTGCATTATTTAAAGAATCACAAAGTTTAGACGACGTTCCACAAAATGGCACATTAGTTTTAGATCTTGAAGGTGTTATTGTTGATAGCACACTTTATAATGATGATATTTATCATTTACAAAACAAGATATATGGAAAACGAGTAAATCTTGCTCGAGAAAACAGTTTATTTGAATTAACACAAAAGATAGATCAAGCTGCCGCAGATCCAAATATAGAAAATATGGTATTAAGATTAGATAATTTTGTTGGGGCAGATTTGAGTTCACTACAATATATAGGTAAATATCTCACTAAATTTAAAAAGGCGAATAAACCCATTTATGCCTCAGGCACAAACTTTAATCAAAGCCAATATTATTTAGCAAGTTATGCTGATAAAATTTCTCTTACCCCGCAAGGTGCCATTAATGTCTATGGGCTTGCTGCTAATAACCTATACTACAAGACTTTACTGGATAATTTAAAAGTGAACACGCATGTTTTCCGTGTTGGTACTTACAAATCAGCTATCGAGCCTTTTATCCGTAATGATATGTCTGCTGAAGCAAAAGCGAATACCACAAGATGGTTAACATTGATGTGGAATAATTATTTAAATGACATTGCTTCCCAACGAAAACAAGCACCATCACAACTGGTTCCTAGTCCGGAAATCATGCTATCTAGATTGCACGAGGCTAATGGCAGCATGAGTCAGTATGCGTTATCAAATGGTTTAGTGGATTTCGTAAAATCGGATTACCTTTTTGAACAAGATTTTTATGAATTTGTTCTAAAAGGTAAAGATTTACCTGAAGTCAGTATTTATGACTACAAATTAAAAGATGATAAAAAACAGGATACTAATTCAGTTTCTAAACCGCTTATTTCTATAGTTTTTGTGAATGGTACGATTTCAGATGGTGAAAATGATAGCAATATCGCCGGCAGTCAAGAAATTGTTGATCAACTCAGAACAATTCGTGAAAATTTAACCGACAATAACATTCAAGCTGTTGTGTTAAGAGTCAATAGTCCTGGTGGCGGTGTAGAAGCATCAGAAGCCATTCGTAGCGAACTTGAAGCATTACATGAATATCAAATTCCTATTGTGGTTTCAATGGGTGGTATGGCTGCGTCAGGAGGATACTGGATTTCAACTGCATCGGATTATATTGTTGCTAGCCCTAATACGATAACTGGATCTATTGGTATTTTTGGAATGATTCCAACTTTTGAAAACTCGCTTTCTCATATAGGGGTTTATAGTGATGGCGTGTCAACTTCTCCATTGGCAAATAATAACTTTGCTAAAAACTTGCCTGAAGAGATGAATCAACTCATACAGATGAATATTGATAATGGTTATAGTACATTCATTTCTTTGGTGGCAAAATCACGTAAAATGACCACAGAAGCAGTGGATAAAATTGGTCAAGGCCAAGTTTGGCTAGGTGAAGAAGCCTTTAAAAATGGGTTAGTAGATAAACTAGGTGATTTTGATGATGCCATTGAAATCGCCGCAACGTTAGCTAATTTAACTGATTATCGAATTGATTGGCAAAAACCGGAAGTCAACTGGTTTAGCGCTTTTTATTCAGATATGATTGCTATGTTACCAAAATCAACGGCGGAAGTTTTATTTGAAAAACTTCCTGAAGTAAAACAAATTCGTGAACAAGTTTCTTTATGGGATAAATTTACTGATAAACAAAATCGCTATATTTATTGTCTGAATTGTGCTGATGTTAAATAACATCATCTTATGCCACCAAAATTTTGGTGGCATAATTTTATTTATTACCTTCCTGATAAAAGTATCGCATTTTATTCATCGCATCTTGAATGTATTGATAGTTTGGCGTTTGATCAACTTCATGATTTCGTGAATCCATATAATGGCTAATACCCATTCGATTAACAAAATAGATATTATCCAACGTTCGTACCGCATAAGAACTGTAATTTGACATTAACAACCAATTTCTATCTGTGATTGGACTAAATAAATCATACCCTGTTGAATAATCAGATATGTCATTTTGAACATGTAAATAATGTTTCATTAACGAAGGTACAACATCTTCATGACTTGTCAAACGTTGACTATTTTCCTGAAGGATTTTTATATCTTTCGCTCCAATGATAATAAAAGGCACCTTAGTTTGTGCATCGGTATAATTCCCATTATGCCCCCAAAACCCTAGTCCATTATCATTGATTTCTTGAGAATGATCACCCGTAATAATTATTAACGTATTATTGAGTGTTCCCGATTTTTTTAGTTCATCATAAATATTTTGCATCAAATAATCATCATAATAGACACTCTGTTTATAACGATTAAGAATTGGCAGTGGATTAGTATTATTATTCAAGGTGATATAATTTATATCGCCTACGGGTTTATACTTTACTTCAAAGTCATTTGGAAAATCATAACCATGAGGAGCATCATAAAATAAAAACGAAAAAGTCGGTTTAGAGGTATCCCGATTTTGATACCAAGCTAGCCAATCATTGGTCATCTGTTTATCACGATATGAAGGCGTACCATTTGGACTGCTAATTCTCAAATTTTTAATGGTTACAAATGCTGTGCGGTCAAATTCAGGAGACGAAACTTTAGCAGAGGTAAAAATACCAATATTATAATTTTGTTGCTGTAAAGTAGTAATAAAAAGTGAGGGAATACTATTACGCAAAAATGCATCCCAATAAGTACCAGGGATACCATAAAATAATCCGAAAATTCCAGTACGGGTTGCATTACCTGTTGAATAATGATTATCAAAAATGACACCATTATTTTGTTTAACAAATCGATAGGTATTGGGTGAATTATCTTCATTGAAAGTATCGTAACGCCATGAATCTAAGACGATAAACATAATATTCATTTTTTCTTTATTTTCAGGATCAATCACTAAACTATTTTTAGGATAATAGATATTTGCACTTGATTTGGTGTACTGATTAATCACTTTACGCTCCCCTGCTTTATCAAAAAAACCCATGATTTTTTTTGAAGTAAAGGGACGATAAAGAGGAAGATACTCTTTAACTACCATAATGGGTGAATAAGCATAATAGAAAGCCACCATATGGATTACATGACTAATTAACGCAGCACCCAATAACATGATTGTGGCTATAACAATCATTCGTGTCTTCTTTCGATGATCTTTTGATTTAGTCATCTTTTTATCTAAAAAACACAGAATAAGTAATTCGATACAAAATACTAAAGTGGCAAGTGCTAACATTACAATATAAGTAATAATTGAAAAATCTACCACTTGTCCAGAAAAGACTAATGAAAGAACTGATTGATTAATATGAAAGCGATATTGTTGAAAAACAATCGTATCACAAAATAATACTATCTGCGCTAAACTAACCAACAAAGCAGCAATAGTATTAAAATAACATTTTTTTAACCAAATTAAAGAAACGAGAATCAAAAAAATCAGAAGATAAAATGAAAAAAAATGCCCTAGCACGGCAAAAAATGAAAAAAAACCACTTTGCCATGAAAACGTGACTCCAGGTATCAAAAAGTATCTGATTGCAATTATGGATGAGATGAAGGTATTGATTAAAATAAATGTATATAATTTTTTCATAATAATTGATTACTTTTAAAAATATTCAGCCATATATCAATTAGATAATACAGTAAGATATAATTAAAATTCCATTTACAGAAAAGTTGATGCTTAAAAGTTGGATTACAACGAGAGCAATAAGGGCTCAAAAGAGCCCTTACTATATGAATAAATTTGAAACTATCGACGATCAGCAAAAATTCTTAACAACAAAATAAACAAGTTGATAAAATCAAGATAAAGCGTTAATGCACCAAGAATAACATAACGTCTAAACATATTCGGGTCATCTTGTGATATGTTTTCGCCTAATTCTTTTAATTTTTGAGTGTCATACGCTGTTAACCCTGCAAAAACAAAAACACCAATATAGGTTACTGCCCACATTAATGGTTCACTTTGTAAAAATATATTTACGATCGAAGCGATAATAATACCAACTAATCCCATAAATAGGAAACGCCCAAAACCGGATAAATCACGTTTTGTCGTATACCCATAAAATGCAAGTGCACCAAACATACCCGCAGTGATAAAGAAGACGCTTGCTATTGAAGATGAGGTATAAACAAGGAAATAAATAGAAAAAGTACAACCATTTAAGACTGAATATAACATAAATAATGTTGTCGCCGCTGCACCTGATAATCGGTTAATTAAACCAGAGATAACAAATACTAATCCAAGCTCAGCAATCAATAGAACCCACATTATGTTATATAATACTCGCATAAGATGCACATTCGTTGATGCAAACCACGCAATCATTGCCGTTAAAAGCAAACCTACCGTCATCCAACCATAAACATGACTCATATATGTTTGCACACGGCTACCGGATTGTTCAATAATTGAACCATTAGGAGTATATCCTGCCATTCCTTACCTCTCATTAAAAATAAATTGACATAACATAGCTATTATATAGTAAATAGTAATTAATACCATTTTTTCAATGCATCAACATCAGATTTTTTTGCTTCAACCCAATTATTACCATCAATAGTATTTTCTTTTTTCCAAAATGGTGCTTCATTTTTTAATATATCCATAATAAACTCAGCTGCCGCAAATGCATCTGAGCGATGTGCACTACTCACCCCAACAAATACAATTTTTTCATTAGTTTTAATATCACCCACTCGATGAATGACAGCGATTCGACTCAATTGCCAACGTTGTCTAGCTTGTACAACAATATTGCTCAATACCTTTTCTGTCATTCCCGCATAATGCTCTAAATAAAGTCCAATGGTCTTTTTTTCTGTACAACGAACTTTACCAATAAATGTTACCACCGCACCATCTTGTGGTAATTCAGAAAGCCAGCTAATAATTTCATTAGTATTAATCGATTCATCGTCAATTTTAATTATCTCCATTTTATCCTCCCGTTACGGGCGGGAAAAATGCAATTTCATCGCCTGATTGAATAATATAGTTAACATCCACAAATGTTTGATTCACTGCACATAATACTGTTTTTTCTTTTAATGCCAATGCCCACTTATCACCGCGTTGACTAAGTTGTCCAATAAGTTCAGAAATAGACCAGTGTTCGGCATTCAATTTAATATTATCTATTCCAACTAACTCTCTGGTTTGAGCAAAAAAAATAATTTTATTCATGATGTTCTTTTTCTATGTTTGTGCAACAAAATCACCAGATTTTCCACCTGTTTTTGATAGCAACCTTACTTGTGTTATTACCATATCTTTTTGAACTGCTTTACACATATCATAAATGGTTAATGCGGCAACCGAGGCAGCAACCAGCGCTTCCATTTCAACGCCGGTTTGCCCATTTAATCGGCAAAAAGATTCAATTCTTATACAACTTCTATCAATATCTGCTTGAATATTGATCTCAATTTTAGTTAATAATAATGGATGACATAAAGGAATGAGGTCCCAAGTCTTTTTTGCAGCTTGAATCCCGGCAATTCGGGCTGTTGCAAAAACATCACCTTTATGATGTTTTCCTTGAAGGATCATATTTAATGTTTTTTCATTCATTAAAATTATTGACTCTGCTTTTGCTTCTCGCGTTGTTATTTTTTTTGCTGAGACATCAACCATGTGCGCATCACCACGCTGATTAATATGTGAAAATAACTCTGACATCTTTTATCCCTTTCATAGTCATCAAAAATCCGATAAGATCAAGATAGCAAATTTTACAACTTGAAACCACTTTTCACATCTTAAAATTAGATTTCATGGTGTAGCTTTTGCGAGTTTATTCAATTTTACGTACAATACGAATTTAATTTAACCATTGATGTGATTTTTCATGCTTATCGCTCATGTAGCTTTACCTGTACCATTACACCAGCTTTATGATTATCAATTAACTATGCCTGCTCAAATTGGTATGCGGGTCAAGGTTCCTTTTGGGTATCGTGATGCTATTGGTATTATTGTTAGTATCGATAAACATACCGATGTTGATATTAATCATTTGAAATCCATAAAATCAATTGTTGATGAAACACCCGTATTTAATGATTCAATATGGCAATTATTAAATTGGGCTGCAAGTTATTATCATTACCCAATAGGTGAGGTGTTATTCCATGCTTTACCCATTTTATTAAGACAAGGGCGAGCAGCAAGTAAAGATGAAATTAAGAGATGGCAATTAACTGAGCTTGGTAATGAGTTCAATATTGACTCAATGCCTCGTGCAACCAAACAAAAACAACTATTATTAGCCTTAAAAAATAATACGCTACAAGAAACCGACTTCAATTCAGCTGTCTATCTTGCATTACAGAAAAAACAGTTAATAGAACAAGTCCGTTGTTTACCAGAAAGTAATGAATGGCAAACTTGCTATACAACAAATACAACGTCAATTGAGCTCAATGCACAGCAATCAAATGCCATACAAAGCGTCAATAAACAGATTGATAATTTTAATGTGTTTCTTTTAGAGGGAGTGACCGGTTCAGGCAAAACTGAAGTCTATTTAAATATTTTATCTCACGTGTTATCAATGGGAAAACAAGCATTGGTATTAGTACCTGAAATCAGTCTTACACCACAAACCATTACCCGATTTAAACAACGTTTTAATGCACCGATTGACATTTTACACTCAGGATTAACGGTCAAAGAAAGACTGGGGGTATGGTTAAGAAGTCGTAATGGCGAAACAGCTATTGTCGTTGGAACACGCTCTTCACTTTTTACACCATTTAAAGAGTTAGGTATCATTATTATCGATGAAGAACATGATAGCTCTTATAAACAACAAGAAGGTTGGCGCTATCATGCTCGAGATTTAGCAATAATCCGAGCCAAAATTGAAAATGTTCCGATTTTGTTGGGTTCTGCAACGCCTTCACTTGAAACACTCAAAAATGCTATCTATCATAAATATCAGTTACTCCCGCTTACTGAAAGAGCGGGTAATGCAACGCTGGCTAAACAGTCTATTTTAGATATTCGAGGTTTAACCCTCGATGCAGGATTATCACAGCCATTAATTGAGCAAATCCAGAAACACTTATCTGATAATAATCAAGTCATGCTCTTTTTAAACCGACGGGGTTTTTCACCATTACTAATCTGCCATGACTGTGGTTGGATTGCAGAATGTCCTCGTTGTGACAGACCCTATACTTATCATCACAAACAGCATAAATTGAGTTGTCACCATTGTGATACACCACGAGCTGTTCCTCAACAATGCCCTAAATGTGGATCGACTCACCTCGTGCCAATTGGATTTGGAACTGAACAGCTTGAAAAAAGACTCGAAGTTTTATTCCCCGATATTAAAGTTAGTCGCATTGATCGCGATACAGTCAGTAAAAAAGGCGCATTGAATAATTATTTACATGATATTCAACAAGGCGGAGCTCATATCTTAGTTGGCACTCAAATTTTAGCGAAAGGCCATCATTTTCCAGATGTTACTTTAGTTGGAATTATCGATGTAGACGGAGCGCTATTTTCAAGTGATTTTAGAGCAACAGAACGATTTGCACAAATTTATACTCAAGTTTCTGGTCGGGCAGGTAGGGCAACCAAAGCTGGCGAAGTTATTTTGCAAACCTATCATCCAGATCACCCACTTCTTAATATTTTATTAAATGAGGGATATCAAAAATTTGCAAGCGTAACACTACACGAACGTCAATTAACACAGTTACCCCCTTTTAGCTATCAAGTATTGATCCGTGCAGCAGATCGTAATAATCGTTATGCTCCCATTTTTTTACAAAAAATTCATGACTGGTTAAAAGCAAACTGTGATTTAGGTTTATGGCAACTTGGCCCGATGCCTGCAAATCAAGCCAAAAAGGCAGACTACCATCGGTGGCAATTACTTTTACAACATACTAATCGCAAATTGTTACAAGAAATATTGGATAAACTTATTCTCAACATTGAAAAGTGGGGAGAAAGTTCACGAGTACGTTGGAATATAGATGTCGATCCGGTAGATTATTAGGGTTAGGCATTTTCCACCAATATGAATTGGTGGAAAATAATATCACAACGCTATTTTCCCGATGTTTTTATCAAGAGTGGCTTGCCCGATACCAGAGACTTCTTTAAGTTGTTCAACCGATACAAATGGTCCAAATTTTTCACGATATTCAACAATTTTTTGAGCTTTACTTAATCCAATTCCTGTTAATATTTTTGTCAGTTCTTGCGCTGACGCAGTATTAATATTAACTTGAATGGTCTGCTTTTGTTCTTGCTTAACGGGTGATATTGGCGTTGGTTCCGCTAAACTGATTGATGAAAAGATAAAAGACGATAGTAAAATACCAAATAATGAAATTCGTTTCATATAATTAACCTCTAAAATAGTTACGCAATTAAATTTGCGTTAGCACTATCTCATTTAATTTAATGAAACGATTTAACTTGTTATAAAAATGAGAAAAGCCACACAAGTGGCTTTTAGTTTTAACAGTGTCTATATCAAATTTTCGATGTATATCACAAATTTGAGTTTGGCATAATTTCAATTTTTGCTTTAGAACGCATATCCGTAGCTAAAGAATTATAGGTATTTTGCAAATAATAACGCAGTAAATAAGATGAAACATCTTGCCACTCACCATCTTTAACTTGTGTTAATACCGTGATATAAGCATCATGTTTATTGATATATTCAACCCCATAGACACGTTTATCGGTTGCAGAAGGAACTAAATTAAACACCATATCAACCACTTTCCTATCAAGTTCATTAGAATCTCTTTTCAAGATATAATTGGTAGAAAATTGTACTTGTTTTGATGTGCCTTTTTCATTTAACTCTTTCACAATATCATCCACTGTTGATTTAAAACGACTATCAACAATATCATCATAAAGTTTTTGATGTATTTCGTTTTTTACCTCTTCAAATGAAGCAATTCCTTCAGGTTTATAATCGACAACTTGAATGATAAAATCTGACATGTCTAAATCTCGTCCTACAGGTATTATTTCTGAAATTTTACCCGTCACTTTATCATCAGCAATCATGTCGCTACTAAATATGACATCTCGTACTTCTGGATAACGAGCAATTGAACTTGCATCATTATAATAAGTCCAATCTGTTTCTTTAACGTCTAAACCAGCCTCTTTAGCTATCGCATCGAAATCGTTAGAATGGTTAACTAGCGCTGACTTCATTTTATCTTCAGCATTTTCAAAATGTTGTTGAATTTTATTTTCTTGAAGCTTGGTCTTAATTTGGTATTTTGCATAATCATAATCCATAGATTTAGCTTTTTGTAAATCATCTAGTTTGACAATGACATAACCACCTTCGACTTGTATTGGTTTAGAAACTTCACCAATATTGTGTAAATTTGCCTGTTTAAAAGGTTGTGGTAAGTCATCATTATCAGCAAACCAACCTAGTGAACCATTTTTGCCATAAGGGGAAACATCTTCATTCTGATTAATATTCTTCAATACTGTTGAAAATTCGGTTCCCGATGATAGGTCTTTGACGATATCTTCAGCTTGATTATAGTCTTTTACAAAAATCACACTAAACGATTTTTTGGCAGGATAGGTATATTCCTTTAGGTTATCATTAAATTCTTTTTTAATGTCTTTATCATCAATACTGATAGTGTTTAGATAATCTTGCTTAGAATTTGCTATGTATTTAAATTTAACTCTTTCCTTTCTAAAAAAAGAATTTTTATGCTCATCATAGTATTTTTGCTCATCTTCAGTCGTAATATTGACATCATCCATTTTGACAATAGAAGAACTGATTGGCGCGGCATAAATAGTTCTTGTTTGATCAAGTAATTGTGAAAAATCAGAATCATTTGGTACAACAAAATCACTATAGATTAATGAACTGATAAGCTGTTGTCGCTGTGCAGCTGCTCTAATAGACTCCGCATAAGCCTCTGGTGTAAAGTTATTTGCCGCAAGAAGATTTAAATATTTTTGATTACTAAACTTTCCGTTTTCAAAAAATTCCTTTTGCTTGCTAATCATTTCTTTTAAACGATCGTCACTAATATTAAGGTTGAGCTCTTTAGATAATTGATAAGCGAGATAGTTATTAATTTGATCAGCAAGAACATCTCGACGAATTTGTTTAATAAAAGTGCTATCACCCATCGCTCTTGATGATTCTGCACTAGCCTGAGCCTCAAATTGCGCTCGACTAATCCCTTCACCATCCACTTTCGCTATATATATTTGTTCATCACGTGCACTATTACCGCCACTGAACACGCCGGTAAAAATAAAACTTATAATAATTATAGCGAATATAATTTTAACAGCTACATGGTTTGCAGCTGCTCGGATTGTTTCCATCATTTCTAAAGATTCTCCATAAAACCAATAATTAATTTGGCAAGTATAGCATATTTACTAAAATAGGCTATTGTCAGAATGTTAAGCAAAAAAAAAGATCAACATGCGTTGATCTTTTTAAAATTTAGATAATTAATTTAATCGAGCTGGCACTTCAACATTCCCTTTTACTTTTTTAATGGCCTTTTTAGTCGGTTGTTTTAAAGTAACTTTATTGGTAACAGGTTCCATTCCAAATGGGTTATTTTGAAGTGCAACGGTTATAACATCATCAATCCATTTTACAGGTATAATTTCAACTTCAGATTTAACATTGTCTGGGATGTCTTCCAGATCTTTGACATTATCCATTGGAATTAACACGGTTTTAATGCCACCACGATGTGCTGCAAGAAGCTTTTCTTTCAAACCACCAATTGGTAACACTTCTCCACGCAATGTGATCTCACCTGTCATTGCAACATCAGAACGAACAGGATTACCCGTTAATGTTGATATTAATGAAGTACACATAGCAATGCCTGCACTTGGACCATCTTTTGGTGTCGCACCATCTGGCACGTGCACATGAATATCACGTTTTTCATAAAAATCACTATTGATACCCAATTTCTCCGCTCGAGAACGAACAACTGTTAATGCAGTTTGAATGGACTCTTGCATAACATCACCTAATGATCCAGTATAGGTAAGTTTTCCTTTACCTGGAACACTGACAGATTCAATAGTTAACAAATCACCACCGACCTCTGTCCAGGCAAGTCCAATAACTTGTCCTATTCGGTTTTCATTATCCGTTTTTCCATAATCGAAACGTTGCACGCCTAAGAACTCTGCTAAATTAGCTTGCGTGACTTTCACTTTTTTCAATTTACTATCTAGCGCTAATTGTTTAACAACTTTGCGACAAATTTTGGCTATTTCACGCTCTAAACTTCGCACACCTGCTTCACGAGTATAATAACGAATAATACCGATAATGGCAGAATCTTCAATGTCAATTTCTTTTGATTTTAAGCCATTATTTTCAATCTGTTTAGCAATTAGATGTTGTTTAGCAATATTCAATTTTTCGTCTTCTGTGTAACCAGAAAGTCGAATCACTTCCATTCTATCAAGTAATGGAGCAGGAATATTCATTGAATTTGCCGTTGCAACAAACATCACATCGGATAAATCATAGTCAACTTCCAAATAGTGATCACTAAATGCATTATTTTGCTCTGGATCAAGAACTTCTAATAAGGCAGAAGCAGGATCACCACGCATATCAGATGCCATTTTGTCAATCTCATCTAATAAGAATAATGGATTTTTCACCCCAACTTTAACCATACGTTGAATTAATTTACCCGGCATAGAACCGATATAAGTACGTCGATGTCCACGTATTTCTGCTTCATCACGTACACCACCTAAAGCCATTCGGACATACTCTCGCCCTGTTGCTTTAGCTATTGACTGACCAAGCGAAGTTTTACCAACACCTGGCGGCCCAACTAAACATAAAATAGGGCCTTTTACTTTATTGACTCGTCCTTGCACAGCTAAATACTCTAAAATTCGGTCTTTGACTCTCTCAAGTCCATAATGATCCTTATCTAGAATCTTTTGAGCAGCTTCAATATCTTTTTTCACTTTACTTCGTTTATGCCAAGGAACTTGTAACATCCAATCAATATAACCACGTACCACGGTCGCTTCCGCTGACATTGCTGGCATCATCTTAAGTTTATTAAGTTCAGCCATAGCTTTTTCTGTGGCTTCTTTTGGCATTTTTGCTTTAGTGATTTTGGTTTTTAACTCTTCAAACTCATCAGGTTTATTATCAATATCACCCAATTCTTTATGAATAGCTTTGATTTGTTCATTTAAGTAATATTCTTTTTGCGCTTTTTCCATTTGTTGTTTTACACGCTGACGAATATTTTTTTCAACTTGCAACAAATCGATTTCAGCTTCCATCATTGCAATAAGCAATTCGAAACGTTTTTCTAAATCAGCTGTGACTAGAATTTGTTGTTTCTGATCCACTTTCAAAAATAGCGTTGCCGCAATAGAATCTGATAATTGTGAAGGTTCTTTTATTAAACGAATTGAATCAACCACTTCTTGTGTGATTTTTTTGTTGAGTTTTGAATATTCTTCAAAATTAGATAATACAACGCGGACAAGCGCTTCATTGAGATCTTGAGCGCGTTTTTTCTCACTAAGTGGTTTAATATTAGCAATTAAAAAGTCATCATCATTTTGATCAACAATATCAACTATTTTAGCTCGCTCTACGCCTTCAACTAAAACTTTCACTGTGCCATCTGGCAATTGGAGTAATTGTAGAATATTCGCTATCGTGCCAATTTCATATAAATCTTCAATATCTGGATCATCTTGCGATGGATTTTTTTGGGTAACAAGAAAAACTTGCTTATCCATTTCCATTGCACTTTCAAGGCAACGTATAGATTTATTTCGTCCTACAAAGAGAGGGATCACCATGTGTGGGAACACAACAACATCACGTAATGGTAAAATAGGCATAATCATTGATTTAGTTTGTTTTGTTTTCATATTGTTCTCTCTGGTAATACAAACTTATTAGGTAGATATTGGGATTGTTTTGAGATATTCAAGCCTATTTTATTATTGTTTAAAACATATTATTCCTTAAAAGCCTTGACGAATTCAATCACTCATAATGTTTAGTTTTACTTATACAATTTTTTCATCAGTATACTGCCACTTTCATGGCAGTTTATTTCTATCATTAAGCTAAAAGTTTCGTGTTATCTCGATACACTAGCTTAGGTGGTTGAGATTTTTCAACCGTGTCTTGTTCAACAATCACTTGTTTAATATTTTTTTCTGATGGTAAATCATACATCGTATCTAATAAAATATTTTCAACAATCGAGCGTAAACCACGCGCCCCTGTTTTACGTTGCATCGCTTTGACGGCTATGGCGTCTAAAGCTTCTTTAGAAAACTCAAGATCTACACCATCTAAATCAAACAATGCTTGATATTGTTTAGTTAATGCATTTTTAGGTTCAGTCAATATACTGATTAGCGCATCTTTATCCAATTCAGATAGTGTACCAATCACAGGTAACCGTCCAATAAATTCTGGAATTAAGCCAAATTTCACTAAATCTTCAGCTTCGATTTGGGCTAACAGTTCAGATTCAGAAGCTTTTTGCTTGGTACTTTTAACATCAGCGCCAAAACCGATTCCTGTATTAGTTGAAACACGATTTTCAATGACTTTATCCAAGCCACTAAATGCGCCACCACAAATAAATAGGATTTTTGATGTATCAACTTGTAAAAATTCTTGTTGAGGATGTTTACGTCCCCCTTTAGGTGGAACGGATGCAACCGTACCTTCAATAATTTTTAACAATGCTTGTTGAACTCCTTCGCCCGACACATCCCGTGTGATTGATGGATTATCTGATTTTCGTGAAATTTTATCAATTTCATCTACATAAATAATACCACGTTGCGCTTTTTCAACGTCGTAATCGCAATTTTGTAGTAATTTTTGAATAATATTCTCAACATCTTCGCCCACATAACCCGCTTCCGTTAGCGTTGTGGCATCGGTCATTGCAAAAGGAACATCCAGATATCGAGCCAATGTTTCAGCTAATAATGTCTTTCCACTACCTGTTGGTCCAATTAATAAAATATTACTTTTACCTAATTCAACATCTCTCGGATTAGAATAGTTGCGTAACCGTTTATAATGATTGTAAACCGCTACAGATAATACTTTTTTGGCGCGATCTTGACCAATAACGTACTCATCAAGATGTGCACGAATTTCATGAGGGGTTGGTAAAGGTTTACTGATAAACTCTTCATGGGAAAGAAAGTTTTTAGTTTCCTCTTTCAAGATATCATTACACAAACCAATACATTCGTTGCAAATATAAATAGATGATGGCCCTGCAATGAGTTTACGAACTTCATGCTGACTCTTACCACAAAAAGTACAATAAAGTAATTTTTCGGAATTTGTTTTATTCACTTTAACCACCTACCTAGTCTGTTATTAAGATCGTTTACTGTATATGGCATCCACTAAACCATATTCAACCGCTTTTTCAGCAGACATAAAGTTATCACGATCTGTATCTCTTTCAATCACGCTAATATCTTGACCTGTATGCATCGCCATAATTTTATTTAATCGACTTTTAACCTGTAAAATTTCTTGAGCATGAATTTGTATATCAGAAGCTTGACCTTGAAAACCGCCTAATGGTTGATGGATCATCACTCGAGCATTAGGCAAGCAGTAACGTTTTCCTTTTGTACCGGCAGTTAGAAGTAAAGACCCCATTGAACAAGCTTGGCCTAAACAAATAGTGCTAACATCAGGTTTGATAAATTGCATCGTATCATAGATTGCCATTCCTGCTGTTACTACACCACCAGGTGAATTGATATAGAGATGAATATCTTTTTCAGGATTTTCGGCTTCTAAAAATAGCATTTGAGCAATAATTAAATTAGCCATGTTATCTTCAACTTGACCTGTTAAAAATATAATCCGCTCTTTCAATAAACGTGAATATATATCATAAGCCCTCTCTCCACGAGAACTTTGCTCAACCACCATTGGTATAACACTCATAAATGGTTCCAAAGGCATTTTTATCTCCTAATTAAACAAAATAGCCCAAACAGATAATCCTTATTTGGGCTTTAAAGTAATTTTTTTAAACTGAATAAAACTGCTAATTAAGCCATTTGCTGATTCATTAATTCAGAAAATGAAGAATTTTTATCAGTTACTTTTGCACTAGCTAATAACAGATCAACAACTTGATCTTCTAGCGCTACAGAACGGATATTGTCCATCGCTTTTTTATCTTTGCGGTAATATTCTATCACTTCTTTAGGATCTTCATAAGCCGTTGCTATTTCATCAATCAATGTTTGCACACGAGCCTCATCAGCTTTGAGTTTATTACTTTCAATAATTTCACTGAATAATAATCCAATACTGACACGTCGTTTTGCTTCAGCTTCAAATAACTCTTTTGGTAGTTCCATTGGTTGTTTCATGTTGCCACCAAAACGTGATAAAGCCTGTTGACGTAATACATCAACTTCACGATCGATTAACGCAGTTGGAACGTCAATTTCATTATTTTTAACCAATCCATCGATAACTTGTGATTTGATTTTGTTACGAATTGTCGCATTAAGTTCACGTGTCATATTTTTACGAACTTCAGCGCGTAAACTTTCGATTGTTCCATCAGCAATACCAAAACGTTTAATAACATCTTCAGTCAGCTCAGGAAGTTCAAGCTCTTCAACTTTTGTCAATGTTGCAGCAAATACAGCTGGTTTACCTTTCAAGTTTTCAGCGTGATAATCTTCCGGGAAGGTTACATTAATATCAAACGAATCACCTGCTTTATGCCCAATAATCGCATCTTCAAAACCTGGGATCATTCGACCTTGTCCTAAAACTAATGCAAAATCATTAGCTTTTCCACCTTCAAACTCTTCTCCATCTACTTTACCCACAAAATCTAAAGTCACTCGATTTTGTTCGCCTGCAGCTTGTTCTGTTACTTTCCAAGTACCTTGTTGTTTACGTAGTGTTTCAATCATAGTTTCAACATCTGCATCGACAACTTCTGCAACAGGTTTTTCAACTTCAATTTTATCTAAATCTTTAACTTTAACGTCAGGATAAACTTCGAATTCAACGTTAAATGTGTAATCTTCTCCATTTTTATATTCTTTAGGAGTATAAGTTGGAGCACCAGCTGGATTTAATTTTTCTTGAATAATCGCATCAATAAAACTTTTTTGCATTAAATCACTTAATGCTTCTTGTAAAATTGAAGCACCGTAACGCTGTTCAACAAGTTTTAAAGGCACTTTTCCTTTACGGAAACCATCAATACGAACTTTTTTAGCCGTATTAACTAATTCTTTATCAATAGCTTTTTTAATATTTTCAGCTTTAATAGTAATTGACAAACGTCGACCTAAACCTTGTGTTGTTTCTACCGAAACTTGCATCTTTATACCTCGGAATTATTGAATATATTCAGCCCATAAATAAATCATCAATGATATTTGGGCTTAAAAAAATTATAAAATAGGTTGGCATTATACCGACCGAAACTGGCTACGTCGAGCTATTTAATAGTTTCTTCTCAAGTGATTTCAAGCGTTTATTCATTTCATCAATATGTAAAACTAATGAAGCGGTTTTTCGCCATATTTTATTCTCTTGCAATGGAATACCTGATGAATAAACGCCTGGCTTAGTGATCGGGCGCATAACCATGCCCATTCCAGTCACAGTGACTTGATCACAAATTTCCATATGTCCATTGATTACACTTGCGCCACCAATTAAACAATGACGTCCTATAGTCAGACTTCCTGCCATTATTACACCACCAGCAACGGCAGTATGGTCACCTATAATATCATTATGGGCAATTTGGCATTGATTATCAATAATCACCCCATTACCAATCACGGTATCATCAAGTGCACCACGATCTATCGTAGTTGATGCCCCAATTTCGACATTATCACCGATAATAACACGTCCAAGTTGAGGGATTTTAATCCATTTACCTTTGTCGTTCGCATAACCAAATCCATCAGAGCCAATAACGGTTCCAGATTGAATCAGGCAATTTTTACCAATAACGCAATTATGATAAACAGTTACATTAGCCCACAATTTAGTGTCGGCACCAATAGTCGTATTTTTTCCTACAAAACAACCCGCTCCGATAATGCAGCCATCCCCTAAATGTACACCGCTTTCGATAACGGCATTAGCACCGACCGAAACATTAGCGCCTAATTGAGCGGTAGGGTCGATCACAGCAGAAGGCGCGATATCTTTGGCAGGATCAGGGGTTGTATCAAGATATTGTGCTAATTTTGCATAGGCAAGATAAGGATTTTTAACAATCAATGCAGCACCGTGCCAATACTTAAGGCTATCTTCAGTCATCACAATAGCAGAAGCTTTACATTCTGCTAATTTGCTTTGCAATTTTTGATCCGCCAAAAAAGTGATTTGCCCAGATACAGCGCTTTTCATTGAAGCTATACCGGTAATGAGTATATCTGCATTACCGTGTAATTGTGCGTCAAGATAGTTTGCTAGTTGCTCTAAACGACAAGCCAACATTATTTTTTGACCTTTTCCAATACTTTTTCAGTGATATCAACGGCATCAGAGGCAGAAAGTGCTGCTTCGGCTTTCAAAATAAGATCATATTTTTCAGTAGCAACAATCTCTTTAACTGCACTTTGAATTTGTTTCAATAATTTTTCTGCTTCTTCATTTTCACGTTTACGATATTTTATTGAAAAATCTTTTGCTTTACTTTCAAAATCAGCAATTGTTTTATTTAATTTGCTTTTTTCCGATGCAGATAGTGTTGGACCATCTTTTTTCAAACGAGCACTTGCATTCTTCGCTTTTTCTTCTTGATCTTGTAACGATTTGATTTGTGATTCAAATTCCTTATCTAATGCTTTACCAACGGCTTCCCGTTGAGGCATTTGTTGTAATACAGACATCACATCTATAACACCAATTTTTATTTCTGCATTAGCTATACCTGTATAAAGAAGCGCTGCACTAAGACTAATAATAGATATAATTTTTTTCACTTTTTTCACCTATGTGTATTTCATTTAATTACAACATGGTTTTACCATGTTGAACCTATGTTAAACTGGAATTGTTGAGACGAATCGCCGTCATATTTCTTAAGCGGTATTGCGTAAGAAAATACTAATGGTCCAAGTGGTGACATCCACTGTACTGCAACACCTAGCGAAACTCGTATATTTGAAGGAGAACTGTAATCATGCAAATGATTACCTTTTAAGTTCCATTCGGTATCCCACACCGTACCTGCATCAACAAAGAATGATGTTCGAATACTATCGGAATACTTTTCACTAATAAAAGGCGTTGGAACAATTAATTCAGCACTTGCAAACGCTAATGCATTACCACCTACCGCATCTTTAGACTCTACACATCCTGAAGTATTATTTAAATTACTACAGTTTGCTCTATTAAAATAGACTGCTTTAGGCCCAACAGTATTGGATTTAAATCCTCGAAGCACGGTCGAACCACCTGCATAAAAGTTTTCATAAAATGGTAGCTGTTTTCCACCAAAACCATTTCCATAACCTAATCGACCACGCGTTAAGAATACCCAATTATGATCGTTATCAAGAGGATAATAATAAGATGCATCTGCAACCACTTTATAGAAGCGGTTATCAAATATTGGAGCCGTAATTTTTGCGTTAGCCGATACTTTTAAACCTTCTGTCGGGAAATAACCACGATTTAATGAATTATATGTCCAATTCGCATTTAATAATAAATCATTAGTATCATAGGTCATGGAGTGTTTATTTTTAGTGTTTTCACCCATTGAATGGAAGTAACGCCACATACCATATTGTGGTTTCATATCGGATAATTTCCGATTAGCATACTCGCTACCAAAACGGATAAAATTATTTTCACTAATTGGGAAACCTAAATTAGCTGATGCACCCCACAACTTACTTGAATAAACAGATTCATCATCATCATCATCTGCTTTATAAGTATTGTAATAAATGCTTCCACCTAAGCTCACCCCATCAATAGTAAAGTAAGGGTTTACAACTGATATCGATGCAGTTTTATCGGTATTTGTCGTATTTACATCGAATGAAACACTATTACCCGTACCTAACCAGTTATCTTGCGAAATACCAGCATTAAAACTAATACCACTATCAGAACCAATACCGACACCAAGTTTGATGCTACCTGTGTTACGCTCCGCGACTTTGTAAGTAATATCAACTTGATCTTCGGCCCCCGGAACACGCTCAGTTTCAACATCTACTGATTCAAAAAATCCTAGTCGACTTAAGCGATCTTTACCTAATTCTACAAGTCCATTACTCAGCCAAGAACCTTCCATTTGACGAAGTTCACGACGGATAACACCTTCACTTGTTATGGTATTACCTTCAATGTTGATATTACGAACATAATAACGCGGCCCTACATCAACAAACATAATTAATTTTACGGTATGCGTTGAATCATCCATTTCAGGTTGAATACTGACTTTTGGATAAGCATAACCAAAATTTGCAAGTAGCTGTTTTACATTATCTTCAATATCAGTAATTTTTTTACCATTATACAGATCACCCGTTGAAACACGCTCTTTTGCTATTTTAGTAATCGCATCCTTATGTCCGGCAAAATCCCCTTTGAAGTCAAAATCAGATAATTTATATTGTTCACCTTCATGAATATTGATAGTGACATAAATACCTTTCTTATCTGGCGTTAAACTGACTTGCGTGGATTCAATATTAAAACGCGCATAACCTCGATTTAAGTAGAAGCTTTGTAATTCATCTAAATCAGAAGCTAATTTTTGTTTTTGATATTTGCGATCGCCAAGCATGTTCCACCACGGCACTTCATCACGCAGTGAAAAGCGTGAAATTAGCTCTTCGGACGAAAATGCCTTAGCCCCAACAATGTTGATTTGATCGATTAACGCTGATTTACCTTCCGCTACAACTAGCTTTAAATCAACGCGGTTACGAGATAATGGTGTGACAACAGCTTTAATTCGAGCATTATATTTACCGACGCTATAATAAAAATCTTCTAGCCCTTTTTCCATGGCAGAAAGCATGGTTCTATCAAGTGCGTCGCCTTCCCGAATACCTGAGCTATCTAAATTCTTTTTCAGCATATCATCTTTAATTGATTTATTACCTGAAAAAGTAATACTCGCAATGGTTGGACGCTCTTCAACATGAATGATTAAGCTATTACCATCTCTAGAAATAGTAATATTATCGAAGTTTCCACTCGAGTAAAGTGATTTAACAATATGCCCCAAATCAGACTCACTAACATAATCACCAACTTGGATTGGCATATCAAGCAATGCTGCCCCTTGAGTTACCCGTTGTAATCCTTCAAATTTGATTTCTTTTACTACAAAATCATCAACACAAAATGCATTGGAACTATATACTGCTGTTGTGCTAAACAGCAAAGATGCTATAAGTAATTTATTTATTTTTTTCATTGTAAATGTTTATAACCTCATTCCATCACAATCGTAAAACATCATTAAATAGTGCAATCCCCATTATTACCAGTAAAAAAGCAAATCCGAAACGATAAAAACGTTCTTTTGCTTTAATTGATAAGCTTTTACCTTTTATTTTTTCAAATAATAAAAAAATTAGGTGCCCACCATCTAGCATTGGTAATGGAACAAGATTGATTACCCCCAAACTTATACTAATAAATGCCAGAAAATATAAGTAAGGTGTGAAACCATAACTTGCTGTTTGCCCTGCGCTTTTTGCTATTGTTATTGGTCCTGATAAATGATTAAGTCCAATAACACCTGTTACTAACTGATAAAAAGAACGAATTGTTAACTGAGTAGTTAACACTGTTTGTTCTAATCCTTTGCCAAACCCTTCTAAACATCCATACTGCTTAATGACTGCTTCCGAGGTAGGATATAGCCCCGCAATACCTTCACCATTTGCCTGTATTGACGGCGTTAAATCAAGGTAAAGATTTTTATTTTCACGCTCAATTTTTAATCTTATTTGATTGCCTTTCTTTATTATAGCTGAAAAATCATTCCAATCTACATAAGGGTGTTCATCATAACTTAGAATCTTATCACCAATTTGTAAACCCGCTTTTTCGGCAGCTGAATTTGGTATAATTTTACTCACAATTGGATAAATTTCCAATGTTTTAGGTACCAACCCAAAGGTCTTTATTGCTGATTCTTTTTCAATATCAAAATGCCAATGACGAATATCAACACGTTGACTAACTTCTTTTTGATGATTATTACCAGCATTAATCAAATAGGTAATCGTCACATCATCTTGTCCTAAAATAGACATTAATGCAAAATTTACATCATTCCAACTTTCAATCTGTATATTATTAATCTTTTTTAACTCTGCCCCTGAAGGGATATTCACAGTAGCAACAGGTGTATCGGGTATTGTACTGCCTATTTTAACCGGATAGGTAACAACACCAAGCATAAAAATTATCCAATAAAGAATGAAAGCTAAAATAAAGTTAGCAAATGGACCTGCAAATATAATTGCTGCTCGTTGCCATATCTTTTTTTTATCAAAAACCTGTTTTTCTTCGTCGGTTGATAAGTTTTTCGCATTTCCGTCCAGCATTCTAACATAACCACCTAGTGGAATCATAGCAATGACAAATTCTGTTCCACCTGAAAACTTATGTGACCATATTTTTTTCCCAAATCCTATGGAAAAACACTCAACCCGAACGCCACATAGCCTTGCCACGAAAAAATGCCCAAATTCGTGTACTGTAACTAATATACTAATGGTAATAATAAATAACAACAGAGACCAAAGCAAAGTTAATTACCTTATTTAAAATAAATTGAAAGATAATGCTGCAAAAATCGGCACTGCAGCAGTCAAACTATCAATACGATCTAAAATACCGCCATGTCCAGAGATTAAATTTCCACTATCTTTGATGCCTGCTTCACGTTTGAACATGCTTTCAGTTAAATCACCTAATGCTGATGCAAAAATAGCGAATAAAGAACTCATAATAAAACTGGTCAAATTAATTGAAATAAATCCGGTAAAGTAGGCAATAAAACTAATAACAACGGCAACAATCACACCGCCAATAAATCCCTCTAAAGTTTTACCGGGTGAAACTTTTGGTGCTAATTTACGTTTCCCCATACTGCGCCCAACAAAATAAGCGCCAGTATCTGTTGCCCAGACTAAAATAAAGACATATAACAGACAATAAGCGCCGGTATAAGTATTCGCACTATAATTAATCATTCTAAGTTCGATCATCCCGATAAAAAAAGGAACGAGAGTAAAAAAAGCAAATATTAATTTAGCAGTGATAGAACCACGCCAATATTTAGCCGTATTTGGATAGGTAAGAACTAAAAATAGTGCAACCAACCACCAACATAACGAAAGTAACAATACCCCTGAATATAACTTCAATTTTACCACAACCGGAATGGGTAATAGACAGAGTAAACTTAATAAAATAATAACGACTAAAGCAAATATAACTCTTTGCGGTTTTTGGGTTATTGCTAAAAACTGCGACCACTCAAACGCTGCAAGACCACAAATAAAAATCATAATATAAGTGAAGAGTGATAATGGCGCGAAAAAAAGCGTTAGTATAACAATAGGTATTAGAATAATAGCAGCTAAAATACGGTGAATTAACATGATTGCTCCTCCACTAGAATACCGCCAAAACGACGATCTCGGGTATTAAAATCACTGATTGCTTGATCAAATAAAACCTGATCGAAATCTGGCCATAAGGTATCAGTAAAATAAAGTTCAGCATAAGCAATTTGCCATAATAAAAAATTACTTATTCTGTATTCACCACCAGTACGAATAACTAAATCAACATCTGGAAAATCACCCATTGACATTTCTAACCCTAAACGTTCCTCAGTAATATCATCTATCATCAACTCACCATGTTTTACTTGTATTGCTATATTGCGGGCTGATTGTAATATATCCCAGCGTCCGCCATAGTTAGCGGCAATATTTAACACCAGTCCCGAATTATTTTTAGTTAATGCCTCTGCATTAACTATCATAGTTTGAAGTTGCTCATTAAAACGCGAAATATCCCCAATGATATTCAAACGAATATTATTTTTATGTAAACTTTTTGTTTCTCGGTTTAATGCATAAATAAATAGCGAAAGTAAAGATGACACTTCATTGGATGAGCGTTTCCAATTTTCACTACTAAACGCATATAAAGTTAGTACTTTGATACCAATGGTTGCAGCATAACTCACAATTTTACGCACAGCTTTCAAACCGGCACGATGACCAAATGCTCGTAATTGATTTTGTTTTTTTGCCCAGCGACCATTTCCATCCATAATTATAGCCACATGACTTGGAATACATCTTTCTTGTGTCATGTAATATCTCGCGTTATATCAATCATGTTATGACTAAATTTCGTAATATTTTTCAATTATCGTGTACCATAAACGACAATCGTTTTACCGTGTGCAGAGATGAGATGCTGATCTTCAAGCATTTTTAAAATTCGCCCTACTGTTTCTCGTGAACAACCAACTATCTGACCTATTTCTTGACGAGTAATTTTGATTTGCATGCCATCCGGATGCGTCATCGCATCGGGCTGTTTTGCTAAATTTAACAAAGTTTGTGCAATACGACCGGCAACATCAAGAAAAGCTAAATTACTGACTTTTTCTGAAGTCACTTGTAAACGACTTGCCATTTGGCTTGCCAATCGCATCAAAATATCAGGATTCACTTGTACAAGTTGTTTAAATTTTTTGTACGATATTTCAGCCACTTCGCAACTTGTTTTCGCTTTAACCCAAGCACTTCGTTCTGTGCCTTCTTCAAAAAGTCCTAATTCGCCCAAAAACTGACCTTGATTTAAGTAAGACAAAATCATTTCATTGCCTTCATCATCCTTGATTAAAACAGCAACAGAACCTTTAACGATGTAATAGAGAGTTTCGGCTTTTTCTCCTTGGTGAATCAGGGTACTTTTAGCTGGATATTTATGAATATGGCAATGAGACAAAAACCATTCCAACGTTGTATCCGATTGTTGCTTACCGATAATCATTCAGTCCTCTCTATACTATTTTACAATTTACAACTTATACACTATAACAAAATTACATAATAAATTATATACTCACAATTAAGATAATCCGTTTTTTATTCTAGATAAATCGTTGTTATATCACTTATTATAGCTATAATATCAGGACTAAATATTTAAGTTTGATTTTTACACAATTTCTGGAAGATAACGATGAAAAATGAATTCGTGAATCTAATTTATATAACAATTAAATATTTATAAAGAATTCAATTAGGCAAAAAGTATATTGATTTAATTCTAATTATACTCTAACAAACGTGATGACAAAGTACGTCATCGTAAGCAATATCAATGACCAATGGAACAACTTCACCGTCAAAAATGCTGTGATTGATCTGTGATTCGCTTTAAATGTTCTGAAATCTCTTTTTGGGTTTTTAGTGTCCTAATCTGACTAAGTAAGTCTGATGCAGGTGCATAGTATTGCCGAAAATAAGCAAGCCACTGTTTAATGCGAGCTGAGTGATATAACGGTTTTACATCTTCTATCGTTGTGGTTGCGTAACGCATTAATATATTTAATACGTTTTGCCAGCTTAAAGGCGCTTCATTAAAACGTATTATATTCGCTAAATTTGGTACAGTTAATATTCCGCGTCCTAGCATAATATCGCTTGTTTGACTTTGCCTTACACAATCTTGCGCATTTTGTGTAGAAAAAATTTCGCCATTGGCTATGATCGGAATATCGACCCGTTGCTTTATATTTCCAATTGTTTGCCAATCAATTTTATCGGCTTGATAACCATCCGCTTTTGTTCGACCATGAATAACCAACTCATTTGCACCAGCAAGTGCAATGGCGTCAGCAATTTCATAACAATAAGATTTATCTGCCCAACCTAAACGAATCTTAACGGATAATATTTCGGATGTTCCCATTGCCTGTCTGACTTGCTTAACAATATTGAAGATTTGATCTGGATATTGCAATAGATATGCGCCACCATGACTACCAACGACGGTTTTAGCAGGACAGCCAAAATTAATATCTACCCCATGCGAGCCTAATTCAATTGCTTTAACGGCATTTTCAGCCATCCATTCGGGTGATTGTCCAAGAATCTGCACACGGACTGGAGTACCGGATGCCGTATTGCCGCCATGATGCAGCTCGGGACAAAGTCGATAAAAAGTTCGATTGGATAATTTATGATGAGTAATGCGCACAAACTCGGTCACACAGTAATCCAATGCGTTTATTTCAGTCAAAATTTGCCGGACATGATAATCAAGTACCCCTTCCATTGGCGCTAAAATAATACGATCGATGTTCATTGTGTTACCTATATTTTATGACTGTTACCACAAACCTGACAATCTGGCTGTTTCGACAAAGATACGTGGTTAAAATGCATACTTTTTGCATCAATCAGCAGTACACGACCAACCAAAGGTTGACCATAATCAGTCAAAACTTTAATTGCCTCTAATGCCTGCATGGAACCAAACATACCTACTAAAGGCGCCATTACCCCCGCTTCAACACAAGTCAGTTGATCTTGCCCAAACAATCGACTTAAACAGTTATAACAAGGCTCATTTGCTTGATAAGTAAAAGTCGTTAATATGCCTTCCATTCGAATTGCAGCACCAGACACTAACGGTTTTTTTACTTGGAAACAGCAGCGGTTAATCTGCTCTCTGGAGGATAAATTATCGGTACAATCAATGACAAGACTATGTTGTTTTATAAGAGATGTTAACGAAACATCATCAAGTTTCTGATTAATAGTATCGATTTCAATATCAGAATTCATTTTAATTAATGTTTGTTTCGCCACATCTACTTTCAGTTGGTTAATCTCTTGATTAGTATATAAAATTTGACGATTTAAATTGGATTCTGATACGGTATCAAAATCAACTAGCGTCAATTTACCTATACCTGCACGGCTCAAATAAAGCGAAGCTGCGCACCCCAAACCGCCTAGCCCGATGATCAATACTGCACTATTTTTTAACATTTGCTGTTTATCGATATCAAAGCCTAGTAAGGAAATTTGCCTGTCATAACGAAGTAATTCTTGATCGGATAGTGCTAGCATAGGGAATCATCATCGTGATTAATCATAAAGAATCTATTATAGCAGAAACTTGGCACAGCATTGTGCCAAGTCATAAACATTATTTATCAAAACTCGCTAAGAAGTTTAAATACTCGTCTTTGGTCATAAGAGGTTTATAGTTTGATAATAATGTTTGAGCTGGTTTTGCATCATCATATAGTAAATCGATAATGGTACATGCCATCATCTGGGCTGGACGAATATAAGCCATCTCTTCATCAAATACCGTATAATCTTTGCCATGTAACACACCTCTAACGGATCCTATCCACGGATGACTAACAGGCATGATATGCGATAAATCGCCCGTATCTGTGCTACCGGTCATATGCGGTGCAACCGACACATTTTCCTCGCCAATTAACGCTTCAGCATTTGATTTCAAAAATGCATTTAAGGTTGGATTATTTTGCAATGGGAGATAACCCGGTAAATCTTTAATTTCACAAGTTGCCCCTACAGCCATTGCCCCAGCTTTTAATGCCTGATTAATTCGTTCATTAGCATCAATCATTGCCGGAACATTACCCGCTCGAACATAGCTTTCCATTCTGACATCACTTGGCACAACATTTACCAAATCCCCTCCTTGGGTAATGATTGGATGAAAACGAATATAATCTTTTTCCTGAAACGTTTCACGTATGGCATGAACGCCCATCATCCCCATCATTGCTGCATTTAACGCATTAACACCAGCATGAGGAGCCGCCGCTGCATGTGCTGCTTCACCTTTATACTTGATTAATTTACCGATAAATCCATTACTTGTGGTTGAAATCTCAATAAATCCGTCTTGGCGATCGTTTGGTACACTGGTTAAATGAATTTGAAGTGCCATATCCACATCATCAAATTCACCCCGTGAAATAAGTTCGGGTTTACCGCCAATATACTTAATTTTACCTTCTTCAATCAGACGATTACGATAAGTAATTTCAACGTATTCTTCGGCAGGTACTGCAAAAGGAACGACATCACCGGCTAAAAATTGCATCGCTCCAGAATCGATTAATCCCATGGTGACAGCCATCATATTCGCTATTTGAGCATTATGACCACAGCAATGGGCAGCGCCAGAGGTTTCATCGGCTGCAGGATGGTCAGCACAGATAATGGCATCAAGCTCACCAATAATTGCGACACTGCATTGGCTTCCTTTTCCACCTTTTAAGCGCCCTTTGACCCCTGTTAACGCCAATTTATTTTTATAGGGTACACCAAGTTTTTCAAAAGCTTCTTCAACTTTTTTTGCGGTTTTGTGTTCTTTATAGCCCAGTTCAGGTTCAGCCCAAATTGCCTCAGCAATCGCTTTTATATCTGCTTTACGATTAGCAATGGCACTGCAAACTTGTCGTTTTAGTTCTTCTTTTGTCATACATTAAATCCTACCTAATATTAAATCACACCTTCCCACTTTAAGGTAATTTGGGCAATGATGGCGGCAAAAAGGAAAGTACCGGAAAACACCGCTAATGAAACGGGGATAATTCGCCAAGAGATACTTTTGAATAAAGCAAGATCTTTACCAATGGCTAATCCAGCGTAAGCAAGCACTGGTGTACAAACAGCAAGTAAAGAGACATGTTCAGTTATCGCAACAACTTGCTCATGAAATGGAAATATCGGTGAAGAAGCCACAGCCGCCACAACTGACACCCACAAAATAACAGGAAGTTTATTGAATAATGGCACTTTGCTTATAAAAAAACCAACAACCGATATTGCGACAAGCACAGCTAAAGCTTGTAATGACAGCATAAAATCAACATGATAACCGACTGTATTGCCAGCAGCCATGATAATTGCGACTAAAATCAATAAAAAAACCGTTTCGAAAATCTTCATGATAGTGAGCTCCTTTTACTGCTTTGGAAACGAGCAAAAACATTATAGAGAAAAGAAGCAAACGGTAGTGAGAATAATGTATAAATATAAATACCAACTATACTAGACATTAAATTAGCCGTTGTTGCATAAGCTTTGATGTCACTCGCCATATTCGGATAAAGGTCACTTATCGGCGCAAGTGATGCCGCCATCATACTACCACTACCAACCCCTGCCCCCATGGCTAATGCATAAGGATGAAGAACGTCTAATTTTGCCATTACACTAGCAAGAATACTCATCCAAATCGCCCCATAGAGCGTACCACAAACATACATTGCCATGACACCACGACCTTCGGGCGAATCCAATCCATATTTATCTGCCACAATGGCAATATTGGGTTCACGTGCAACAGAATAGGTTGCCCCGACCGCTTCACGCTTCATTCCTAACATCATTGCCAACGGTAAACCGAGTAAAATAGTACCCGCAAAATGCCCTAATTCTTGGAAAATCAAAGCCAACTTGGCATCATGCAAAATCATATCAATTTTAGGCCCTACCGCAACGCCTAATTTGGCAATCAGTAACATTAACGTCACAATCATCACCGAACTAGCATGAAGCATATTTTTATGTTTTAAGATTTTTAATTTAGGAAGACTGATAAGACCACCAATAATCATGGCAAATAGCATAGGATACAACATGATAATCCAGATAGACTGCCTACCAACAAACTCACATACTAAAACAACTATCAGCGCAAGCAAGTGCACTCTATAGTCTTTTAAAATTTCCATCCTTTCACGCCTCTTTACATAAATTTCCGGTCAATAAAACTATCCATGACAGCTATTATCATAATAATTATTATTTTGCACAGCTAATATACATAACCCAGATTACTTGCGTCAACACGCATCTACCATTAAATACACATAACCAAACAATATATTTCAATGACGCAAAAATAATTAAAGAATAAATCTCAACAAATGCCTTTATAAGGACACTATTTGATTTATAATACCTCATATTTTTTTTATAAGATTGGTATTTAAACAGGATATTTTATGCGTTCAATTTATTGCGGTCATTTAACAGCATCTCATATTAATCAAGAAGTCACATTATGCGGTTGGGTCAATAAGCGTCGAGATTTTGGCGGTATGATATTTATTGATATGCGTGATCGCGAAGGGATTGTACAAGTATTTTTTGATCCTGAATATCAACAAGCTTATCAACTTGCCAGTGAACTTCGTAATGAATTTTGCATTCAAATTAAAGGAAAAGTAAGAGCAAGACCAGAAGGACAAGCAAATAAAGACATGGCTACGGGTGAAGTTGAAATCTTAGCCACTGAGCTAACAATTTTCAATCGCAGTGATGTGCTGCCACTTGATTTTAACCAAAACAACAGTGAAGAACAGCGTTTAAAATATCGCTATATTGATTTACGTCGTCCTGAAATGACAAACATCTTCAAAACTCGTGCTCAAATTACTGCATTTGTACGTAACTTTATGAATGAGCATGGTTTTCTTGATATTGAAACCCCTATGTTAACCAAAGCAACGCCAGAAGGTGCGCGTGATTACCTTGTACCAAGTCGAATTCACAATGGTGAGTTTTATGCACTGCCACAATCACCGCAATTATTTAAACAACTATTAATGATGTCTGGCTTTGACCGCTATTATCAAATTGTAAAATGTTTTCGTGATGAAGATTTACGTGCAGATCGCCAACCAGAATTTACACAAATTGATGTTGAAACTTCGTTTATGACCGCAGAACAAGTCCGTGAAGTTATGGAGCAAATGATCCGTGAACTTTGGTTACATGTTAAAAATGTGGATTTAGGTCAATTCCCTATCATGACGTTTGCCGAAGCGATGCGCCGTTATGGTAGCGATAAACCTGATTTACGAAATCCGTTAGAAATAATAGATGTTGCCGATTTAGTAAAAGATGTCAATTTTAACGTATTCTCAACCACAGCCAATGATCCAAAAGGTCGAGTTGCATTACTTTGCGTGCCAAACGGAGCCCAGTTAACCCGTAAACAGTTAGATGATTACACACAATTTATTTCGGTCTATGGCGCTAAAGGTATGGCATGGATTAAAGTCAACGACCGTAATAAAGGTCTTGAAGGGGTACAAAGTCCGGTTGCTAAATTCTTTAATGAAACGCAAATGGAAGCACTGTTGAATCGTGCTAATGCCAAAGATGGTGATATTTTATTATTTGGGGCAGATAGTTATAAAGTTGTCAGTGATGCATTAGGTGCACTACGATTAAAAGTAGGTAAAGATTTAAATCTGACTGATGAAAATAGGTGGGCTGTGCTTTGGGTAGTAGATTTCCCAATGTTTGAAGAAACGGAAGAGGGTCTTAGTGCGATGCACCATCCATTTACATCACCAAAAGACTTGACGCCAGAACAGCTTAAACAAAATCCTGAAAACGCGATAGCTAACGCTTATGACATGGTTATCAATGGATATGAAGTAGGTGGAGGGTCAGTACGTATTCACCGTAGTGAAATGCAACAAGCTGTGTTTTCTATTTTAGGTATAAATGAACACGATCAACGCGAAAAATTTGGCTTTTTGCTTGATGCGCTAAAATATGGTACACCGCCACATGCAGGACTTGCATTTGGTTTAGATAGATTAAGTATGCTATTAACAGGTACCGATAATATCAGGGATGTTATCGCATTTCCTAAAACAACAGCGGCAACTTGTTTAATGACAGATGCACCAAGCCCGGCAAATCCTAATGCATTAGCTGAGCTTGGTATTGAAGTTAGCAAAAAATAGTGATGTCTTAATGCAAAAGTTCAAAAACCCTGAATCTGTTTTAGTTGTTATTTACTGTCAAAAAACTTTGCGTTGTCTTATGCTACAACGCAAAGATGATCCCAATTTTTGGCAGTCAGTAACAGGTAGCATGGAAGATAACGAATTGCCGGTTGAAACTGCCATTCGTGAGGTTTTTGAAGAAACAGGCATTGATATTTTGGGTAAAAATCTTAATTTAATCGATACTAACCATACGGTTGAATTCAAGATTTTTCCACAATTTAGGCATCGATATGCACCTGAAGTTGAAATAAATAAAGAACATTGGTTTTATTTACCGCTCGAAAATGAAATAACACCAACGCTTACTGAACATTTAGCCTATCAATGGTTGACAATTAGCGATGCAGCTAAAATAACAGCATCGCCAAATAATCAAGAAGCAATTAATGAAATTATTCAATTAAACGAGATTAACTAAGGAGTAGGAAATGAAATTAAGTCAGTATGCCATTGTGTTATCAAGCTTATTGTATTTTATACCTAATAGTTATGCTGAAATTAACATTAAAACATGCCAAACCAACAAAACTGATTATATCATTTTCGATGAAATCGATTCGCAAATCGCCGAAAATATTATCGAACACAAATTACATAATCAACCTGAAATACGAGAAAATACCATCATCAAAGTGTTTGCTAATGAAAACAATGATGATAGAAACTATTGGATTGCTTCTTTTGAGTTTGAAGATCAAACCACCCAATATCTTTTTTATCAAGTAGATGAAAATAAATTTATTGATATCGACCAACAGCAATTTAAAACATTATTACCTAAAATTGTGAAATGCAATCTAAATCAACAAGTGCCTATTTATAGTGAAAATTTTGACGCTGACTAGTTGATGACAAAATAACGTTAACATTTAGGATGTTAGACTACCTTAAATTAGTGTAAACAAAGGCAGATTAATAGGGAGTAATTATTTTTATGAACTTGACCAATTTTCGTGATTTTTTAAATTATCTTGAAGAACAAGGTGAATTAAAACGAATTCCCTATCCTGTTAATCCTTATTTGGAAATGACCGAAATTGCAGATCGTGTTTTACGTTCTAAAGGCCCAGCCTTATTGTTCGAAAATCCTATTGGTTATGACATGCCCGTACTTTGTAACCTATTTGGAACACCCAAACGTGTTGCGATGGGAATGGGGTTAGAAGATACATCGCAATTACGTGAAATTGGTGAATTATTAGCTTTTTTACGTGAGCCAGAACCACCAAAAGGCATTAAGCAATTTTTTCATGTGTTACCCAAATATAAGCAAATATTAAATATGCCTGTTAAGCGACGATCGTCTGCGCCTTGTCAGGAATTGATTTTTAAAAATGAAGAAGTTGATTTAACTCGTCTGCCAATCATGCATTGTTGGCCCGATGATGTAGCACCACTTTTAACTTGGGGACTAACGATAACGAAAGGACCTTATAAAGAAAGGCAAAATGTCGGCGTTTATCGCTTACAATTATTGGGTAAAAATAAGTTAATTATGCGCTGGCTATCTCATCGAGGAGGAGCGCTCGATTTTGCAGAATGGCAACAAACCCATCCTAATGAAAAGTTTCCTGTTAGCGTTGCCATTGGTGCAGATCCAGCAACCATTTTAAGTGCAGTCACTCCCGTACCAGATACCTTACCAGAATACGCCTTTGCAGGTCTGTTACGCAATAGTCGAACTGAAGTAGTAAAATCGCTATCCAATGATTTAGATGTCCCCGCTACCGCCGAAATTATCTTAGAAGGCTATATTGATCCGAATGAATTAGCGCCTGAAGGCCCATATGGTGATCATACTGGTTACTACAACGAAGTTGAAAAATTTGCTGTTTTTACGGTAACGCATTTAACTCGTCGAAAAGATGCGATTTATCACTCTACCTATACGGGTCGTCCACCCGATGAACCGGCCGTAATGGGACTCGCTTTAAATGAAGTCTTTATCCCTATTTTACAAAAACAATTTCCTGAAATTGTCGATTTTTATTTACCACCCGAAGGATGTTCCTACCGGATTGCAATTGTGACCATCAAAAAACAGTATCCAGGTCATGCTAAACGTGTCATGATGGGCGTTTGGTCTTACTTACGCCAATTTATGTATACCAAATTTGTTATTGTATGTGATGATGATATCAATGCCCGAGATTGGAAAGATGTCATGTGGGCTATTTCAACGCGCATGGATCCTCATCGTGATACCACATTTATTGACAATACGCCGATTGATTATTTAGATTTTGCTTCGCCTGTTTCTGGGTTAGGCTCAAAAATGGGATTAGATGCGACCAATAAATGGCAAGGCGAAACTCAGCGAGAATGGGGAAAAATCATCAAAAAAGATCCAAAAGTTGTGGCTTATATCGATGAAATTTGGGATAAACTTGGCTTAGAGTAAACAGACTTAATAAGTTCAATTAAACACTCTACATTGGGTCAATAGCATCGATATTTATCGTTAATGACAAATAGGAATAAATAAATAGCCGTTAAAATCATAAGCAAGCTCACATTGAACGGTAGTAACTTATTGTAATATCAATGAATTTGTATTGAACATAACTAAAAATTGATAAACACTCAAAACAGATTTAATTATCATCTATAAATTTATTAGTATATAATTAGTCATAATTTATTTTTTCCAATTTTAGAAATAAGGGGTTATAGATGGACAAGGAAAAAAACGCCGCACCATCATTTCAAGATGTATTAGAATATATTCGTTTATCACGTCGTTTAAACAAATTAAAACGTGAAATATCCGATAATGAGAAAAAAATCCGAGATAACCAAAAACGAGTATTATTACTTGAAAATTTGAGTGATTATATAAAACCAGATATGACTTATGACGAACTTCAAGCGATTATTGCTAACATGAAAAGTGATTATGATGATCGTGTAGATGATTATATTATCAAAAATGCTGAAATTTCAAAAGAACGCCGTGAAATCAGCAACAAAATGCGTAGCTATCGTTCTCACTAACATATAGCAGATTTACTCCCATTCAATAATGGGAGTAAAGACAATTACCACAACTCAACCACCGGCTAGCTTTACTTTAAAGCCTTTTTCTTCCAGCAAAGATTTGAGTAAATCACGTTTATCGCCTTGAATTTCAATGCTACCATTTTTAACTGCTCCACCACAACCACAACGTTTTTTGAGTTCCGCAGCTATTTTTTGAAGTTGGGCATCATCAAAATCAAATCCTGAAATGACGCACACACCTTTGCCTTTACGTCCGGATGTTTGGCGTTGAATTCGAATAATCCCATCCCCTTTAGGTCGAGATTCTTTTACTTCAACCGATTTAATACGACCTTGATCGGTAGAATAAACAAGTGGATTATCAGACATCATGAAATTAACTCTTGCTCAAATCAAGGGTTGATAAAATAGTTTGCAATGCTAAAGAAGGATCTTCTGCTTGCGTAATCGGACGACCAATAACCAGATAATCCGATCCTGCAGCTTGCGCACGTTGTGGCGTCATAATTCGACGCTGATCATCAGCATTTGAACCGGCGGGTCTGATACCTGGCGTCACTAACTTAAAATCACTCCCTAAGCGAGTTCTAAAACTTTGCACTTCTTTAGCGGAGCATACTACGCCATCAAGCCCACAATTTTTGGCTAACAAAGCTAATTTAGTGGCTTGTTCCAAAGGCGAAACAGGGATACCGATTTCTTGAAGATCTACCGACTCCATGCTGGTTAAAACAGTTACCGCAATTAAAAGAGGCGCATCTTTACCATATGGATAGAGTGCGTCTTTCGCCGCCTGCATCATCCGAGACCCACCACTAGCATGAACATTTGTCATCCAAACACCTAAATCAGCTGCAGCAATTATCGCTTTCGCAACCGTATTTGGAATATCATGAAATTTCAGATCCAAAAAAACATCGAAACCTTTATTCATAATCTGTTTAATAAAATCGGGCCCCGCATGCGTAAAAAGCTCTTTGCCAATTTTTAAACGACAATCTTTTGGCTCAACACGATCAATAAAATTCCAAGCTGATTTAACATCAGCAAAATCAACAGCAACGATAATAGGTGAAGACATAACAGATTTATTCCTTTTATTAATAACTAATCGCTATTTTTTTTAACAAATTCATTTAAATCATTATAAAAGATTTTGGCACTTTCTTTATAGCCTTGCAAGGTTTGATGTACTAAATCTGACCGAGCCAATCCAAACTTAGACCAAAGCTTAACCGAATGACTTCCCCCCATAGCGGCCTGCCAATCCCAAAACAGTGTTTTTTCTGATTTAGCCACTTGTTTTTGAATCCTTTTTACTAAATTATAAGACTTTGGAATTTCAGTTTGATTAATCATTGTATCAGGAGGTGAAATCAATAAAATTGCAGCATTCGGCAATAATTTTCGAATTTTACGAATGTTGTAGACTAAATTTTTCCGATATTCATCTGCATCTAAAGTCTCATCGAAACTCTCGTTTGTTCCATACTCCAAAATAACCAAATCGCTTTTGGATAATAATAATTCCTGAAACCACTGAGGACGCCATTTTTGCCAAATTGTTTGCTTAGCCCCATTCGAACCAATCGCAGATACAATAACACCCTTGTTGGCTCGAGTTAACCAAAATCCACCAATTTCAGTGCTATCTTTACTTTTAATGGTAATAGGAAGCGTTGAAGTAAACGTTGTCGTTTGCCAACCACCAAATTTATTCTTGAAACCAAAGGCAATTTTATCTTTATTATAGATACCTAATGGATTTTTAGTCATTTTCTTTGTTTTAAAAATAAGGCTAATTTTCCATATATCTCTATCATCTGCTTTAAGTGCCAACTCAACAGAAGCTTGAGAATTAATAGGTTTAGCGATAAAACCGCCCATAGGAAAATCGAGATTACTTAATACTCGGCTACTTAACAATTCCCAATTAGAATCTTTCAAACTAACTCGAGTATGGTTTTGCCCTTTAACCCAAACAGGAGGAACCCAACCTATACCTGCATCACCATATTTATCTTGCATCAACGTTCTAAATTCGCCTGTAAAAAAATCTGCAGCGGTATGAGAATCACCAAATTGGGTGATATTAACAACTTTATGGGTGTGGTCTTGATTATTGACTAATGAATTTAAGCGTGAAACGAATTGTTTAGCATTTGGATCGCCAAAATCAACAATCACAGACTTAGACGTTGGAATACTTTCAGCCATAGTACTAAAACTGACAGTAAACACCACCAAAAAAACAGCAACCATAGTTTTAATGCATTGATTCAATGTGGGAATCCTCTGATAAAGTGGATGTGATTTGGTTCAAAATTGCTTGAGCTAAAAGCTTTTGTCCAGTTATTGTAAAATGAATACCATCGTCTATTCTCACTTTAATTTTTTGCTTATTAGTCTCAATATAGCTGTTAAATTGATCGTAAGAACAACCTAATAATGTATTGGTTTCCATAAAATGTTGATGCGCTTTTTCAACTTCGGATTCATATAAATGGCTTAAATAATTCATTCCGTCATTCAACTTTGGTTTACGCATACAAGGTGGCGAAAGCCAAAGTACTTTTACATTATGTTGATTCGCGATATCTAATATTGATGCAACACGTAAACGGTACTGTTCTTCCCACAATTGCGATTTAAACTTAGCATATTTAGCATATCCCTTAACAGGAAAATCCCACGGATCATTAGGGCCTAAAAAAATGACGATTAATTTAATGGAGGCATCAGCACTGATTGCATCATTAATTGTTTTTGGCCAATCAAAAGCTTTTGGATAAGCAAGCCCAGTACTTTGTTTACTCAAGTTAATGCTTTCTATCTTATATTGTTTAAATAACATTTTTTTAACATATGGTGCAACCCCTTGCATTAATGAATCCCCCGCAAAAAGGACTTTGTCATTTTTAGTTAAAACAATCGGTGAAAGTTCAGTAAAATCGGTATCATTGCTAAGTCTAGGGTTACTTGATTCATCCAATGTTACCGTATTACCTAACGCTGTATTAGTCCGAGTACTGTCTAGTTGACTATCAGAATGAGTTTGACGTTTATTAGTAGCTTGCAGGTTATCACCCTTAATTAACGGTAATTTTTGTTTATTATTTTCAGTTGTGTGATTGGATTTTATTGTTTTGTTTTGCCGGTTATTTTGTTGTAACTGTTTATCTGCAATTGCGTTTGCAGTCACGACATTAGGATGTTTTTGATTATCCTTTTCAATATTCGTGTTTTCTAACTCCTCTGATTCATACGATTCATTAGTCCATTTTGTCTGATCATCCTCAGTGACATTAGCATCATCCACCATTAATGCCATATCAAAAAACTCAAAATGGTAAGATTGCTGGCAATAAACCAATATTGATTTATGAAACAAAACCATTAAAGCAATAGCTGTAACAACTAACACTATAACAATATAAAATGCATATAAGGTTTTGTTAGTTGGCATTGTTAGCATATTACTTAACTTCATAAAATCCTTCAAATTACTGTTCCTTGTCAAAACTGATCTTAAAAAATTTTAAAACACAATTAAAAACTGGCATAAATAAAATCGGGCATACCTGACGGCGCAAAATAAATGACACACCACAAAATTAATATCATTATCACAGGTAAACATAATTTATTAACTTTAGATAACAGTGCCGTTGCCAAATTTGGAAGATTTTTACACATTGGATAAACTAAATAAGCAACCATGATAATTAAAAAAGCCTGCCAATATTGTGGTTTTATCATCACATTATGCGTTAATGCCATTAAATAATCCAAAGCATCGGATAAATTTTCACAATAAAAAAACAACCAAGTAAAACAGACATAATGCCAAGTTAATAAACGCGCAATAAAAGGTGAGCGTTGACTAATCACATCACGACCAAAAAAGCGATCACCAATATTCAGAGCCACAATACCAATACCATGGCAAATACCCCAAATAATAAAATTGATACCTGCGCCATGCCATAATCCCGATAAAAACATTGCCAACAAAACATTGATTTGTGTTCGGGTAAATCCCTTACGATTACCGCCAAGCGGAATATAAATATAATCCCGAATCCATTGAGATAAACTTATGTGCCAACGCGCCCAAAAATGCCTTAAATTTAAAGATAAATAAGGTTGGTTAAAATTAATTGGTAGACGAAACCCTAACAACAATGCAATACCAGTCACCAAATCCGTATAGCCTGAAAAATTGAGATAAATTTGTATTGCATAAGCATATACACCCACTAATAAATCAATCACACTAAATTCTAATGGATTGGCAAAAATGGGGTTAACCCATGCATCATTTATCCAACCACCTAAACAATAAACTTTAATGATTGACATCATGATTAATATAAAAGCTCGATATGGCTCTAAAATTTGGCGGGGTTGGCAAACTGAAATTTGCGGCAAAAAATCTTTAGCTCGATTGATCGGCCCTGCGACAATACTGGGGAAAAAAGATAAAAAAAGTGCAAAATCCCAAAATTTAGCTACTTCAATCTCTTTTCTTTTAACTGAAACTAAATAACTGACAGAATGGAAAGTATAAAAGGAAATCCCAATAGGGATTAGCACAGAAAATAATGGTAATAAAACAGGAATATGAAAGACGTTAAGTAAAGCTTGTAGTTCTTGTCGGAAAAAATCAAAATATTTGAATAATGCTAAATTACTAATCGATATTATTAAGCCAAAAATCAACCAACTTTTAGCATGATCTTTTGAAACCGATATCATAATGGAAATAAGATAAGTTACACTGGTATAAACACCAAGAATTAACGCAAATTGCCAACTATAACTGCTTACAATTAAATAACTTGAAACGAGTAACAAGGCATTTTGGAATTTAGGTAATAAGTTAAATGCCCAATATATAGCAAAAAAAACGATAAACAACAGACCAAATTCAATAGATAAATAACTCACTATAATCCTTCGTTAAAACATTTACATATAAAATAATATCCCTCAACACTTCCATGAAAATATTTAATCGCAAATCAACTCTGATTGAGAAAGAACATAATAAACCAATAATTCTTTATTCAACCCAGTTATTGACAATAACTGACGTCTGGCATTCAACCAGAGTTCATAAAGAGCAGTAATTTTTTCATAACTTAATGTTGCCAATAATCTTACCAATGGCACTTGATCACGATTAATAATATACCGTCCTGCTTTTTGTTTTGCTTTTAAAGCATCACTTAATAAAGCACAAAACCAACTAATGCGATCAATAAAATGGTCATGCTCAAATGTTACGCCAAGCGTCCAAAAATCATTATTAGGAATAACACTCAATAAATTTTCACAAAATACTTTACGTTGTTGCCATTTTGTAGGATCCAACAAAGTTTTTGCTGTTAATGGCGCATTTTCGCTTAATAACAAAGCTGACGCAAGTTCATTATCACTATAATGTAAACCCTGTATATTTTTCAACCAATCCATAGACTGTTCAAGCTTAGGTATCGGTAAAAAATAAGAAAAACAACGACTATAAATAGTTGGTAATAAATGACTATTATGATCGTCACTTAAAATAAAATAAGTATTTGCAGGTGGCTCTTCTAACGTTTTCAATAATGCATTTGCGGCGGCTTCGGTCATTAAGGCAGCATGTTTAATCCAAATCACTTTATTACCGCCTTGCTGTGATTTTTCGTAAATTTTAGCGGTAATACTTCGAATCTGATCGATACCGATCGATTGCTTACCCTGTTCGTTAGTTATCTGATAATAATCAGGATGATGATGAGACAAAAATAACTGGCAGCTATGACATTTTAAACAAGGGGCTAGATCGCTTGATGCTTGGCATAATAAACGATTTGCTAATTGCTCAATTAGCTCATTTTCACCACTACCTTGAATATAATTAATTAATAAAGCATGATGGGCTCGATCATGTAAAATACTTGTCGCTAATTGCTGATATGGCTGCGTGAGCCAACTATATCCATTTTTGATCATGCATTATTAACCTGTATTAATGATAACCATGCAGTTAACACGTCTTCAATTTGCTGTGTTACCACATTCATTGATTGACTGGCATCAATAGTCACAATAGTATCATCTTGCATAGCAAGCTCTAAATAGCGTTGACGAGTACGTTCAAAAAATAGGATAGATTGCTGCTCAATCCTATCTAGCTGACCACGAGATTTTGCTCGCATTAATCCTATTTTTGGATCAACATCCAAATACAAAGTTAAATCGGGTTTAAAATCACCTAACACTTGCTTTTGTAACGTTTCAATCAATATGCTATCAAGTTGGCGTCCCCCACCTTGATATGCCTGCGTGGATAAATCATGACGATCACCTATTACCCATTTTCCTATTTTAAGAGCGGGTTTTATAACATTATCAATAAGTTGAATTCGAGCCGCATATAACATCAATAATTCAGCTTTATCCGTTAACGGCTCATGTTCTAAACCATTTTTAATAATATTACGTAACGCTTCAGCAATCGGAGTTCCACCCGGCTCACGAGTAAATTGTAAATCTTCAATATTAGATTGCTTTAAAATACGCGCAACAGTATTAATTGCTGTGGTTTTTCCTGCACCTTCAAGTCCTTCAATGACAATAAATTTGCCGGTCATACTTATTTCCTAAATTAATTAAGCTGATGTACAAGTAAATATTGCGCTATTGTACGCTATTTTTACCGATTATTTTAGTTCGTATCGTAAATACCATGTTAATACTTATCAAATATGAAAACTTTTTAATAGACCGACAGAGTAGAACATTTTGTTTACGGTTTATCCCTGTGTGTACAGGGAACACTAACCGTCCGGGATCCTGGATACCAGGATGACCGGTTTATCCCTGTGTGTACAGGGAACACTTTAACTATAGCCGCTGTTTTGAATGCCTCGTCCGGTTTATCCCTGTGTGTACAGGGAACACGATCCAGAAAGTGCCTATCAACAACTACGATTACGGTTTATCCCTGTGTGTACAGGGAACACGTGATCGGTTAAAGAACATATATCAATTTCTTTCGGTTTATCCCTGTGTGTACAGGGAACACATTTGGATCCATTACCAGATGATACATAATTTCGGTTTATCCCTGTGTGTACAGGGAACACTTGCCTATTGAACGTTTTAATTCATCATCGGCCAGGTTTATCCCTGTGTGTACAGGGAACACGTTGAGTTAGAAAACTTAAATAAGATGTATGTCCGGTTTATCCCTGTGTGTACAGGGAACACAATACCAAATATTGTTGAAAAATGTCCAAATGCGGTTTATCCCTGTGTGTACAGGGAACACTATAGACCAATTCCTGTGATTGAGATAAAATCCGGTTTATCCCTGTGTGTACAGGGAACACTTGTGGCATGCGATTATCTCCGTTAGTCTCTCCGGTTTATCCCTGTGTGTACAGGGAACACTTAAAGACAGCCATCGCCTCAATACCTGCAAGCGGTTTATCCCTGTGTGTACAGGGAACACTCTAAACGTAGCTATTTGTTTTATTTAAACTTATAGCGACCACGAAATTCTACCAGATTTTTTTAATTTTTAAAGAACTTTAACTTATTGATTTTCAATAGGTAAAAAAGATACCAACCTGAGTCCATCGAGTTCTACCGGCACTCTTCTGTTAGTACCATAAGTTTGGAAGTCAAATCCAGATTCAGTATTGGTTGCCCAAGCAAGTACAACATTCCCTTCTTCAGCAAGCTCGATGATTTGTTGCCAAATCATCTCCCTTACCGGTCTGGAAATATCACCTATGTAAACACCAGCTCTGATTTCTAATAACCAAATAGCTAAGCGTCCTCTTAATCTAGGTGGGACATTTTCAGTCACCACAACACACATACTCATGATTAATGGCTCCTAAAGCCACTATCGGCAAGTGATTGAGGTTCTGGAATCGCAGGTGGTAGTACATCATCAGGAGGCGGTGGCGGTTCAATACCTCCAGCGGATAATACCTCTTCAATCAGTGGAATTAATGTCGCCAATGTTTTTTGACTTCTAAAAATATCGCGACAAGCAATGCGCACTTCACGATCAGGGTCAGCTCTATTTTTAGCAGCAATTTCAAACGCTTTGGGTACCACTGTATCAAATTTTATAATATCGGCAATATCATAAACAAACGAGAGCGGTTTTCCGCTATGCACAAAACCGATAGCTGGTGCATAACCAGCTGCCAAAACCGCTGCTTCGGTAATACCATAAAGACAAGAAGTAGCAGCACTGATACATTGATTAACCGTATCGCCTTTTTGCCAATCTTTGGGATCATATTTACGTCCATGCCACTTAACACGATACTTTTTGGCTAGTAATGCATAAGTTGCACGTACACGAGCGCCTTCAACACCTCGTAATTGTTCAATAGAACGTCGGCTAGGAGCCGGCTCACCAAATCGCAGTTCAAACATTTTTTTGACAACTTTTAGACGAAGTTCATCATCCAAAGCTAATTTTGCTTGATAAAGTAATTTGTCCGAACGGGCTCCCCCAGGTTGACCTGTCGAATACATTCTGACGCCAGCCTCACCTACCCAGACTAACAGTGTCCCCACAGTTGCGGCTAATCTAACCGCAGCATGTGATACGCGGGTACCGGGCTCAAGCATGATACAAGCAATAGAACCAACGGGAATGTGGGTTCTAACGCCTGTTTTATCTATTAATACAAAAGCACCATCTAAAACATCAATTTGTCCATATTGTAGGAAGATCATTGATGTTCTATTTTTTAAAGGAATAGGATTCAGTGGAACATACACCATATTAAAGATCCTATTGACAGTGTTTGATTAAAAATAGTCCACAGCCAAATCCTTTGCTTTTACCAATACCTTGATAAAGTGTAGCTAAAAATAGTTTTGGATCAGTAACAGTCAATACTCCCTCAAAATCAACACTACTATAACTAATCGGTTTAAGTTCTGACTTTTTATTAAGCAGATGTTGGTTGTAACTGATAACATTACAGCAGACTGCTGAATGATCATTTTGCTGTAATGAAAATCCACGCTTTTCACTTTGCTTAATCAACCAATCTATGGCCGCTTGATATTGCTGAGCTTTGATCTCATTCGATGATAATCCCTGTTGTTTAGCCTGATACTTAGCGTTCATCATCACATCACATCGTTTTCCTTGTTTCATGACAACAGGATTGGCACGTAATAAAAAACTTAACTTCATCCCTGTTGTTAATTGCGGTGCATAAGGTTTTGTATCGACTTTAAATAATTCATGATTGGTAAGCGGTGCAACTTCAGATAAAAGATAAAACAGAGGTTTTTTAGTCTTCTGATCTTTATGAAATAAAAATGGACGTTTATTTTCATCAGGAAACAGTTGCCATAACCATTGATGCATAGCATATTCACCAGCAGACCACCTTTTTTGTTGCATCACATAAGGAAGCCGCTCAAGTTTTAGCTCGACTTTCGAAAAATACATCTATTCGCTCCTTTTTAAGTGTCCTGTATATTGCTGACGATTGATAAATTGCCAACGCTTCCGGTTAATAGGCTGATCTTGTCGAAATTGTATTTTCATTACGTCAAAATGCGCTTCTTGATCAGGATGATCCCAGTAATATTCGTTAGCATCACTATCAACTAAATACTTTAGGACAGGATCTAATTGGTGGTATTGATGATAATGTTCATTAGCGAATACAAAAGCATCACTAAGCAGCCCTTCATAAATTATGGGGGCTAACGGCAATGACAATGGCGAATTTTTTCTACCTACATAAAGTGGAAAGACAGGCGTTAATAATGCCTGCTTTATCTGCTCTACAGAATAAGGGGCGCTTTTTGTTTCGGTAATAATAATTTGATAATAGACATCGTTGTAATATTCACGATGAGTTACCAGATTATTTGAATCTTGCTCATCAACCTTTTTAGAATTTTTGCTTTTAGGGATTGGAAATTGAACAGTATGAAAATCATACAACCAACTTCCTTTAATAATAAAAGGGCGAGAAGCAATAAAATAATGTTGATTGAAAGCATCAATACGATCGTCATCACGCTGAATACCTAATGCTGCAGCCAAAAAGCCTAATAAAGCTGAGCGGGAAGGAATAATATTGCTGTGGCGAATATTGCCAACAGCCGGTTCCCCCCACGATGTGAGCGGTGCATAAATCTGAAAAATAAGATGTTTTATCATCTTGACTGCTCCTTATTTTTCCGCAACAAACTTTAATGCAGCTGCAAGTGTCCCTTCTCCACTTTCAATATTGAGTTTGTAGCGATCATCCGCACATTGACCATAAACTTGATCAAACTTATCCAATTGTTGCTCTAATCGAGTTATGGCATCATTCACCATATCTTGGCTACGGATAGGATTAAAATAAGCAACAGCAAGTGAACGTGGTTGCTGAGTACCTTTTTCAATCAATAAATAAGAGGCATAAGCACGTGATGCAAAGCTATTTTGCATGCCAGTTGGCGCCACTTTTATAGCGGATTCAGTTAATGCTTTTAGTGTCTTTTCAACCAATGCTTCATCACCATTTAAGTTATCAAGGAGTAGATCACGACTAATACAGATATAAGTATAGAACAGTGCCGAGGCAAATCCACGTTCGCCTAAGTGCCCTGAACTCGCATCTTTTCCTTTATCATTTAAATCATCAACAGCAGTAAAAAAATCATCTTCGATAGAAATTGCACTCACACTTAAAGCATGAGCAACTTGACAAGCCGCTTCAATGTTAAATTCTGTTTTACCCGCTAACATTCGACCAAATAAAGCAATATCAATGCTACTATTTTCTTGACGAGTTTTAATTAATTTATTCAATTCGTCTTGGGTAGGCTCTCTTTTCTGATTAATTAATAGTGCAACTAGTCTTTCTATTTCCTGTTGTTCATCATTACTAATATGAATAAGTTGATCCATATCGAAGTTTACTTTTGATTCTTCAGATTTTTTCCCATTTTCCTTTGTATCTTTTTTCGCTTCATCTTCTGACTTTTTATTTTTTCGATAGTTTTCCATTATTTTTTTTGCACATGATATTGCAAGTTTTTCTTCTACTCCTTTTTCTTTCATAGGTTTATAAACCCATTCAGTAATAAATTTACGTGAACGAACACCTATATTTTCAGTTAGTGACTCAGTAAAAAAGTCTGATTTTCTCCAAGCACGCTTTAAACTCTGAGAAGAAATACGTAAACGTTCACTATTTCCCATTTTAGCTGTTTTCGGACGACCTAAATCATCACGATTTAAATTTGAAGGCGCATAAGCAGTTAATAAATGTAATTGTAAAAATGTACTCATAATAGTTATTCCTTAATTGATTTTTCGGTCGAATAGTAATCCATTGCCCAACGAACAGAATTACGTTTAAATGGTTCCATATTATTTAATAAATTTTTTTGACGATTATCCCGCTCTTTTGCCCATAAAAAGATACTATCAGCAAGTGAGAAGAGGTTTACACCTTCATCTCCACGTGATTTAACTGCTCGGATTAAACGTCGGCAAAATTCTTCATCAGTAATATTTGCAACAAGTTGGTTAAAGCGTAAAGGAGATAGAAACTTTTGTTGATTTTTTTCTTTTGTTTCATTTAATTGTGATGCAAAAGAAGCATTTTCATTATTTAGTTTGGCAAAAATAGCAACAGCAACAAAAATTGCGAGTGCTTGATGATGATTATCTGAACCTATTAGAAAGCTATTTTCTTCAAATAACTGATTAGCTAATAACCAATAACCTTCTTTGAGCATTACTCCATATGGAAAAGGTACTTTTTTCAGATCTGCTCGTAACTTTAAACCATTGTAAGCTTTACCAAAGAAATAACATTCTTGATCCTGTAAATTAGAAAACCATTCATTAATAATTATTTTATGATGATTATTAAGAATGAGCGTTTTTTTGATAAGATTTCTTGACACGTTATTCTCCTTATACGTAATCAAAGTTATTTGATATATTGTATTTTTTTTTAAGATCATTAAATTGATTAAGTAAATTTTTTCGACCACTTATTTGATTACAAGAAATTCGATCAGCTGTTTCAGTTTTGCTATATTTAAATGATTGTTCAAGATCACCAAAAGCGACCTTATCATAGATTTGAGTAACATAATTTAATAATGTATCTGCCCATTCAATTAACAATGGTTGCCGACCGTTGGGATTGTCTTTTTGTTCTATAAGTTTTTTTATAAACTCATAAAATAATAATTCTGTTTCTTTCCAATACGCAATCTCAATTGATATCGATCTTTTTTTGAGCACTTTTTCGATCTCTTTTTTCTTCTTTTTGTCAGTTGTAACGAAAATTTCAATTGATTTTTTTAAAATCTCCTGCATATCTTTACTGAGTTCTAATGCTTGAGCAATTAACTCTTTTAAATCACTGTTAGTTTTGGCCAAATCAGGGTATACTGGGTATAAGTGTTCATACCAACAAAGAGCATCCATCTGCTTGAAATTGTAGCCAAAACACCATAAATGATAATGTTGTTTACCTGCAAAGTTTCGTTCAAAATGAGTTGTTACCACTCTAGCCGAATGCGTATCATCATTGGCACTCACCATACCTAACCAATCTCGATAAATTAATCCACCCAGTAGCACTTTAATGGACTTCTGTTCACCTGTCTTATTATTTGTCGAATATGGCGTTAACGGATGTTGCCAATGTTGATATTGAATGCCATAATTTTTAGCTTGATATTGGGTAATCAGTTGTTTCGATAATTCACCACAAATGTCACATTGCCCCTGCTCAGTTTGATGAAAATCTAACTCAATACGCCGAGGCATTCCCCAAAAAGCTTGACAGTAATTAGCTTGTTCAGGAAATAGACTTAAATTTTTAGGTGGTTCACTGGTCTTGGTTGGTGCTAACCAAGGAAAGACTGATGCATCAAACTGCTGTGGTCTTTCTTCATCATCTAAAGGGATCACATTTAACCACAATTTTTTCCATAATGGAGTCGGTTTACTCACTTCTGGCATGATTAAAGTAGTAATTGGACCAATGACCCCACGCAAACTCACCCGATGTCCTTGACCACCCGCTGGGGCATTAGTTTGCAAAGTGAATAGCGCCATAGCGGCACAGTGTGGGCACATCACTTTGACAAAACCACGTTTAACAAAGTGATCGGTATCTTTTTTCAATGCATTCTCACCCGGAGCATCAATTAATAAATTCGTTATAGGTATTTTCTTACCCTCCAATTTAGCAAAATCTTGCATAAAAGAGGGTTTTGTTGCGCCAAATTGCATGGCTGTTCTGACTTGTTCAAACGCTTCGGTTAGTTGCTGTGATGAAAAACCATTATTCCAATATTTTCGCCACTCTGAATTATCTTCGGGCGATAGTGTGGTTTGTAATAAACCAATCAAAAACTGGTAAGCCGCACCTTGAAAATCGGGTCTTAAATAAGCTAAATCTGAAATGGTTTCATCAACCAGTTGGCTGGGTTGAATTTTACTAAGGTGACCATCGAAATGAACAACCGGTATCCATTTTTCGTCTAATAAAGATAAAGTAGACAAATTTTTTACTCCTTAATTTCATATAAAATCGATGTCATGATCTGACACCGATTATCTATTTATTAATAAACCATTAATTCATCACAAGTTTGATTCATTAATATAAATTGATTATGTATATTTGCTATCAATCTATTTAACAATTTTAAATCTTATTTAACCAAAAGATTACATTTTTTACGATAAACAAATAATAAAAATGTGATCCACTACAAATTTTTTAAAAATTTACATATAACAGCTTGTATTATTGCTTATTTTAATTTTTTCACATAGCTTTCTAATAATTAAAATCATGCACATTATGTGCAACCTTAGAACGGTAAAATCTTTAACATTACTTATATTAAACTAGCGACATCAAGCCGGTTTGCCACTATAATTGCTTGTTAAAAGCTATTATGAAACTGATATAAAATGTAAAAGCTGGTAGATAAATCAAATGTTGAGAGAGTTATGAATCCTAAAAATAACACTAAATTTCCACTAAATAATCATCAAAATCCCCTAGACAATCCTCATCAGCTTGACAATGGGCAGGTAAAAACCAAGATATCCTTGATTTTTTCGATCATTAGCAAAATAACGCCGTTTTCAATGTTATGGATCAGTTTTGTTTTAACTTATGGGGTAGTTTGTATGTACACGAATGCGGTTGGACAAGATGAGTTTTACCGCTTTATCTTCTTTTTACAAAAACCCGTTGTGGTTGCACTTAATTGTGTAGCACTCTTGTCGGCACTGTTACATAGCATAATATGGTTTATCAAAGTCCCTAAAGCATTATCATTAACGACTGATAATAAGCAAACTCAAGCTTGGTTACTCATCGCCTGTTTATGGATAATCACAATTGCTGTATCAGTGTTATTAATTAAATTGATATTAAGATGAGTGGTGTTTAAATCATGAAAATTCAAGAATCAGAAACTAAACGTTCGAATAATACTGTTATCAAAGGATTATATGCCTTAGGCGGTACGTGGGCAGCTGTTTTTGTTCCGGTTGTGATGATTATCATTGGATTGATTATTCCTTTTGGCGATGCCCAAATACGCTCCTATATTTTAAAATTAGTTAGTAGCGAACCGGGTAAAATCTTTTTGCTGTTGATGATATGCTTACCCATTTGGTGCGCATTACAACAAATTTTAACGATTTTGCACCAGTTTAATATTCATCCTAAACGTGAAAAACTGTTAACTTTTGGTTTGGCGCTGGCATGGACGATTCACGCTATTTTTATTTTGTTTGTCAGAACATAATAATTGAAATTGAAATTGCAATTAGCGTTATTAGATGATAACGCTAATAGTTTCAAGATTAATAATAAGTGATTTGTCTAACGATGTTTACTTGCTTATCTGGTTGAAGTTTATTTACTCTATTTGCTGAAAGCCAATCTTTTTTATCATTGACTGTGAGTAATTGAGTCAAATAGTTAGCTGACTCCTTACCGTCTGTAAAATTAGTAGATTGAATTGACGTTAAGCGATTATTTTCATATTGATAAGAAAAATCACTTTCATTGCTTAAACCATTACTAAATTGAGTCACGACTTTTGCGAGTTTTTGATCTTGATATTCATACGTAAATAATGAAACACCATTCAAATCATTACCGGTATAGTTACCCTGCTCATCCGTTTCTTTAAGTTGCCAGTGCACATTTTTATTAACCAAACAATGATTGGTATCATATTGATAACTATCATTTTGAATAAAAATAAAATCAACCGCTTTTTTAACTTGATGAGACTGAATAATTTTACCGTCTTTATCAGTCGTAAACTGAGTTATACTGTTAGTTTTATCTTCAAAATCTTCGATAATATTTTCCCAACCAGTATTTATTTTTTGGAGATGTTCAGAATATAATCGTTTATTTTGAGCAGAATACAGCTCATAATGACTTAACGTAATTAGTCCGTTTGGATCATATTCTAATGAATGATTGGCATTCGTTTCATTCTCCTGCATACCTATTTTTTGGGTCGTTGTCGTTCTGATTTCTTGCTTTATTCCCTTTGCTGGTGTATCAAGATAATCATAAAGTTGGAAAATATAATTATTGGCTTCAACTTGATTTTGAGTAATATCATCACGACAATTCAGCGCTATGACATTAGTTGAAAACAATATGGATAATGGTGCGATAAAAAAAGGTAGTCTTCGTTTTTGCATAATTTATTGATAAAGTTAATTTAAGATAATTTTTAAAAATGCGTGTTAATGCGTTAATTTTTATCATTACTCTTTTCGCATCAACAATGCGTCTGCCCAATTGACTTGATTTTTTAGTTTTTTATTTTCTTTTTCTTCTTGCTCATTGATTTTATCTGAATAAATCAGTGTTTTATTTTTTACTTTTAGCTTCATTGGTTTATCGAAAAAAGATAACAAGGTTTTTGTATATTCATTTTCAGGTTCAGAAAAGACTTTTTCACACAATCCTTGTTCGACAATTTTTCCTTCTTTCATAACAACAACATGATGACACATAGTATAAATTACGCTTAAATCATGGCTGATAAAAAGATAACTCAGTTGATACTTTTGTTGCAATGATTTAAGTAAATAAATAATTTGTTGCTGAATTGTATGATCTAAAGATGAGGTTGGCTCATCTAAGATGAGTAATTCTGGTCGCAAAATCAATGCTCTGGCAATAGCAATGCGCTGACGTTGCCCTCCTGAAAACTCTGTTGGATAGCGAAAACGCATAGCTGGATCAAGACCAACTTCAAGCATGATATCAATCACAGCTTGTTCTCGTTCAGATTTACTTAGTTTTTTATGGGTTAACAATCCTTCACTAATAATCTGCTCAACATTAAAACGAGGATTTAGCGATGAAAAAGGATCTTGAAACACCACTTGAATACGACTACGAAACGGGAGTAATTTTTTAGCGGTTAAATGATCAATATGGTGACCATCAAATAAAATATCGCCGTCAGATTTTATTAACCGAAGTATCGCCATTGCCGTTGTGCTTTTACCTGAGCCTGATTCACCAACCAGCCCCACGGTTTCCCCTTGATGAATGACAAAACCGACATTATCAACAATTTTTTTCTTTTTACTGCTAAATAAGCGTTTTTGCGTTGTCACCTCAACATTTAGATGATTAACACTAAGCAGTATCCCCGGTGTCTCAGGTAAAACGATAGGTTCACCACTTGGTTCAGAGTTTAATAATGTTTGAGTATATGGATGTTGCGGACGTAAAAAGATACGTTGTTTATTATTATATTCAACGATTTGACCTTGTTGCATTACCGCCACTTTATCCGCTAATTTTTTTACAATACTTAGATTATGCGAAATAAACAGCATACTCATATTCAGTTCTGTTTTTAATTCTTTTAGTAACTGAATAATTTGCGCCTGTACAGAAACGTCTAAAGCCGTAGTTGGTTCATCAGCAATTAATAGTTTAGGATGTGTTAATATTGCCATAGCAATCATAACTCGTTGCCTTTCTCCTCCTGATAATTGATGAGGATAAGATGACAATTTATTTTTAGGCTCTTTGATTCCAACCCGATCGAGATATTGCAATATTTCGCTTCTTGCCTCGTTACGTCGCATGCCTCGATGCAATGACAAAACTTCATAAAGCTGCTTTTCAACAGTATGCAATGGGTTAAGAGATACCATTGGTTCTTGAAAGATCATACTGATTTGATTACCTCGTACTTTACGAAGTGATTTTTCGCTGGCATGCAGTAATGAGTTTCCTTCAAACAAAATGTCCCCAGTTGGGTAAATCACTTGTTCGTTACGCAATAAGCGTAGAATTGACAGTGCTGTCACACTTTTACCCGATCCTGATTCCCCAACTAATGCAAGTGTCTCTTGTTCATGAATATCAAAACTGATATGACTGACCACTTGCGAAGTGAGATGAGCTTGTCTTTTGAATGCAATACTTAAATCTTGTACAGATAATAAAGGTAAACTCATTGATACACTCCTTTGTTTGGATCGAATGCATCCCTTACGGCTTCACCAATAAAAATCAGAAGGGAAAGCAACGTTGCAATAATTAGAAAAGCGCTAATGCCAAGCCATGGTGCTTGCAAATTATTTTTGCCTTGTAGTAATAAACGGCCTAACGATGGTGAATCAATCGGTAAACCAAAGCCTAAAAAATCAAGCGATGTTAATGTGGTAATTGAGCCACAAAGAATAAACGGTAAATAGGTTAAAGTTGCCACCATGGCATTAGGTAAAATATGACGAAACATAATTTTATAATTTCTAACGCCCATTGCTTTTGCTGCACGGATATAATCAAAATTACGTGTACGTAAAAATTCTGTTCTTACTATGCCAGCTAATGCCATCCAACCGAACAAAACAGTAATACCTAGTAACCACCAAAAATTAAGCGGTAAAATGCTTGCGAGAAGAATAATGACAAATAGGACAGGTAATCCGCTCCAAATTTCGATGAAACGTTGCCCAATCATATCGACTTTACCACCATAATATCCCTGTATAGCCCCAATGATGATGCCGATAATCGAGGTAAAAAGTGTTAAAAGAATAGCAAAAAACATCGATATGCGAAAACCATATAAAATATTGGCTAGAACATCAAAACCTGCATCTGTTGTCCCTAGCCAATGCAATGCAGAAGGTGGCGTCGGAAAGGTACTATTAGTATCGTAAATTAATGTATTATAGGTATAACGAAAAGGTGGCCATAACATCCAACCGTTTTGTTCTATTTTTTCTTGTATTTGAGGATCTAAAAAGTTAGTTTGCGTTTCAAACTGTCCACCAAATTCAGTTTCCGGATAAAAATGAAAAATAGGTGAATAATAGTTATTCTGGTATTTGATAAAAATTGGTCTGTCATTAACGATAAAATCTGAAAATAAACTAATAACAAAAAAAATCAAAAATAGCCAAAGCGAATAATAACCACGACGATTATGTTTAAATCGTTGCCAACGTTGTTGATTAATAGAGTAGTGAGTGGTCATTAATTACGAGCCTCAAAGTCAATACGTGGATCAATCACCATGTAAGAAAGATCACATAACAATTTAGTGATGAGTCCAATTAAGGTAAATATATAAAGTGAACCAAAAATTACCGGATAGTCACGTTGTATAATCGCTTCGTAGCCTAATAATCCTAGACCATTAAGCGAAAAGATAATCTCTATTAACAACGAACCGGTAAATAAAATGCCAACAAATGCAGCAGGAAAGCCTGAAACAATCAATAATGTCGCATTACGAAAAACATGCTTATATAAAATTTGTCTTTCGCTTAAGCCTTTAGCACGCGCAGTAATAACATACTGTTTTCGAATTTCATCTAAAAATAGATTTTTTGTTAACATCGTCAACGAAGCAAAACCGCTGATCACCATAGCAATGGTTGGCAAACAGATATGCCAAGCATAATCCTTTACTTTTCCCCAAAAATCGAGTTGGTCAAAATTATTTGAGATCAATCCTCGAAGCGGAAAAATATCCCAATAACTGCCACCGGCGAACAATACAATTAATAAAACAGCTAGTAAAAAAGCAGGTATTGCATAACCAATGATAATTAACATACTTGACCAAAAATCGAATGCAGTACCATCTTTAACCGCTTTACGAATACCTAAAGGGATAGAAATCATATAAACAATTATCGTACTCCAAAGCCCTAAAGAAATCGAAACAGGTAAGCTTTTAGCAATCAATCCTAAAACCGATTCACTTTTAAAAAAACTATTTCCAAAGTCAAAGGAAAGATAATTTTTGAGCGTATCAATGTAACGTTCAAAAAGGGGTTTATCAAAGCCAAATTGTTTTTCTATCATCGCCACAACTTGGGGATCAAGTCCTCGAGCACCACGATAATTTGACTCATTTTTTTGATGCAATGACGACGATGCAGAACTTTCACCACCGGGTAACAAACTTTGTCCACCATTGGCATCATTTTCTATCATCGCTAAGGCTTGATCAACTGGGCCACCTGGAGCTACTTGTACAATAAAAAAATTGATCGTTAAAATAACAAACAGTGTTGGAATAATGAATATCAATCGACGAATTAGATAATTGAGCATATCAATGTTCCTTATTCTTAGATAAATTAGCTGCTTTATCAGCATCATACCACCAACTATCCACGCCTATTGCATAAGTGGGTTGGATGTCTGGTTGCCCAAATTTATTCCAGTAAGCATAAAATGTTTGGCTATTATACCACATGGGGATCATGGGGTATTCTTGAGTAAGAATACGATCAAGCGCTCGTCCTAGTGGGATTAATGCTTCTTGATTATCGACATTCTTGGTGATTTCGGCGATGATACCGTCAATGGCTTGATTATGTAAACCTGATCCATTCCATGACGAATTAAGATATTCACTCCCCCAAAGAATCATCAGATCTGACGTTGGATAATTCACTGCCCCATAATTACGAGCCATCATATCATAATCACGTTCACGCATACGGCGTAAGTGTTGAGCCGAATCTAACAACGTAATTTTCATATTAATACCTAATATTGCTAAGCTTTGCTGAAATGGAATAGCATATTTAATATCTTCACCAAGGTAAGCAATAAGTTCAAATTCAAAAGGTTGCTTAGTTTTGGCATTGACAAGCACGCCATTTTCAATCTTCCAGCCAGCTTGATTGAGTAATTGGGCTGCTTTTAATAAATTTTCACGATTAAAACCCTGACCATCACTTTTAGGCAATGAATAAGCATCACCAAAAGCACGTTCAGGGATAATATCTTTATAGATATTCAGCCATTTTAGCTCCTGTTCGGTAGGGGTTCCTTTTGCAGCATAAATTGTATTTTCAAAAAAACTGGTCGGTCTTTTATAACTGTTATAGTAATAAGCACGATTTAACCATTCAAAATCGAATGCTAACGTAATTGCTTCACGAACTTTAATATCTTTAAACAGATCTTTTTGTAAATTAAAGGCTAACCATCTGGTGTCGGTTGCAGTTTTTATCGGCTTTTCCTGCTTGATGATATCGTTTGTGTCAAAATAATGACCTTGATATTGCGTAAACCAATTTTTAGGTTGGGACTCACCCCGAAAATCATATTCACCGGCCTTAAAGGCTTCTAATGCAATACTGCTATCCATATAATATTCTATGCGTTTTTCATCAAAATTATCTAAACCTCGATTAACGGGTAAATCTTTCGCCCAATAATGAGGATTACGGCGATAAATCACGTATTGCCCCATTTTAAAATCACTAATAAAATAAGGCCCACTTCCAACCGGTGGGGTCGTTAAGGGTTCTGAAAAATTATGATGTTGCCAAAAATGTTTTGGAATAACGCGCATATTGCCGACAAATGAAAGTAATTTTTCACGATCGGATTTTGGCAATTCAATACGAACTCGATAAGTATCTAAGGCTTTAACCGTCACGCCTTGATTATAGACTTTATATTGAGGCACACCCTCAGTCATAAATTTATTAAAGGTGAATTCCACATCTTCAGCAGTGATTGGCTGATCATCTTGAAAACGTGCATTAGGATTAATTAAAACTTCAGCCCAACGATAACTATCAGAATAAGTAATCGACGTTGCTATCAATGGATAAAAGCTGGTGATATCATCTGCGGTATTCGTAAAAAGGGTATCATATAGTGCACCTGAATTTTTTTCGGGCGCACCACGACTGGCATAGCGATTGAAATTATCAAAGGAACCAATCTCAGCTAGTTTAATAATTCCACCTTTTGGCGCATTTGGATTCACATATTCTAAATGTTCAAAATTGTCAGGATATTTAGGTTCGCCTAATAACGAAAAAATAGATTTATGATAAATCTGTTCGCTCGTTTGAATGACGTTACGCACTGCTATTTGCTGACGACTATCCGAAGACTGCTCAACAGCTTGTGACGCTTGTTGCGTTGCTTTGTCTTCTGTTTGATTGGCATTAACAGATTGAGGAATAATGACAAATCCACTCATACAACAAGCAATGAGTACTGATTTTATTTTGGGTTTGATTTGACGAATCATCCTAATTTAATTCCTGTTTTAATCAATTTTAAATTTATTTGTTAGCGCAAAATTTTATTGTCATCGATAATGACTAAAATTATTTACCCTCAACAGTTAAAATATTCTATTTTGCCAAACTTCAATTAAGTGAGCAAAATCTAAATATTAGCACTAAATTCACCCAGTACAACCACCATTATAATCTGACTAATTAATTAATCATCAAAAAAGTTTAACATTTACTTTATGTTTCAGTATAAAAGATTTTGTTTCATTTTTATACTAAACAGTATTATATTAACAAACTAAATTTTTCGAAATTTAATGAAAATTATTAAGTTAAATAAGCATAAATAATAAAACGGACAAAACAGTAGCAAAACAATCAAGGAATACATTTAGTGACTCAGCCATTTTATCAATATTGGGGCAAATGCCATCAAAGTTCAGACAACAGTAGTTATCACTTACTTGCTTATCATAATTTAGATGTCGCCGCGAGTGGTTATCAAATAGTTAAACAAAATTTATTTAATTCATCACAATTATTTGAACAAATTGGCTTTTCTGCAAAAGATGTCGATCAAGCAGCGCTTTGGTTTGCTTATTTTTTGGCTTGGCATGATATTGGTAAATTTGCGAATGGATTCCAAGCATTATTTAAACACAATCATCCACAGCTTGTCAGCGTCGATCCATCTAAAAGCTATTATTCCAGACATGATTCGCTTGGTTTTTGGTTATGGAATAAATCACTTAAACACCAACCAAATGTTAAGCTTGAACAGCATAGTGAAGATATTGATGATTTATTTGACACATGGCTGCTTATTATGACGGGACATCATGGCAAGCCACCAGAACGAGGTGCAGATGGCAATTTATCATTTAATGAACAAGATAAACAAGCGGCTTTAGACTATATTATCGCACTGAATCAATTGTTTATTGTCGATAACAATTTAGCACACTATCCTTGTCATTTTTTTGATAAAAATTATCATAAAAAATTAAAACAAATAAGTTGGTTAATTGCGGGTTTAACCGTAATTAGTGATTGGCTTGGTTCAAATGAACAATTTTTTCCGTTTTGTTCACAGCCCATGCCACTTGATGAATATTGGCACAATCATGCGATGTTGAAAGCAGAAAAAGCCATTGCCACTTTACCAACAGCATCGCCAATCACTCCTTTTATTGATATTAAAAATTTGTTTCCTTTCATTGAAAAACCAACACCACTACAACACCAAGCGTTAACCTGTCAACTTTCTGATAATGGTGCAGAACTTTTTATTATGGAGGATGTGACTGGTGCAGGAAAAACGGAAGCGTCAATGATTTTAGCACATCGGCTTATGACAGCTAAAAAAGCACAGGGTATCTATATTGGCTTACCAACGCAAGCAACAGCTAATGCTATTTATCAGCGTACCGCTCAAGTCTACGAACAATTATATCAAGCGGATAGCCATCCTTCGTTGGTACTGGCTCATGGCTCTAGCTATATGAATCCGCATTTTACTCAAACAATTTTAAATCACGATGAAATTAGCCAGCAAAAATACCCTAAAGGTGAACAATCGGTGAGTGGAGAATGTAATGAATGGTTTGTTGATACTCGAAAAAAATCGTTATTAGCTGAAGTAGGAGTTGGCACGTTAGATCAAGCGTTAATGGCAATTATGCCTTTCAAACATCAATCGTTACGTTTATTAGGATTACGCCATAAATTACTGATATTAGACGAAGTTCATGCTTATGACAGTTACATGGTAAAATTACTCGAAAACTTATTACATTACCATGCGTTACAAGGTGGCAGTGTTATTATTTTGACAGCAACATTACCTTTATTTCTGCGTCAAAAACTACTCGATGCCTTTTATAAAGCCTTAACTGGCAATAAACAAGCTTTAAAATTAGAACAGTCATTACCTTTTCCACTTATGACACAGCTTAATCATAACGGCTTAGTTGAACAAGCGATTGAAACCCGACCAGAAGTGAAACGCCAAGTAAATATCGAATGGATTAACAATATTGAAGCAGGTATAGACAAAATCAGCAAAGCTATACAACAAGGTAAAATTATTTGTTGGATCAAAAACAGTGTACAAGATGCAATTAGTCTATATCAACAAATTCAACTCAACTTACAACTGGATCATACACAAATCCTACTTTTTCATAGCCGTTTTGCCTATTGTGACCGTTTGGACATTGAAGAAAAAACATTACAATGGGCAGGAAAAACATCCAATCATCAAATCCGTGCAGGAAAAGTCATTATAGCAACACAAGTGATCGAACAATCCTTGGATCTTGATTTTGACGAAATGATCAGCGATATTGCCCCGATAGATTTATTGATACAACGAGCTGGACGTTTACAGCGACATGTTCGCGATAAACAGGGTAATATCAAGCCATATGATGAAAAAAATCAATCGTTAGATGAACGCCATCCCCCTTCCCTAACCGTACTTGCCCCAGATTGGCAAGCTGAACCAAACGCGAATTGGCTTAACGAACCAGCCTTTCGAAATACCAGTTATGTTTATCCTAATCCGGCTCATTTATGGTATACCCAAAAAATACTATCCGAGCAAGGTTGCATTAAAATGCCGGATGATGCAAGGCAATTAATTGAATTCGTTTATAAACAAAATCTTGAACCACCAGCAGGATTACAAAAAGGTTATTATGGTGCTCAAGGAGCTAATTTAAGTAAATCGTCAATCGCCAATCAAAGCGTATTAAATTTGAATGCAGGTTATAAGCGTGATTCAACAAATGGATGGGATAACGAAGTCGAAGTAGCGACTCGTTTATCAGAAGATAGCGTTGATATCTATTTAGCTTATCAACAAAATGAAAAAATTATTCCTTACTGTAGTAATAGCGAATATGCCTGGGAGCAAAGTCGAATTTCGCTAAGACGTGCAAAATGGGAAAAAATCAAAAATCAGATTCCTCAACTGGATCAAACGAGTTTAGAAAAACTCAGACAACAAATACACAGACCAACAGCGATAATTGTCTTACTCAATGAAAAATCAGACTTTTATTCTAAAGAATTGGGGTTTATCTAGGAAAAATTTTTATTCGATAACGGTACTTATTCATTATTTACGTATTTTTTGATAATTATCTGTTTACTTCTCAAAATAGGTAAAAAGGAAGAATGTATTAATTGTTTAATTTTTTTAGCGATAGGATTCGTAGGATATTTTAGGATTATGGTTTTAAAATTTATTTTATGTAAACCTTTTCATAATAGCTTTTAAACTACACATTGCTGGTCATGAGTGTTTTTATGTATATAAGAAGCGACTAAAATCAGTTACGATATTGTTTGATGCAATAGATGATATTTTGTGTGTAAAAAAGATTGTGAGTTGAATATTTGATACCATTAATCATAAATTTCACTGTTATTTTAACCAACAAAGTTAATCCTTAGTGTTAAGGATTAACTTTTTAGTTTTCGTTAACAGTCATTATCAATTTTTGGTTGTTTAAATTGAAAGTTTGCTGTTTATATTTTCATGTCAGAAATCAGCTAAGATTTAGCTTAATTTTCATCTTTCCAACATTTTTTGGTAATTGGGTAATGTTTAAAATAACCATAACCAAAATTTATTTTTGCCATATGCCCTTTATTTCCTTGACTCTTCCATGCATCATATTCTTTTTTCGGATTTTTTCCTCTAATTATTATCGCACTGTAACCTCGTCGCCAATCTTTGTTTGAGTAATAGGTTCCATCACAATGATAAGTAGGTAGTTTGATATCAGAATAGGCATGGTTGGCTAATGCTTCACAGTAATCTGGTAATTTTGCAATGGTTCTTATACTATCCCCTTTTTTATCTTGCAAGTTGTTTAATTCGTCAGCTGTACAATCTGTTTTTTGGTTTGGAATAATATCGTTGACTAGGTTATTTAAATTTTGGTCATCATTATCAACCGGACACATTGCTAAAAAAGATTTTCTTGCTGTTAGCGTTTTTGTCCAATTGAAAATCCCTCTGGTAATTACTTTTATTGAGAAGAATTTTTTAAGATAAGATGTACATTCACTCGGCCTTGTTACTGAAGATAAACATAAAATAACACCACAAGCTAGTGCTTGGTCATTAGAAAGATCTTTTTGGTTTATATTAAATCGATTTTTTTTGTCATTAGTAAAATGAGTCAGGTTATCTGATATTCCCACGTTTTCGCGATAGTTTATATCGTTTGTGTTAGCAGGACTTGAGCTTGTAACTATTTTTGATTCTTTAGTTTCGGCAAGCCTATCGATTATACTTCTGTCATCTTCTTTTAAAGATGGGTTGTTTTTTTCAATGAGTTGTATTTTCTCTTTTAGATCGCTAGCTTTGAGCTGATCTGTTGGTGATATATGTTCTTTTGACATAATTGTTTTATATTCAAACCGGTATCTATCTAAGTCTTCTTTTTCATCAGCAAAACTGTTTAATGAAAAAAAAGCAGTCAATATGATAATTGTCTTGAAATAGTTTATTTTTTTCATAATATTACCTGCTTTTATAGTAATTGAATGTTATCAATTTCGTTTTTTGATATACATTTGTGTTTCATTGTTTTGTTCATTGAATAACATCTTTTAATACGCTTATTATTCGTTATTTTTAGATGTTATCGCTGGTTTTATTTAGTTTTATTATTTTATTGTTTTCCTATTCCCATGTTATTTTTTAATAACATATGTTTTACATTTTATTTTGATTTTACAATCTTATCCCCCTGTTTTCCTGAAAATATAAATGTGACAAATTCATTTTTATCAACCATTTCTTCTGTTACAAATTGGCATTTAATCCCTATTTTTCTGAAATAATTTTCATAGAGATAAATATTTTTTTTGTTGCCAATTATTTTTATTGAATCGGCATGAGTTGCTAAAAAAATGACAGTTATTTTGTCTGACTCTTTAATTGGCTCGCCTACTACAGTATAAATCACTGATTTATCTTTAAAGTCCTTTATAATTTGTTCATTAGGTGACAGTCGACTTGTCGGATATCGAAATAGTTGATCTTGATATACAGATTTATAGTTGTCACTATTCAATTTAGGTGGTTTAGGTGGATTTGAACAACCTGTTAGGTATCCTATTAATATAATTAATAACCCTTTAATTAAATAACTTTTCATAATCGACATCCTTAAAATAGACTTCTGTAATTTTTCTTGAACCAGAAAAAGCTGACATTTGAATGACTACATCAATTGATAACCCTATCATTTTAGCAACAGTTTTATCACTTAATCCCACGGCTTTAGGATTTTCCATTACATTAGTCACCATTTTTTGAAAAGTCATTTCAACTGTAGGTGAATGATAAGAACATAGTGTTCCATTGTGGCCACTACCAATTACTTTAATGAGATCTAAGGCGACTTGATCTCGTATTTCAGCCAGTAGAATTCTGGTTGGTTTTAATCGTAAACATGCTTTTAGTAATTTTGATGGCGTTACCGGATCTTCTTCTTTGTATTGGCTATCATAGAAAAGTTGGGCATAGTTACCATGATTAAAAAAGGCTAATTCTTCTGTATCTTCGATAGATATTAACCGTGCATTTAATGGTATAAACTCCATTAAGCTTTTCATGAAGGTCGTTTTTCCCGATCCTGTTTCACCACAAAAAATGATGTTTTTGCCCACAGCTACGGCTTTTTTTATAAAATCGACGAAATTTCTGCTAAGATAAAGTTCTTTTAACTCTTCATCATCTCTACTTTTATCACCAAATGCTTTGATATCATTAAATAAACCTTGTTCAACATACTTTTGATACGGTACATTGGTTTTATGATTTTTTCGGATATCTACAATTAAGTTTTTAGATGCGGGTGCATAAACTAATTGTATTCTTTCACCACTGATTAATGTCCCACTTAAAAAGGGGTTAGTTTCACCCAATTTTGTATTATTGTAATTTGCCGCGGTCGTCGCAAAAGATTGTAAAAGTGAACCTGGTTTTTTTATATCGTTTTCAATCGATTCTTTTTTTATCCATTCATCGTCGGTTGTTTCAACCCACAATGCACCGTCAGGATTGACACAAATTTCTTTTATTTTCGGATCTGATAGGTATTTTCCAAATAAAACTTCTGTATTTTCCCAAAAAATAGTATTCATCATTTTCTGTACTCTAATTTATAAACATCACTAAAATCAATATCTTGGTTAGTGTAAATACCAACACTATCACCATGATTACGATATATTGTTGGTGGAATATCAACATTTTTCTCAATTATCGATTTAGCAACATCCGTTCCACCTTGAGTGGTATTATTTAAATCAGTAAAAGTGTGTTCTTTTTGTAATCGTGATGCAGCAGCACTTGACAGATCACTCATCAAAGAAACTAACACAGCATTACCAAAACGAGTCCAAAAATGATTATCAACCCAACCACTAATACCTTGGCCACCTAATACATCACTCGCCCCTGAATCAATTCTTATTATTAAATTATTGGGTGTTCTGATCTCTTCCCATAAAACAAACACTCTATCGTCACCTTGATTAACACTGGCTCGTCTGAAGGCTCCATTAACTATTGAACCCTTTTCTATAAGTAAGGTCGTACCATTTGCCGAATAAACATCATCACTGATAATGCATCCAACATCACCACTAATTTGGCTAATCAATGCTGTTCTTAATGAGCATTTAATAAATGTTCCCCTATAAATTGATAAATTAGGATTAAGTTTTAATACTTCCGCCTTAACAATTTTGGTACTTTGTTTGTTTTTTTCGTTATCACCAGAACTTTGTTGTTGAGGTGTTGGTTGAACTATTGGTTGGGTTTCTTGTTGTTTTACATTGTTATCATCACCTTTAGCTAATCCGAAACGCCCTTTTATAATTATGGGTTTTGATGGTATTTCAATTTCATTTGGGTCTGAATCTTCTGAATCAATCCCACTTTCTGGATCATTCGGGGATAAAAGATTATCAGGATTCCTAGTATTTCTTGTAATATTAAATGGTCTATTATCAACAGTAACAACTTCGGGCTCGGAGTTTTGTCTATCAGGTTGTATTGATCTTTTAAGCGATAAAATTCCCCTCGCTAACAAAAATAACACAATAGCGATGATAACCATCAACATGAAGATTGTTTTAAATGATATTCCTTTTGATTTTTTCTCATTTTTCAATTCATCAGCGATATTCGATTTCAAATTTTCTTCATTTGACTCCATATTATTTTGATTGACACTCATTTTCTATCCTTACTGGTTGATCACTCTGATTACGTTATCGCTTATTGTTGTTTTATATTCTGGTTTATAGGTTCCATAAGACTGATTAAAAATCCCGACAACCTTGTTACCATTTCTTAAAATTAATTTTTCTGCCACTTTATGAACTACTAACGTTCGGTAATTATTTAATACATCGGCTCGCATATTGTAGGTGAGCATTTCTTCTGATTTATTTTTATTCACCAAAAATACACTTGGGATCTCTTTTTCATTGGAAAACCCTAAAAAGGTTAGTATGCCATCATCATAAACAAAATCCGGTACAATACTTTCACTTCCTTTATTAACAGATTTGTAATAATTCCAGTTCACAGGTGTACTTAACTTGCCTAATGATTTTGTTATAAGTTGTTTGTTTTTCTCTTCTTGATATATTTTTGCTTTTCTTATATTTTCATTTTTTATGGCTAAGGCTCTATCCTTCGGATAATTAAAGCGTACAATAAAAGAGTTATTATCTTGTTTTTCATCTATCATTAATTGGAATGAGTATTCCCTTCTATCGGTAATCACAATTAAATTAGTATTCCAATCTGGTGATGAAGGTTTGTAAAAAGTCCCTTCCCCATTGTCGATAGGTTTGGGCATAATGATTAAATAATTATTTTGTATTTTATGTTGCCAACCCTCTTCAAAACCGGTGGTTACATATTGTATGTATTCATTATCTGAAAATTTTATAGTTGTGGTGTAACCATCTACCGCAATGATTTTAGTTACATCATCATTATTATAGTCAAGCTCTCGAACACGATAATCAAAATTAGATTTTGGGGGATCGGTTTCGGAATATGCATTAAACGTGATTAAAACTATTAGAAATGTAATCAGCTTTTTCATTAAAATTACCTATTTTCTGTATCAACGGTGTAAGATAAAATTTGAAATCCTAACGGATTGGATGTTCTATGATTTAACGCTAGTGATAAATTTGGTTTATAGTCATACGCTATGGTAGCAAAGATTCTTTTGCTCACTCTTTCATTGTTAGCTAGGTTTACCCTAGTCAATTCTGCCCGTGCAATAGCAGTCTTCGTGTTAGTCTCTCCTTCACTTACCCCCAAATTTATAGACAAAATTTTTACTTCGATAGCATAACCATCCCCATACAATTTGTAGGGTGCATTATCTGCGTTAAATAAGCCGATGTACTGCCGATTAACATTTGCTGATCCATATAATTGCACTCTTTCATAATCTTGTTGAAGAGTTTCATAAACATATTTTTCACGCAATTCAATATAATGGGCTATCCAAAATCGATCGAGTGCTTCATCAGGGGTAAAGGATTGATCCGTTAAAGATGGAATAATATCAGTATAGCCTGTGTTGTTATCGATTCGAATAACATAGGGTTGAGTTTCCTTCAGTGGTAATAAAAATGCAAATGACCCCGTTAACACTAAAGAATATAAGATAAAAATACTTGCCACTATCCATGCTAATTTTTTAGATTTTTCCTGATTCTGAATAATATTTTTTTCAAAAGTTAGACTTTCTTTTGTAAGTTCATCTATAACATGTATACTTTTTTTGTCTGACATTTACTTCGCCTTTATATTTTCTATTAGTTGATAAGTAATAATGTCACTGTTTACCGCTTGTAATTGGTTATTTTCTAGAGGAACAGTATTTTTTCTTTTAACACAGCCAACTACTAACGTTAATAAAAATAGAGAAATTATCATTTTTTTCATTTTTTGCTTACCTTATCTTTTAATTTTTTTAATGCTTGTACTGCTTTTTGAGCATTTGCCATATTGAAGGTATTAGATGCATCCATGAGAGAGCCACATGTAAATCCTGTGATTGATTCGGCTAATCTTTTTACATCTGACATAATGTAATAAAAGAAAATAGCAAAGAGTACACATGCTCCTGAGGCTATTGAAGCGGATAAACTTTTAAAAGTTTCTGTGTCGGATATTGTTTTTACAAATGATGACATTATCGACATCATCATCCCTGCTAACATCATACTGACCATTGAACCTACTACAGAAGATAACCATCCTTCAAATACTTTTTTCGTACTTTGAAACGATAACGATAAAATTGCTAGCGGTGTAAAGAGCAATGCTAAAGCTAAAATAATTTGTGCTGTCAATAACATAAAAAGACAGCTACCAGCCATAATAAAAAAGCCAGCCCAAAATAGTACTAATATAAATGGTTGTACAAAGATGCTTGTATCATCTATAATTGGGGAAATTGTCTTATTATACTGATCTGTCAGTCCATCTAGCTGTGCTATTGCACCTCCATTTATTATCAAAATCTTTTTAACTTCGTCTACAATATCTAAAATAGTTTTTATCCAACCTGATGCGTCAAAAGCAATGGTTGTCACAATAGATACTATTAATATTTTCTGATAGCTCTCTGCTATCACAAAGGCCTTGTTCCCTATAGCAATATCAATACACTTAAACGTAACCCATAACAGCATAATTGATCCAAATATTTCACTAATTGCATCAAGTAATTCGGTTATATTAGGGGCTTTAACTTGCTCAAGCGTTGTATCAACTAGTGTTTGTAGCGAACTAAATACTCCAGCCATCTGAAGATATCTCCCGTCTTATTCGACTTTTTTCAACAACAATCAGGCATTCTTTAAATTTTTTAAAATAACATTGATATCTATATTGTTAACAATAATAAATAGCAAAATGATAAAGAATACCTAATCTAACTTTATTTAGAGTTTTTAAAAACCATCAAAACTAACGATATTTTTATTTTTTCTTTTCAGCTCATTTTCCAAACGTTGAAATGCTTCAGTACTCGGACGTAAATTGAGTTCTTTTCTAATTTTTTCCTTTTGTTTATCGATTAACATTTGATTGGATTGGAATTGTTTTTGTGTAAGTTCTAATTTTCGATCTAATAATTCTAATTGATTGTTAAATACTGTGATTTCATTATTGATATCTGTACTGTTTTTAACAGTATCAGATTGTGATACTTCATCAGCTAGTTTTCCTATTTTTTCCGAAATGACATTTATTTGTTCATTGACTTTTTCCATCGCAATATAGTTAGCCGCTAAGTTCAAATTCTCTGATTTACAAAGATTAACCAATTCTTTATGGTTATTTACACATCGACCATTAAGGTCCAGTTTTGAAGCTAATGCATTAGATTCTTTTGAAAATTTTCCACTAACTATTGAGTCATAGTTAGGCATAATTTTATCAATTGAACTAATATCCTTGACCAATGTTTTGACATTGAAATTTTTAACTTGATCTTTCACACCGCTTAAAGTACCTAGTTGAGCCTGACCTAAAGTAAGATTACTATTATGGAAGCTGTTTGTTGATTGCCATTGTTGTAGTTTTTCTTGCCACTCATTGAGTGCTCTTATACTGGCTGCGCCATCAAATACAGGAACACCTCCAGATAATGCGTTATAAGATATAAAGCATAAACTTAACATTAATAATTTTGTTTTTTTCATTGTTTCCTCTCCCTTTATTGATTCATATTTTCAGCTTGTAATAATTGACCTAATTTTTTAATCCAGATTTGAGCGTCATCTGTTTCTGCTATTAGTTTATCGGCGACTGCTCGTTCTGATGAACCAATGCTCAATATACGTAAATTCTCACCTAGGCAACCTAAATTTAATCGACAAACGATACTTTCAGGTTTTCCGGTATCGACACTGGTTTTTTTCACTAAAAATTCTCTATCTGCTTTTTTCAAAGTCTTTAGCAATTGAAACTCTTTTTCAGTAAATTTTAGACGTTCAATAAAATAATCTTCCCGATATACTTTTTCTGGCATAACTATTTTAGTTTCTGTCTGTGTTAATAGTACTTTGTATGTTTTGGTATGTTCAATCGAAGTCAGATCTTGTGTTGCCCCACCAATAAATCCTTGTAGTTTACGGATAACCCTAAACAGATCGTCGATCATGTTGTCAACCGTAGGACATTCTGCATATTTTTGTATTTCGTCGATAAAAACACCAATCCGTTGACCATTTAATAACAATTTTATTTTGTGGAGAATGTAAAACATTAACGGATCCAAGATTTCCTTATCATCTAAAAACTCTGTGCCATCAATGCCAAAAGTATTGTATTTTTCGATATCAAGATCATCTATTTCATTATCAAATACCCAACCTAAAAAACCATTTCGGCTCCATTTTTGTAGTCTTTCATGAATCGATTTTTCTCGTTTATCCTCTGCCTGCTCTATGTCCAATGTTTGAAGTAATAAAGAAATACCAAAACTTCTTTTGCTTCTTTCTCGGGACATGACTTGATTAACGGCTCTATATATCTCTTTATCTTGTAATACAGATACAGGACCACCGTCTAATGAGCAAAGTAGTTTAATAAATGAAACTAAAAAATTAATGTTTTCTTGCGTGCTTTCAAGCGCAAAAGGATTTAGATTGGTATTGAAACCTTTTCTGAGACTAATGTATTTTCCACCTAAGGCTAACATATGCATTTGAACAGCCCTATCTTTATCAAAATAGATAAATCTAAATTTTTTGGTTTGTTCTAATACATTGGTTTTAAACGATGTTGGACTATTAAATTTTAAACTTTGTTCCAATATCCAGGATGCAAGAACCGTTTTACCGGCACCTGTTCCACCAATGATCATGAAATTACCGACTAGATCTTTACCCAAATCATTAGTAAATGCGTTTTCTTCATGAATATTGAAATAATAGGGTTGTCCGCTTCTAGTTTGTAATACCGTTAGCGCGTCTCCCCAACAATTGCCGATTCGTTTACCAGCTAAAAAATTGTGTAATCCCGTTGTTCCTGCAAAATTTTTACTGGTGATTTCAACAACGCGTGTTCGATATTTAAAATTTGAAGGCAACTGCGCAAAGAAATTAGGTTTTAATGATATTGTGCTATCTTGTGCAATAAACCCTTTATTATTTAAAGATTGTATAATTTCTTTTGATTGGTTTTGGACTTGCTCAAACGTATTGGCACGGATAAATACATTGAAATGGTATTCTCCAATTGAAATATTGCCACTTGCTAAATCATCAATAAATAAATCAAGGGTCAATACTTGTGAAACACCATCATCGTTTGATGATTCAAATTGATTTTTCTTCCTTTTTATTAAATCCACTCCTTTTTTGGCTGATAAAATAGAAAAGGATTGCGTTATACAAATATCTATCGGTAAAGCGAGAAGAAAATCAAAGATACCTTGATTGGTTTCGTTAGAATAAGTTTTTATTTCAACGCATTTTATATATTTAGTTTGATTATTTGACTTTGCGATAACTGTCTGTTCACCAAAATAATAATCAGACGTGGCTAATAGGTTGGATAACCTTGTCGGTTCGATTATTATCGGTCGATCAATACCACTTAATATTAAGTTATATAATTCAATCAATTCTGAATAAACATAGTCATTTTTGCTATATAACCCTAGTCGCCTTGAGCCAAATTCAGATAATCCTTTATCAAATCTGAAACAGAGATCTTTCATTTGTAATAAGTTATTATCAATGAAATCCTGTTTTTCTTTGACATTAATCGATTTTTTCCCTATCAATTTTGTAATTATACTGGTAATGAAGCTATCTGCTTTATCTTGTAAATCCGCGCCTTTCATCACCAAAGAAACATAAATAAAAGTCTCTTTATTTTGCTGACTTTTTAGGTAATCGAGATATCGATTATTATTTTCTTCAGCAAACCAAAACCCCGTAAAATCACCGCCTATTTTGATATCTGTATTTTTTTTGATGACATTTACATATATTGCTATGTTTTCATTTGAAAATGAGCGAATAAAATTATCAAGTTCATTTTTTCTGATATCAAGTTCATCATCACCTTTTGTTTCAAAGGAAATACCTTTTACTTCCCATGTCGCCACTAAATCACCATTTTTGTTAATAATAATGTGATTATCGATATGACTTGAGTAAGGTATGTTTTTTTCGATAGTTGAAAAATGTTTTAAATTAATATTATTATCCACTTTTATTGCCCGATAAGACGATGATGTTACATAATCTATATTATTGCCATATAGCTTTTTACTTTGTGACAAACTGGCCGTTCCGCTTGAAACCAATAATTTCTTTCCCAATATAGAAAAAAACATTTCATCCTTTTTATTTAAAGCAACACAGGTAATAAAAAGAAAAATACCTAAACCGACAAAAAAGTATGAAATAAACATACATAACATAACAGTTAACCATGCAATAAATATGATTAACTGCAATGGTAATCCTAATATTAATGCAGGTCTGGTTAATGCCTTGTATAAAATATCTTTTTCCATTTATTTGACACTTATCCAAAGAAAATCGTAATGAATTCTGCCGCTCCACCTGCAAATGCGACTCCAATCACCCATTTAGAACACTCTTCCCATGTTTTTGATCCTCGCCAAACTAAAACACCAACAATGAGTCCTGTTATAAGAAATACAATTCCTACAATGGCATGTATCGAACTTTGCAGTTCTTTCATACCACTTTCGGTTTTAGAAAGTCCGGCAGCAAAACTTGGATTAGTAATCAAAATCCCAATTGACAACCAAAATAATTTTTTGATTAATTTCATTTTATTCTTTCTCCTTTAGTTCATATTGATTGTTTTTTTCAAAAACGATTCTTTTTTCTTGTGATTAGAAAAATTTTTTACTTGATTAGTATTTTTAACATTTGATGATCTAGCAATTTGTGTTGATGGTTGATTGTGATGATAATTTTCAACTTGATTTTTGAGTTGATAAAATTGGTCATAATTAAAATTGATAACAACATTTTCTTGCTTGTTAGCATAAGATGTTAAAAATCGTTCAACATAGCTATTATTAAAATCACGCTTAAAACCAGTTTTATCATTGCCACTGTAATAACAGCTCAATGCTTTTCCTATATCTTGATAATTTGAGTAACAATCTTTCAATATGACACTTGATAATTTGATGTTGTTACAAGGCTCTACCGCATCAAGAACAGGAATATTAAATCGATGAAGATTTTTGATATTGATTTGAGCAAGACCTACCGAATAATTTTTGTTTCTTTTTTCTAAATCATTAATAGTGTGCCAAAAATCATTTAAAGAGGTAGGTTGAGGAACAGAAGCGCCCACAACACCTATAGCATAAGGGTTATAACCGCTTTCTAATTGAATTAATGGTTCTAATAAATCAGAACTTACATTTAAAGCACAAGCTGTTAAAAGCGTAACTAACTCCACTTCCTCATTTCCTTCTATTCCTAATATAATGATATACGATTACAAATTATTGTAATTTTTTATTATTTTATTTTTTGTTTATAGTTATATGATTTTTATTAATTTATTTTTAAAATCGCACAAATCGCTAATTGAAACGAATTTGTAAAGATGGGTCGTACTATAATAGCTATTTTCGATATTTTCAGTTCTAATTTAGTAAATTTTGTAATTATAATTGTTGTTTGTTAATTATTATCTTTACGAAATATAACGATTTTTTTTGGAAAAAGATAACCAAAAACTAGACAGAATAAGCTTTTCACTATAGTTATTGAAACGTAAAAATTTTTTAGTACGTACGTTACCATTATGTTTTTTTTGAAATCGTTATCACAAATTGTTAATCTTTAATCACTTCATGATTTATAATCGTTGGTTGAGCGGTAGGATTACTTTCGATGTCAATCATTATTTCATCAGATAGGTTTTTATCTTTTTTAAGTTTGGATGCTAAAAAATCTTCTAATCCTGTAGTTTGATTAAGTAATTCTTTATCGACAGTGGTCTCATTTTTTTTCTGTTTTTTGACTGGTTGTTTTTCAACCTTGTTTTTTGGTGTTGTTTTTTTGTAGGTAAGTTCCAATCTAGGTGCTATCTGTAATACTTTATCTAATTTAGATACGATTATTGGGCTACTATAAGCTAACTTAGGCAAGCCTTCTAATCCGATAATTAAGCCACAGCGTTTCGGTAAATTCTGTATAACACTCGTTTCAATATAATTGGCTTTTTGTTTAAAAATGGTTGTTTCTTTGCTTGCCATTTCTACGTTTGCATCATTTAAGCTTAAAGTTCTTCTTTCTACATCTTTTAGCGTTTCTGAAGTTAAATTACTTGCCCATTCCGCACTGTCTTTTATATCAAGTTTATATATCCATCTTAGTCCAACATTGTCGAGCATGATATTTTTGGTCGATGCAGGATCAAGATCTTGGCTTGACCCAACTAGATCACCTAACGATTGGTGAGTATAGATAATATTTGCTTTTTTATCTCGTATTGTTCCCATCATTTCTAACGTATTTTTAGATAAAATATATCGAACTTCATCAAGCATGATATTAATGTGTGTTAAATCTTGTTTTCTGTCCCTTTTTTCGATGATCTGCGTTATTCTCAATAGCAACATTTTTTGTAACATAACAACATTTTCATCTCGTAATGATCCTGTTATATATAACATGCCGGGTTTATTGCCTGATATAATGTCTTTTAAGTTAATCCCTTTATCAGTTTGAATACACTTTAATTCAGATAATTCTTCAAGCTGACCAAAAAAACTTGAACCTTGCTGTTTTAGGTCATTAGGTAGTTTATTCCATTTTTCCATAATCGTGTTGATGTTGATATTATCTGGTTCATCCTCAAACTGATTAGCCAATTCACGACATACTTTTCTATCACCAATTTTATAAAAGTCAGCATTTGTTCCTGTTCTGCCAAGTCCAAAACCGGCTACAAATAATTCATTAAGTTCTGTGACGGTAATATCTTGGAATATATTAAATTGAGGCTCTGCATCTCGATTAAGATCTATATAAAAGAACTGATCTTTCTTTGATTTATTCTTGAAAACACTATAAGCCCATTCGTCGTTTTTAGGATCGAACCATACATTGAAATCATTATAGTTTTCGTAACATTGGATAAATACAGATGTTGCTAATACACCTTTACCACTTCCCATTTTTCCGATTATTTGTACGTTAGTTTCATTCCATACACTTTTTTTATAAAATATGGGGGTCGATTCATCATCAATACCAAGAAATAACGAATCTTTTTGTTTCGCTTCTTGATAATAATCTGATGGATCGTAAATATCGACTTCATTAAATTTTAAATCTTTAACATCTAATAAACTACCGCTTCTTAAATCAGATTTTTTAATATTTGAAATCATTGATTCATTAACTTTTTTATCTAATTCTGAAAAAAACTGTTTTGTATATTTATGGTAGATAATCAGATAACAAATGACAGCTAAAGCAAATGCGACAGCTATCCATGCGATACCATAAACATTATATTCACTAAAAAGATAGTATTTATAGTATTTTAAGTTAATCATTTTACCTAAACTTAAAAAGTAAAAGATTATATTTAATAATAAGTTAGCAAAAATGATAAAACAAAAAACAATTGATAAATAGTTTAAAATAACGCCAAATAGTCTGATGAAAAAGATATTGCTGACAGGGTTATCATAATTGATATATTTGAACGCAAACTTTTTTCTTTTTTTTCCATCGACTGAAAGTTCAAACTTCCCTTCATCTCTTGTCGTAGAAATCATGCCTAATTGATATATATTTTGAGTGATTTTTAATGAAAAAAATATGAATGAAAATAGGAAGAACCAGATTAAAAATAGCATTTCTGCACTATGATAAAAGAAATTCGTTGAAAAAAAGTTCAGAAAATTGGCTAGTTTTATACTGTAAAAAGATTTCATACTTTTACCCATTAAAGATTTAAAACAACTTCAATACTGCTGTTTAATGATTTTGTTAGAACGGTTATAAACAATTGTTCATTTCACTTTCAATTTATTATTTTTTTATTAATTATTACCAAATTGGTTAGCTAATCTATTGACGTAAGTCGGTTATTTTTTCGAAAAATAGGATAGGCATCAAGCTGTTTTTGGATAAGATTTGTGATGAAGTGAGCGATAAAGTAAATTTTAATGCAGTGAAATTTACTTATATTAACCTTTTGTTTTTCATACAATAGACTTAATTTCTTATTGTCATTGATAAAATTACGATATGATTATTTTGCTAGATTATTAACGTATTTCAATGCTTCCTCAATAAAATGTTGTACAAGATTAGCGTATAAATGTTTGATGATTCCATCATTCAATCCAAATTCATTAGCTTGTTGTTCTCGTTTTTCAAGCATACACTCAAAACCTCCACTTGCGTAAATATCAGAAGTCTTCTTTTTAAATTACTGGCTTGTTTGACCTGTTCAAATCGATATGCCAAGAATTTAATGATAGTGTTATCAATATTGTTGATTTTGTTTCGAACATCATGAATTTTTACAATTATTGGATTGGTGATAAAGTCGACATTCAATTGTCATGAATAAGATCCTAAGGTTGATATTACTTTCATCGTACAAAAACCAATAACTTTGCAGTTGTAATTAAAAAAATTATTTGTTCAACTGATCGCTCATTAAATTTCAATTAGGGGGAATATTTGGTTACGACATATATAAAAAAAGCTTATCCAATAAGGATAAGCTTATAAAGTTAGTTTGTTAGGATTTTATTGTTATTAAAAGTTGTATCGGTAACCCAGGTTGATCTGCTTTTTGTTAAACTTATTCCCTTTAGCAAAATCGACTTCACTGTAGATATGATGATTATTTTGTATGGTTGCGTTTATACCAAGTGCATTTTCAAACCAATGTCCACGATATTGATTAGATTCCTTGATATGATTTAATCGGTAAGAAGTATCACCATCAAACTCTTTAACATATCCTGTTTTTAAGTAAATATTGGTTTGATTTTTGATATTCGGTATCGCATATCCCATTATGACACTTGTACGTCCTATCAATGAGTTATAGCGATCATATTTAACTTTGAGTGCATTGCTCGCTTTTGTTGAATCAGCGCCATTACGAGTATAAACAACTTGTAGCTGAGGTTCTGCATATAACCCTTGTTTTTCATCAGAAAGGTAAAAACGTTTCCCTGCTTCTAACGATAGACTTAGCGCGTGGGTATTCCCTTTACCCGAAATATTTTTACCTTGGCTATCTCTAACATCAAATTGATTTTTTAATTTGGATAATTTGAAAATGCCGTCTAAGTAAAAATCGTTATTGTTGATATAAGTAGAATAGAGACCAACATTATAGTTTTTTCCTGAACCACTTCCTTGTTTAAAATCTTGATCTACATCATAGTAGCCAATCATACCACCTAAATAGAAACGACCATTTTCAGATTCATAAACCAGTTTATCAATACCACTTTGTAGCCCCCGATAATTCATTTTATAATCATTATAATTAACTGATGCAAATGAGTTTAATTGACCAACGACGCCTCTAATCCAAAAATCGCCTTGATGATCCGATATATTCCGTAAATCACCTATTCGTTGTAATAAAGTTTGGATATCAATATAAACAAGCAGATAGTTAGTATTTGCAAAGCTTAGCGTTGCTTGAGCCGTTGAAGTTTTTGATGGTTTTGAAGGTTTCTGTTTTGAACCTGTACTATATAACTCCCAACCACCAAGATCGTCTGAATCAGGATCAGTAATTTGTCTGAGATCATATTCATAACCACCTAATTCAACTTTATTGATTAATTTGAAATCGGCATGATTTCCATTAGTTTCAATGATGTCAATTTTTTCTGTTCCTGTCGTACTTTGCGATCCATCATTTTTTACAATGACATAATGTTGCCCATTCGTCCCATCTTTATCGGTTATTATTAATTTATCTGTTTTTTGGTTAACAATATCAGTTTGGAAATAAAAGCGACTATTATTACCCGTTAGTTTATTTGTCTCTAAGACGGTATAATTTGAAGGTTGGTTAGCATTTTCAAGTAATTTACCTTGCTCATCTTTCCAATTGTCATAGCGATTGAGATAAATTTCACTATCTTGGACATTTAAATTAGTCACATTTGAATCACGTTGAATGTACCATGTAGATTGATTATTCAAGCTTATGTTGGATTGACTTGTTTGATTGTCTTTGTCTAAGGTTTTATCCGTAAAGATACTCCCTTTTAAGATCGATGCATTAGACGTCAAATTAAAACTACTTGAAACCTTATCAGTCACTTTAGCCGTTCCACCACCATAAGTAACATTTAATAGATCGGTATTTTCAGCCGCTGTAGCCGAACTATTTTTTAATAACAGCACACCATTTTTTACTGAATCAGCCACAGTCATAGCTAAATTATTATCGTTGATATGCGATAACATACCGACATCAAGGCTGTGATCCCCGACCTGAATTAAATTACCGCTAGCATAGGTATTATTTCCATTTTTGTCACAACCACCAAGTTTACAGATAAAACTGTTATTATCGCTGGTATTAATCAATTCGAACTTGCCTGATTTTCCATCACTGGTAATGTCTACATTTTCGAGCATCATATTTTGGGCAAGATCTTTTGCCGAAGAACCATCTTCATTCAGACTGTAACCATTGCCAAAATTAAAACGTATTGCTGTGGTCGCTGAATGAATCGTACTACGACCTTGTCCATCCAACGCATGCATTTTTATGCTTGCTCCATCACCAATAAGTCGAAGACCATAAGAATTTTCTGAATCTGTTTTTATATGAGTTTCACCATAAGTTTCAATGCTTGAAGACGCGAGTTCCGATCCTATTTCACCGCCATGCTTAAAGATTTTTCCATCCTTATGCATTGTCCCTAATCGACCAGCGTTAATACCATCAGAAATGCTTCCTGTAGTATGAATTTGCGTGACAAAATTACTGTGTTTGTCGTTATTTAAAATGACAGATGAACCACCCGTTGCTCGAATACCCCGTGAATCCGTTCCATTAGTCTGTATAATTAAAGATCCTTTATCATAACCTTTGGCAATAACCTGTGACTGTTCCAATGTTCGAATTGCTGAACCGGCCCGACTAGCAAGGCTACCAATTTCACCTCCAGCAAATGTGACGGTTGACCCTTTATTTTTGGTATAAACCCCCATGACATAATCTTGAGAAGAATCAGTATTAATTTTAACAAGATCAAGATCTATCGTTCCTTTGCCTTCTGCCCATATGCCGGCACTTGATCCACCAGTGTTAGAAATTGTCGCAATTGACAATCCATTATTACCTTGGATTTTTATACTACCGTTGTTGACACCAATTGTTCCATAAGGTGTTGTGGCATTTTCAACTGATAAATCTAATTTATCAGCAAAAATAGTTAATTGACCGCCAGAGCCTGCCCATAATGCATTGTTTGCATTCCAATCGTTGGTATATTTATCCTTTGATTTGATTGTCACGTTATTTGCTTTTACGGTTGCTGTGGCACCTTTTTCAACAGAAATACCTCGACCTCTTTGATTTTTATTGTCGCCGATATCGATTGTTATATCTTTTGTTGTATCGGAAGCGTTTAATAAATAATTCGCATTACTACCAGTTACATTAATTCCGTTACTATTTGACTCAATCCCAGGATTATTGATAATTAAGCTACTAGCGGTATCATGGTTAACTGTCGCCCCTGCGTTAACATTAATATTGGTAAGATTATTCTCATTCGTCTCGCAAGAGTTAGTGGCATTAATTTGACCATTTGCGATACTACATGGTAAAGCATTAACATAAGTCGCGCTGGAAAGCGTTATTAATGCTATAGTTTGATATACAACAGAAAACTTATGATTTTTCATATAAATTAATAGCCTATAAAATATTTAACCTAAAATTAAATCAAAAAAAACATGATGTAATTTTCATTACATCATGTCGTTCTATTTTTTATTTTTCATAAAAACAGAATGTCAGTTTTAAAACATATTGATCTATTCATCGTTTAAAATAGATGTTTTGTCAGGGAGATTCACAAAATCAACCTTACATAATTATTATAAATTAAATATTATTTACTTACTATATACATTTCTTTACTATTCTTTAACTTTATATGATTTTCTTGCGAATTTTGGCATAGTAACGGTATATATAATCTTTTAGGATCATTAATAAAGCCTTATGCAATCAAGATAGTTAAATTTTCGTTTTAGCTTTTGCCTATTTTAATTATAGATGTATTCAGATATTTACTTGTAGGTATATGCCTTTAGGAGAATGACTAACGCGATAACAGGAATGATAATGAAGTAGGATTTAATATCTTTAGTGTCATCGTTTGTGTTTGATTAACATTGACACATGAATTTAAAAAGTGGTGGAGCCAAGGGGGATCGAACCCCTGACCTCAACGCTGCCAGCGTTGCGCTCTCCCAGCTGAGCTATGGCCCCAAGTAGAAAGGGATAAAACTGTGGCTAATAATATTCAACTCGATAATAGGTGTCAATCTATTTAATATCATTTGTTTAAATAACAATCTGATATAACTCTGCTGGGCATCCAGCAGAGTGTAAAAGTTAGCGCATAATTGAAGGTTGATCTGCACCCTCTGCTTCACTTTTTTGCGGCATAAAGTGTTCTCGTTTAACGCCTAATTTTAGTGACATGTAAGCTGCTACATAAATTGACGAAATAGTGCCTAAAACAATACCAACGCCCAATGTTTCTGAAAAACCTTTTAGCATTGAACCACCGAAAATATAGAGAATAATGACTACTGCCAAGGTTGTACCTGATGTCATTAAAGTTCGGTGTAAGGTTTGAGTCAATGAGATATTAATCACATCATAAGGCGATGCTCGACGAATTTTCCTGAAGTTTTCACGAATTCTGTCAAATACTACAATGGTATCATTAAGTGAATAACCGATAATTGAAAGCATGGCAGCAATTATGGTGAGATCCAACTCCCGATCAAACAGTGATAAATAGCCTGCAGTGATGATGACATCATGCGCAAGCGCAACAACCGCACCTGTTCCAAATCGCCATTCAAAACGAAATGCAATGTAAATTAATATGCAAACCAATGCAGCGCAGATAGCTAATATCCCATCTTGAGCAAGCTCAGAACCAACGGTTGGTCCAACAAATTCAATTCGTTTTATTTCTGCATTTGCATCAATATCTTTATGAATTAAATTTGAAATGTTGACTCCTAACGCATTATCAATAACTGAAGATACGCTACCGTCATCCTTTTTTTCTGAAGCAAGTCGAATGATAATATCTTTACTGCTTCCATAATATTGAACAACGGGCTCATGATAGCCAGCATTGCGTAAACTGTCACGGATGTCGTCAAGATTTACTGGTTTGGTCACCGTAATTTCGACTGTTGTACCACCTGTAAAATCTTGTCCCAAATTAAATCCTTTGGTCAAAATTACATAAATTGATCCAACAACAAGTAACATTGATATTGCAAAAGCAATAAAACCAAACTTTAAGAAGTCGAGCACTCTGCGACCATGATTTAGTTCTTTAACATCATGATTTTTTATATCATTACTAGTAACAATCACAATAAACCTCTAAATTGATAACTTGTTGACGCGACGACCGCCATAAATAAGATTTGCTAATGCTCGAGTACCGACGATAGATGTAAACATTGATGTTACTATACCGATACCTAATGTAATCGCAAAACCTTTGATTGAACCGGTACCGACTGCATAAAGGATAACCGCAGTAATTAATGTAGTGATATTTGCATCAAAAATACTGCTCCAAGCACCTGCATATCCTTCATTAATCGCATGTTGAACATTACGACCGTTACTCAGTTCTTCTTTTATTCGTTCATTGATCAGTACGTTTGCATCAACAGCCATACCGACAGTTAATACAATACCAGCTATACCCGGCATACTTAACGTCGCACCAGGCAATAATGACATCGCACCAACAATTAATATTAAGTTAGCAACTAACGCTAAACTCGCAAATACTCCAAATAGTCGATAAACCACTAACATAAAGATAACTGAGATTAATAATCCCCATACACAAGATTCTAGCCCTTGAGTAATATTTTCTTGCCCCATTGATGGACCAACAGTACGCTCCTCAATGATTTGAATTGGCGCTATTAATGCGCCGGCACGTAGTAAAAGTGACAAATTTTTAGCTTCATTAATGTTACTAATGCCTGTAACCTGAAAACGATCACTGAAGATGCCTTGAATTGTTGCAACATTGATAACCCGTTCAAGTCGTTCAAAAATTGGTTTATCATTTTCATCACGTTTACCAGTATCTTTATATTCGACAAATAAAGTAGCCATTGATTTATGCAGATTTTTTTGAGTAAAATCGAGCATAGTTTTTCCCCCTGAACTATCAAGGGTAATAGAAACCTCTGGTTGGGAATATTCATTCAATCGGTAAGAAGAATCCGTTATATGGTCACCAGTCAGGGCAATGCGTTTATACAACAGTACCGGACGCCCGTTTTCCATATATTTTATTTCTGAACCATAAGGAACACGCATTTGACCGTTAATGATAGCAGCCAAATCCGCTGAATTGTTTTCATTTACTTGTCTAAACTCAAGTGTAGCGGTTGCACCAATAATGCGTTTAGCCAATGCGGTATCTTGAATTCCCGGTAATTCAACAACAATTCGATCCGAACCTTGACGTTGTACAATCGGTTCAGCAACACCTAGTTGATTAACTCGGTTACGTAAAATCGTTGTGTTTTGCTGAACAGCATCGTTTTTAGCTTGTTGTAAGCGTTGTTCACTTATATTGATTATGATGCTGTTGTCGTTTTGAGAGTCAATCTTGTAATCTTGTAAATTATTGATTTTAGCAATGGCTTTGTTTCGATCTTGTGTATTAACAAACTCCATGACGATTTGTTGCTCACTATTGCGACTCAAGGATTTAAAGTTTAGTTTGCTATTATTAAAATCAGACTTTAGGTTTTCAATTGATTGCTCTACGAGTTTGTCTAATGCCGTTGTCATATCCACTTCCATCAAGAAGTGAACTCCCCCACGCAAATCTAGTCCTAATTTCATAGGTGAAGCACCAAACATGGAAAGCCACTTTGGCGTTGCGGGCGCTAGATTTAAAGCAACAATATAATTTTCACCTAAATCTTTTGAAATAAGTTCTTTGGCTTTAAGTTGCGTATCGTTATCAGCAAATCGAATTAAAATGGTTCCATTTTCGTAAACAATTGACTTGATATCGATGTGATTATCAGCTAGCAATTTTATTACATTGCTTTGCGTAGCCGTTTCAATTTTGGCACTATCCGAGCCAGAAATCTGTATAGCTGGATCTTCACCATAAATATTAGGAAGCGCATAAAGTAGGCCGACACAAATTATGACGACCAACATAATGTACTTCCACAAAGGATAGCGATTTAACACGACATATTCTCTTGTGGGGTTAGACTATTAACACAATGAATTATCATAATAATATTGTTATTATAATGATTTCATTGTACCTTTTGGTAATACAGATGTAATAAAATCACGTTTGATTATTACTTCAGTTGAATCATTTAATTCTAATGCAATATAACCATTTTCGTTCACTTTAGAAACACGACCGATCAATCCACCATTGGTTAACACTTCATCACCTTTTGAAATGGATGACATTAATTCACGGTGTGCTTTAGCACGTTTTTGTTGTGGACGCATGATCATAAAATAGAAAAATAATCCAAAAACAACAAGCATGATCGGTAAAAAATAAGGATTGCTTTCAACGGCTTGTCCGTCAGCTGCGTACGCTTGATTAATAAAAAAGTCCATATTGATCCTCTGAATTCAAATTTATTTTATAAAGGTCGAAATTGTATCATAAAAAAAAGGTTAAATATGTACTATTTGTTGCCCCTATGCCTAAGAAAGCATAAAGATTAAAATATATTTAAATTATTCACTACTAAATATTTTAAATAGAATAAATAAGTTAATAAGGTAATTTATACCTAAAACAAAGTAATATTTGTCGATTTTTTAATTAAATATTATCAGAAAGTACTTGAATTCTTTATCCGATCAATAGAAACTAAACAGAAAGTTAACCCACCTTTTGTATGTTAGTAACCGTATTATGTACGTTTAAAAGTTATGTGATTTGATAACTAAATTTTTGAATTATAATATAATCTGTCTCTTATACACATCT